>JAPKCC010000130.1 GCA_028823105.1 Phycisphaerales bacterium | reverse complement strand
ATCAACGGCCTTCGTCAGGGTATGGTTGATGACCTTCCCTGCAATTGAGTTCGTACCCTAAGACCTCTTGTTGAGGCAGACTGACTGCTGAATAGGACTCCCCGACCACGTATCCGCTCCCGAAAGGTATTCACGAATGACTGAACAGAAGAACCAACTCGCGTCCCGGTGTGCGGCGTGGCTCTCTGGCGATTGAAGATCGATTCGGTCAGGTCAGTGTCTACCTAGAAATTACGAACGCCGCATCCATCATCAGCATGGGTGCGGCGTTCTATGTTTCGGTCGGTCCGCTCGCGTCAGGCGGTTACTGGCACGGGCCCCAGGCGGAGATGAGCAGGCCGAGGTCGGCGGCGTTGACGACGCATCGCCATTGATGTCGGAACCCTCGACGATTGACCCATCAGTATCCCAAGCGGCAATCAGAAGCCCAAGGTCAGAGGCATCGACTTCGCGAATCGGTCGGTTCTTCTGTTCGGCCATCGACACCCTGCTTTCGAAGAGCGGTTTCAATCCCGAAAATGTTCGTCTCGGGAATCGTCGTCATTCCACTCGGAGAGACCGCGCAGCTCGCGTTCGTTGATCTTGACCTCCCAATCGATCACACGATTAATCCATCGTCCACTGATCAAGAGAACTCCGACGAGAATCGGAGCTGCAACCACGGCAAGAAACGCTCCGAGGATTCCGTGCAAGAGGAACATGCTCGCACCGAGAGACAGCGCCAGGAACAAGGTGATGCAGACGAGAAATCCGGGACGCACATTGAAACGATCCAGAATGGATGTTCTCGACGATTCATTGGCCACTGGTTCATTCTCCACGATCGAGGGTCTGGTTCGCGACGATTCCTCATCCTCCAACATACCCCACTCTACGGGGCTTCTCAATACCGTTTCAGCACGCCGCAACAGGGAGGCCAGTTGATTTCGTTCTTCAGTCATCGTGTGCTCCCCCCATCAATGAGACCGGACTGAATAGTTCAATGAAGGAAGTCGTGGACACCCACCAACCTGCTGCGAAATCTCAATCGGGAAGGAAGTCGTGGACACCCACCAACCTGCTGCGAAATCTCAATCGGTGAGTGCCCACAGTCCCTTCCCGCGGGGTCGGTCCTTCATCCGGCGCCTCAATTTGCCTGCCGCTGGTAAATCTCAAGCCAAAAGCCGATAGAACACCGTCCTATGAGGTCTCGATCGGTGGGTGTCCGCAATTTTCTCGCCCGTCGCCATACCGTACGCCGGTGACCGTAATTCCACGAATCCGCTTTCCGGTGTGCGCCTTCTTGTGGCAGGAGAAATCCCATGAATCTCATGAAGACCATCGTTGTCATGTTTCTAACCTGTACAACGTCCATGACCGGTCTTGCCCAATCCCAGGGGAAAACCGTCGATGACCCTGTGGCCGCAGACTCCAAAGCCACGACACGACTCTTCGAACTCTGCCAAGACCCGGACGCCTCTCCTGAAGCCGTCGCGTCGGCGATTCGTGACGGCGCCGATCTCAAGGCAGAATTCGAAGTGCCGACGAGACCGAGACTGCTGAACAACCCTGAAGTCATGCAGAGAAGAACGGCGTTTAAACTTGCCGTCATGAATGCTCGCAATCCCGAAGTCCTCCAGGTGTTGATCGATGCCGGATCGACGCTGACTCGGTGGACCGTCCAATTGGCGGCGAAGCATAATCCCAATCCAGAGGTGATTGCGAAATTGAAGGCCTGGTACGCTCAAATTCCTGACGCACACGAACTCAATGCGATCAATCTTTTCTTGGAAGCCTGCGAATCGAATGAAAGCGTTGCGAGCATTCGCTGGTTTCTAGAAACCCAGGGCGCGGATCCCAATGCACCCGACTCGAAAAACATGGGCATGACGGCGTTCCAGGCGGCATGTGGCAACAACCCCAACCCCGAGGTCATCGAACTGCTTGTCGACGAGGGAGGAATCCTGGAGGCGACTGGTCGTGGAAAGATCTCCCCCCTGATGTTCGCAGCCATGTCCAATACGCCTGAAACCACGGAACTGCTGATCAAAGCCGGCGCCAAGGTGAACGATCGAACGCAAAAAGGCATGAGCGCCTACCTCTACGCGGCACTCCGCAGCAGGTATCCGGACATGTTCGAAGTTCTGGTCACGAATGGCGCGAATCCCAACGCGATGGAATACGGCGTGAATGCCATCGAGATGTCGGCAGCCATCAATCAGAATCCCGGAATCATGACGGCGATCATCGCCGCCGGGACCAGGCTTCCCCCGCTCACAAAGCGTGGCGATTCAGTACTTGAATGGGCATTTGGCAACGAGAGCCCGAGCGTTGTCGAGGCTTTGGTGGAAGCTGGCGTTGATCCGAATCCCAAGAATGCCGAGCCGCCATTGCTGGCATTTGCGGGCATGAACGAGAACCCCGAGGTGATTCAGGCCCTGCTTGATGCTGGTGCAGATGTCAACGCCAGGAGTATCAAGGTAGACATCGAGTTGTTGGAGTACAAGCCTTTCTTTGTTCAAGGCACGACCCCCCTGATGTTGGCTTGCACCAACATTTCAACCGAGAAGATCGTGCCGTTCATCACGGTTTTTCTGGAGGGTGGCGCGAATGTCAACGACGCGAATCAAGGCGGGTATACGCCATTGATGTTCGCCGTGAGCAAGAAGTACAAGAATGAACGCACTGCAGATGTCATTCGCCTCCTGATCGAAGCAGGAGCCGATCCGAGTGCCCGCAACAAGGAGGGGATCACGGCTCAGGATATTGCCGACGCGAATCCCGCTCTGCAGAGAACCGACCTTGACGCCGCCTTCCAACCAACCGCCTCGAAGCCCGGATAGGCCTTGGAGCGAGGAAGTCGTGGTGTGTAGAAGAAAAGTCGTGGACACCCACCGACCTGCTGCGAGATCTCAATCGGCGAGTGCCCACAGTGCCTTCCCCTGTCGGATGCATCCGAGAACTCCATTTCAGACGCGAATGGGCATTGCACGGAGCCACCAAGGGGTCGGGCAGGCATTCCCGCCGGATTTAAAAGGCTGGAAACTCGAGGTCCCCCGTTACAATCGATACCGACGACCTACCGCCAACGCATGAGAGGATCAACCAGATGAAGATGCAGCCCTTGACTCTTCTTGGAAGCGTGCTTTCAGTGCTGACCGTGCTGGCCATGCCCGCGGTGGCCTTTCACCCGCCCGGCACCACGGCCACCGTCGAGCCGTTCCTCACCAACCCCACCTCACGGTCGATGCACATCGCCTGGGAGACCGTCGCCGGCAAGAACCCCAAGGTCGAGTACGGAACCACCATGTCCCTGGGCAGCCTGGCGACGGGTTCAACGATCACGGGGGCCGGCGCGGGCAGGATCCACCACGTCCAGCTGAGCGGTCTGGAATCCGACACCCGGTACTTCTACAAGTGCCTCAGCGCCCCCTACGAATCCTGGATCAGCTCCTTCCGGACTCCCCCCGCCTCGGCCACCGGGGAGCCCTTCACCTTCACCGTCTACTCAGACTGCCAGTATGGATCCGGCGGCACCAAGCACGCCGAGGTAGTCAACGAAGGCATCCTGGACTTCTACGCCAAGGAGTACGGCGGCGAGATCGAGGATTCGCTGGCCTTCGCCATGGTTCCCGGCGACCTGGTGTCCACGGGCTCCAACCATTCCCACTGGACCGACCACTTCTTCGGACAGGCGGTCGATCTCTACAAGCACGTCCCCCTGGTCCCGGCGCCCGGGAACCACGAGGCCAACGCCGATCTCTACTTCATGTACATGGATGTCCCGCACAACGCGCCGCCGGGACTCGATGAACACTGCTACTGGTTCGATCACCAGAACGTCCGCATCATCTCGATGGACTCCAACGGCTACGTCTCGAGCACCGACCAGTACACCTGGCTCGACGGCGTGCTGGCGGATGCCTGTGCCGACGACGAGATCGACTTCGTCTTCGCCCAGTTCCACCACCCGCACAAGTCCGAATCCTGGACGCCCGGCGAAAGTGGCTTCTCCAGCACCATCGTGGGCAAGCTCGAACAGTTCTCGACCGACTGCGGCAAGCCGTCGATCCACTTCTTCGGCCACACCCACTCCTATTCCCGGGGCCAGAGTCGTGACCACGACCACCTGATGGTGAATGTCGCCACGGCCATGGGATCGATCGACTACTGGTGGGACTACCCCAACCAGGACTACGACGAGTTCCAGATCACCCTCCAGGAATGGGGATTCGTGCAGCTGGAAGTCGGTACCTCCGACGATCCCTGGTTCCGCCTGCGGCGGATCAGTCGCGGCAACGACTACGTGCCCCTGGACAACGTCGTCACCGACGAAATCATGATCCGCAGCGACAACCTTCCGCCCTCGACCCCGATGAACGCGAGCCCCGGTCCCGGCGACACCGTCAACGGGTCCAGCGTCCAGCTTCGAGGCAGCCGCTACATCGAATCCCAGGGCGACTCCGGCCTGGAGAGCCACTGGCAGGTGGCGCTCTCCCCGGATGGCTTCGACGATCCCATCGCCGAGGAGTGGAAGCGCCGCGAGAACTGGTACCGCCCGCCCAACGGCGACGGCTGGTACAGCGTCGACACCGTCACCGACCCCGACATCACCCGCGTGGTGTTCGAGGAAAGCCTGCCGGGTTGCCAATCCGTCTACTGGCGGGTTCGCTACCGCGATGAAGCGCTGGGCTGGAGTGGATGGTCGACGCCTTCCTGGTTCTTCGTCGGCGAGTCCGATGCCGGCGACACCGCTCCGGAACCGGCCAACGGCGAGGACGGCGTGCAACCGGAGACGACCCTGAGGTGGTACCCGTGCTTCCCCGCGGACGCCTACGACATCTACCTGGGAACCACCCCGGAGCTGGACCAGGACGACCTGGTCATCACCCAGTCGGAGACCGACCTGGCGATCTCAGGGCTCGAAGTGGGCACCACCTATCACTGGCGGGTCGATCGAGTCAACGGAGGCACCCCCGAGCAAGGTCCGGTCTGGACCTTCGAGACCACCCCGGGCTACCCGACCCTGGACACCGCCGAATGGCGATTCCAGGACGAGACCTTCGGCGACGAGGTCGAGCTCGAAGCCACGCTCGGCGGTTCCAGCCTGACACCCCGGGGCATGACGCTCGATGAGGACTGGATGATCGGCACCACCGACGGCACCAGCGTGCCCCACATCGACGGTGAGGTCGCGTCCTACGTCATGCTCGACAACGTCTACGGCGCCAACCGCGGTCTCCAGATGTACTACGACGCCCCCGCCAATGGCGGCGGCGGCACCGGAGACGTGTATCACTTCACCTTCATCTGGGACATCTTCATCGAGGAGAACCAGAACCAGCTCCAGTGTCTCTGGCAGGGCAACCACACCAACACCAACGACGGCGAGTTCTTCCTGGTCTGTTCCAACGGCAGCTTCTACAACGAGGGCTACATCGGCGAGAACCTCTGGCCCAAGGGCGAGTGGTTCCGGATTGCGCACCGGGTCGACTACCAGAACAACACCGCGGCGATCTTCATCAACGGGGAGAAGGTGTTGTCCGACGCCGACCTGCTCGCCCCGGACTGGCTGTGGGGTCGCGACTCCGGCAATTCCATCTGGCTGCTCACCGACGACGGTGGCATCACGGATGTGGAGCGTGTGTTCTGTGCCAATGCGGCGTTGGTGGACGACATCATGCCCGACGGCGACATCGCCGCCCTGGGTTCACCCGACGCCCGCGGCATCTTCATCAAGAAGGATTCGGCGATCATCGGTGATCTCAACGGCGACGGGCTGGTCAACGGCGCGGACCTGGGCATCCTGCTCGGCCTCTTCGGCACCACGAACCCCGCCGGCGATCTCAACGACGACGGCGAGGTCAACGGCGGCGACCTCGGCGTCCTCCTGGCGTACTGGACGGGTTGATCCGAGGCCGGAGGTTGCTTTGCAAGCAGCAGGTCACCGGTTCGAGACCGGTACGCTCCATTCGAACAGTCGCATGCAGGTCTCGGGAACATTCCCGGGACCTGTGTCGTAGAGTGCGGACATGTTTCAGCCCCCCTGTCCCTTCCGAGGCCATGAACAATGACCGAACAGAAGAACCAACTCGCGTCCCTGTTTGCCGCCTGCTGGAAGGATGAAGCCCTGAAGGCTCGTTTGATGGCTGACCCCAAGGCCGTCCTGGCTGAACACGGCATGGATGTCCCTGATGGGATGGATGTGAAGGTGGTGGAGAACGCAGACAACTTCGTGCACATCACGATGCCTGCAACGCCCGCCGGTTACCTACAACTCTCTGATGAAGAGTTGAGCAACGCGGCGGGGGGTAGGACTCTTGCACCATATTTTTGTTGAGGCAGATTGACTGCTGAATAGGACTCCCTAACCACGAACCCGCTCACGAAAGGTATTCACGAATGACTGAAAAGAAGAACCAACTCGCGTCCCTGTTTGCCGCCTGCTGGAAGGACGAAGCCCTGAAGGCTCGCTTCATGGCTGACCCCAAGGCCGTCCTGGCTGAACACGACATGGCTATTCCTGATGGGA
>JAPKCC010000043.1 GCA_028823105.1 Phycisphaerales bacterium | reverse complement strand
GATCCGAAGCAGGATCCGAAGCAGGATCCGAAGTCGGGTCGGAAGAAGGACGCGACTCCGGATCCCCAGTCCGACGCCGTCGAAGCGCCGGAGCCGTCGGGATCCGATCTTGAAATGTGATCTGTCGACATGAATTTTCGTCTCAAGAAACCTCAGGACTTCGTTCGAACTGCACTCGTCTTGCTGCTTGCCGGGGCGACTTCGGGTTGCGTGACCGACGGGGTCGAATCAACCACCGGGCGTCCGCTTCCGCCGAAGCCTCGCAAGGTGGACCCAGCATTGGAATCGTCCCCGATCAATGCAATCTCGGTGTTAAAGTCCCAGCAGCCCATGGACACCACGGGCAACGGATTTCCCAATCTGCTCGGGGTCGGTGTGTATCTCTTTGCTCGCCCCTATCCGATCCCACGCTTCGCGGATGGCACGTTGGTCTGCAGCCTCTTTTCGCCCGGCAGCTTCGATCAATTGAACCCTTCGGCGAACGATCCGGTGGTGAGTTGGACGTTCGGTCCGGAAATGATGGCCGAGGCGAGAGTCGACAACCTGATCGGCCCCGGATATCAGTTGTCACTCGACCTCGGGGCGGTCGGGCTCAATAGCCTAGAACTCAACAGCGCCGATCTTGTCGTGCAGTTCCTCCCGACGCAGTTCGGGGATGGCATCATCTACTCCTCGATCCAGCGGGTTCCGTTCCGGTTGTACTGAACCGATCCTGCAGATACGCCACCCTCGGCGATGCCCGGTATGTCCTAAATAAAACCGACCCGGCGAATGGCCGGGTCGGTTTCATCTGTTGCAACTGGGGATCCGAGATTCGAACTTGGACTAACTGAATCAGAATCAGTCGTGCTACCGTTACACTAATCCCCAATATCGGCGGTGCGAGGCACCACTGAATCCAGATTCTACACCCGTGCCGGTGGGGGTCAACCGTGTTCTTCGGCCGCGGAGGCTCCATCGGCCATCATGAGGGTGCGTTCGGGCAGACTTCCGCGGATCAACATCCCTTCAATCCCCGGATTCACGCCTCGTTCGAGGTGATCGTGGATGATGACCGCCATGTCCGCTCGCTCCAGCACATCTCCGTCGCGCTCGCTGAAATGCCGCCCTGGTGAGTTCGCGGTGCTCCGCCTCCCGGTGGGAGCCGAGGTTCCGGCCCTTGCCGCCGGCCTCTCGGGGCTAGACGCGGTCGTTCGCACGCCCGATGAAACGAGCGTGGTGCGGGGCTGGTCCGATCCACTGGTGAATTCCACCGAAGCCGCGCGACGGGCTGGTCCTTTTCGAGCGTGGTCGATACCGGGAACGCTCGATTTCGAGTTGGTCGGAGTTCTGGTCGGGCTCCTCGAGCCGCTTCGCGACGCCGGCGTGCCGGTACTCGCGATCTCGACCTTCGACACCGATTGGATTCTGGTCGACGCGACTCGGGCCGCCGCGGCGGAATCGGCGTGGATCGCCGCCGGAGTCCAACTACTCGACCGCGGGGATTGAGCGGCCCCATCGATAGACGATCGGTGAATCGACGTCGACCTTCGTGATCGAGGCTCGCACTCATCGGTTCCGAATCGCATCTTGTTACCCTCCGTTGATGGAAGGAATCACCATCGTCGGTGGCACCGGAGCGGTGGGTCTCGAGTTGCTCGGTATTCTTGCCGGACGCGGCATCGCGCCTGGACGATGCCGATTGCTCGCCTCTCCGAGCAGCGTCGGCCGAACCATCCCCTACGGCGACGGGTCGTTGTCCGTCGCCGCCGCGGACGATGCCACTTGTCGGTCTGCGTTTAAGAAATCCGGGGTCGTGTTTTTCGCGGCAGGTTCCGAGGTCAGCGGCCGCCTGGCGCCGATGGCGGTCGAGTGCGGTTGCGTCGCGATCGACAATTCGAGTGCATTTCGATCCGATCCCGCATGCCCGCTGGTGGTGGCCGGGGTGAACGAATCCACTCTGGAGGGTTTTCGATCGCCCGGCATCATCGCAAATCCGAACTGTTCGACCATCATCGCGCTCACCGCGATCGCCCCGCTGCGAAAATTGGGTCGAATTCTGCGGATCACCGCGAGCACGTATCAGGCGATCTCGGGTGCGGGCGCTGCGGCGATGGCGGAACTTGAGGCGCAAGCCCGGGCTTGGGCCTCCGGCGATCGTCTGCCGACCGAGCAGTCAGGACGTCAGATGATCTTCAACGTGTTCAGTCATGATTCGCCGGTCGATGTCGATGGCGTCAATGAGGAGGAACGGAAGCTCGAGCGAGAGTCGCGTCGGATTCTTGGCGACGATGCACTTCGAGTTTCCGCCACCTGTGTCCGGGTGCCGGTCCTGAGGGCTCATGCAGAAGCGTTGTATCTCGAATTCGATCGGGCCGTCGACCCACGCGCGGCGCGGGCGGAACTCGAAGCGGCGGCCGGCGTGGAAGTGGTGGATGGCCCCGACGGCAAGAAATTCCCCGAGCCGATCGACGCCTCGGGACGTGACGAGATTCTTGTGGGTCGGATCCGTCGAGATTCCGGGGTGCCGGAAGACCGAGGAATCGCGATGTTTGTCTGCGGGGATCAATTGCGGAAGGGTGCCGCGTTGAACGCGGTGCAAATCGCGGAACACCTTCGCCTGCTTTGACAAGATGAAACGCGGTTGATCACCCGGATCGAGGTCTGGTTGGGCCGCGTTGGTCGCACTTTTTTCTGATGCCGGTTCGTTCGGTCTATGGCCGAGGGTGGTGGCTCTTGACCACTTCCCGGAGTTGGGTCCGGTCGACATGGGTATAGATCTGCGTGGTACCGATGTCGGCATGACCTAGAAGATCCTGAACGACCCGCAGGTCGGCGCCGCCCATGAGGAGGTGGGTCGCGAAACTGTGGCGGAGTTTGTGCGGGTGGACGTCCTGAAGGCCGGCAATGGCGGCGTACTTCCGGACGATCTGCCAGACCGCCACTCGTTCCAGCGGGCGGCCGCTGAAGGAGAGCATCAGATGACTGCGATCCCGTCCGTCATCGAATCGAAGTAGGTTCGGTCGGGTCTCCTCGAGGTACTTCAGCGTCCATTTGACGGCAGGATCTCCGATCGGCACGACCCGCTGCTTGGACCCTTTTCCGGTGACGGTGAGGCTTGCCATTTGCTCGTGGAATTCGTCGACCCGAAGCGCCGTCACTTCGCTGGCTCGGAGGCCCGCCGCGTACATGAGTTCAAGCATGGCGCGGTCGCGTACCCAGAGTCGGCCGTGTTCCGGTTCAGGGGCTTCGACGAGTCGCCGCATCTTCGTTGGGCTCATCACACCGGGCATCCGTTTCCACTTCGTCGGCCGTTCGAGCAGCCGAGCGGGGTCTGTTCGGATCTTTCCATTCGCACATAGCCAGCGAAAGAAGACCCGCGCGGTCGCAAGGTGTCTAATGATCGAGGTTGGCTCGAGGCCGCGATCGCGGCTCAAGCCTCGCAGATGGTCGGCGACGTCATTTGGCTCGACGGCATCGATGGATTCGATGTCGTTGGAGACGAGTGACGCGACGAGATCGCGGAGATCCCGACCGTACGCTTCGAGGGTGGCGGGCGCGAGGCCGGCCTCGATGCGGACGTAGGTCAGAAAATCACGAACCGGTCGGTCGAAGCCGCAGCGATTCGCCGTCATGGGTGAGCATCACAAGTGGGGGAACGGGGGAGTTCGAGACCACGATGCCCTGCTCCTCCTCCATTCGAAGTCGGTGGTACATCAAGCAGCCCGAGGAACCAGTGCCCAGACAGACATCGAGCATCTGTTCGAGGCGACCGAGTGAGAATCGAGAAGCACATCGTTCGTCGTTGCGGTCGAGGAAGGGGCAGGATCCGGAGACAACATCATGGGAGTCTTCCTGGTGTGCGGGCATGCCTGCCGCCGGGCCTGATCGGTGGGATCTGGGGCGATGCAACGCCGGTTCGAACTGCAGGGAGGGTTGGGTCGAGAGCATGTTCTGCATGCGGCGGTCCTTCGCCGATCGGCTCTCCGAGCCTAAGGGGGATGATCGATGTCATCTTTGCCGACGACCTTTGAAATCGCGCGGCCCAGACATCGAGGCGGTCCGACGCGATCCCTGCGTCAGGCCTTTTGGCTGCGAGAAGAGCATCGGATGAACCCGTGAAATCCGGCCATATTCGGCGGCGTCGCCTTAGGCTCGGCCGGCATTTGGAGGTCTGCTCATTTCCAGAAAGGCGTGCTATGGATCCATCGGGCCTCAGGTATGCAGTCAAGAAAACACCCGTTGATCGCCAAGAGTACGTGTTTCTTGCCCAGTTGCGGCCAGTTGATACTGCGTCGCAGTTGCAGTATGATCCCGCCGTCGCATCGTGGTGATGCGGTTGAGACTCAGTTGCAAATACAGGAGACCGTCCTTGACCCTTCATTTTTCAGTTCGCCTTCTCGCGGTTCTCGCCGCGTTCCTCATCACCCGAATCGGGCTCGCAGATCAGGGGATGTGGACCTATCTCAAGACGGTGAACGTCCATGCACCCGGCGAAGTCGAGTACGAGCAGTATGTGACGGCGAAGTGGGACTACGACGATGACGACGACGGCAAGTCGCGATTCGATTTCCGACACGAGTTTGAATTCGGTATCACCGACAACTTCCAGATGGCGGTCTACCTCGCGGACTGGCGGGTGAAGACCTCCGACTCCGACGGCACGGTCACCGAGTTTCGGACCAGTGCGTTGGAGTTCAAATACAAGGTCTCTGATCCGGTGACCGATGCGGTCGGATTCGCCGCGTACGGCGAATTCAAGATTGGAAGCGAGAAGTTCGCGCTCGAGGCAAAGGCGCTCTTCCAGAAGACCATTGCGAAATGGAACTTCGGCTACAACTTTGTACTCGAGGCCGAGTGGGAAGACAACGGACCAAACGGGGCGCGATACGTGAATTCCAAGGGGAAGATCGCGAACTATCTCGGGGTCGCGTATCAGCTGGTTCCCAGTTTCTCGATCGGAGCGGAAATCCTCGCCATCACGCCCATCCCTGACTGGGCAGGTACCGCTACCACCAGGTTCTACGCCGGTCCGGCGTTGTCTTATCGAGGTCGTGGCTGGCACATCACGACGACCTTCGAGGTCGGTCTCAATCGAGTTCCCGGCGTCGAGCGATTCCAGTTGCGGACCATCTTCGGAATTGACTTCTGATGGCCTACCCGGTTCAACGACACCGCTGGATCCGTGGCGGGCGGGCCGCCATGGTGCTGCTCGGGGCCAATCTCCTCATCGGATGCGTGGCAACCTCATGGGATCGGGTCGCACCTCCTGTAGAGGTTCTCGCGGCGGGGGGTATGGCTGATGTGCCGGGGCAGCGGGCGGCGTTGGAGCGGGGGCGAATGGTCTACCTCGTCGACTGCAGCAGTTGCCATGTTCCCGAGCCGATCCTCGCCCATTCTCGAGAGGACTGGAAGCACATCCTCCCGGAGATGATCGAAGAGACGACCTTGACCGCCGCCGAGGAAGCCGATCTTCGGCTCTACGTCGAATCGGTACTCCAACTGGGAGTCGCCGACTGAGTGAACGGATCGCGCAGATCTTGCTCTCAGGTTCCTCCCGAGCGGGTCGAATCCGCTCGTCGAATGTGAGAGGAGTTCGCCGGAAATCCCCCTAAATGACTCTCCCGCCGTGTCTACCTTGTTTTTAAAAGGTGGGCACGGCGGTTGCTATTCCCCTCGTTCGCACCGCTTTTTGGCAAGGAGTGCCCATGCGGATCGAACGACTTCGGGCGGTCGGAGAGGATCTCCGACCCACCCGGCACCAATCTAGCTGCACGTCGCATGGATGCGATGCTGCAGGACCGCCGACCTTGGGCCTCGCAGAGGATCACCCGTCGGCCTTGGATGCGCAGCTACTGCGGATCTTGCGCGATCAACTGGCATCCGCTGCGCCTGCCGCGGCGATCGGTGGCGAAGTACTCCGCTTGGCGAGCCTTGCGGCCGCGATGCACCGGGGAATGGCCGACTTCGGCACGACTGGCGCGTTGATTGCAACTGAACTCCCATTCGAGGCTGGATTCTCCAGCCCTGATGACCTGGAGACGCCCCGATGAACTACGGACTCTGGATGTCGGCCGCGGGATTGTCCACCGAGATGCATCGGCAGGATGTCATCTCGAACAATCTCGCCAACGCCCAGACGCCGGGATTCAAGGCGGACTACACCTTCACTCGCGAACGTCCGGTCGCTCGGGAGGAACTGGGCTCCGACACGCCGTCGCAACTTCTACTCGAGCGGCTTGGTGGCGGAGTGTTGGCCGAGCCCACCTGGACCAACTTCCAGCAAGGCGGACTGACTCGCGGTGGCGATCTTGATGTCGCGATCTCCGGGTCCGGCTTCTTCGTGGTCCGGGATGGCGAAGGGGACGGCTTCACCCGCGATGGCGGGTTCACCCGCAGTGGCAACGGCGAACTCGTCGACTCCGAAGGCCGTCCGGTGCTCTCGACCAGGAATCGACCCATCCACCTTCCCGAAACCGGCCTGATCGCGATTGGCGGGGACGGCACCGTCACCGTCAATGGTGACGAAGCCGGGAAAATTCGCATCGCCGCGCCAGACCCCGCCCTGCTCCGAAAGGAAGGCGGAAACATCTTCCGATACCTCGGTACCGGAAAAGTCGCGAATGCCTCCGACGACGTCCAGCTCAAGCAGGGTTGGATCGAGGACTCCGGCGTCGATCCGATCAAAAGCATGACCGACCTGATCGCTTCGAGTCGCGCCGTCCAGGCCTCGTCCCGATTCATCGACCTCCACGACCGCATGATGGAACTCGCCATCAACCGTCTCGGCACGGTTGGCTGATCCGAAATTCCGCACCGGCACTTCGCCATTTTCAGGAAACACTCCCATGAGTACACTCGCCCTCAACACCTCCGCCAGCGGCATGTCCGCACTGAACACCCAGTTGGACGTGATCGCGAACAACCTTGCGAATGCGAACACGACGGCGTTCAAGTCGAGCCGGACCAACTTTCAGGATCTCTACTACATCGAGAAGAAGCAGCCTGGCGTCGAAAGCCAGATCGCCGACGCGACGAGTCCGATCGGGCTCTTCGTTGGACTCGGTGTGGAAGTCGCGGGTACTCAGCTCGACTTCGAACAGGGACCAGCGATCGCCACGAACCGTCCGCTTGATGTGATGATTCAAGGCGACGGCTTCCTTCAGGTCGACGTCGGCGAACTGGGTGATGGGATCGCCTACACCCGCGACGGGGCTCTGGCGGTCGATCGTGATGGAAATCTCGTGCTCGCGAATAACACCGGTTACCGCATCGAGCCCAGCATTGTGATTCCGACCGAGGCGACCGCCGTCACCATCGGGAACGACGGAAGCGTCTACTACAAGGATCCCAACGCGGTCGACATCGTGCTGGCTGGAACGCTGGAGTTGGCGCTCTTTCAGAACAACGCAGGGCTCGAGACGATCGGTCAGAACCTTTATCTCGAAACCTACGCCTCCGGTACGCCGGAGACCACTGGCCCGGGGACCGACGGAACCGGGACGCTGCAAGCTGGATACCTCGAGGGTTCCAACGTCAATCCGGTCACGGAGCTGGTCAACTTGATCCGGACGCAGCGGACCTTTGAAATGAACAGTCAAGCCCTCCAGGCCGCGGACGAAACGCTCCGCACCGTGGTGAATATCGCCAACTGATCCCCGTCGATCACCCCCGTGTCGGAGACCGAGCCATGATCTCTTCGCTTTGCAACATCCTTCTTCCCATGACGCTCGTGGTTACCGTTCTTATCCCGGACGTCCTGACCGCGGATGTCATCCGGCTTCGTCACTCGGTGCGTCGGACCGACGCCGATCAACCGATTCGACTCGGCGACATCGCGATCCTCGAAGGACCTCAGGCCGAAGCGTTGTCCAGAACCGTCATTCGTCCGTCGGATGCACGCAACGCGACCGGGCTGATCCGTATCCGGGTCGCGGAAGTCCGCGAGTTGCTCCAGGATGCGGACGTCTACTGGGGCACGCTCGATCTCGAGGGAGGCCTCACGCTGGTCCGACCGCCTGCGTCACCCCGTCGATCGTCTGGCAAGGAATCCGAAAATCAAGCCATCGCAGTACCGGCTTCCGGAAGCATGAACGCGGAGCTTGCGAGCGGAACCCCGGGAGGCGTGCCGGTCGCGATACCGGCTTCCGGAAGCATGCACGCGGAGTCTGCGAGCGAAACGCCGGGAGGCGTGCCGTTCGTGGCCGCATCGGATCTGTTTGGCGCGGGCGACATCGTGGCTCGCCAGGTCGCGAAGTTGATGATCGCCGCGTGGGGCCCGGACGCCTCCCGCCTCGAGCTCGCCGTCGACGCGACGTCCGCTCAGGCGATCATCGCCGGTTCCAGCACCTTCAGCGTCGAACTACTCGGTAATCCGTTGGGCGACCGATGCAACGCACGGATCACCCAGCGACGCGATGACGGTCGGCTATTCCGCGCGACACTAGTGAGGGTGGATGTCCGCATCGTCCGCAGGGTACCGATCGCAGTGCGAAATCTTCGGCCTGGTCGAAAACTCGCCGCTTCGGATTTCGAGATCGCCGAGCGAGCCGTCCGTCCGTCCGAGGTGGTGCTCGATATCGACGCCCTCGAGGACCGTCAACTTGTGAAATCGCTTGCCGCCGGAGCGCCGATGAACGCAGATCTTCTCAAGGCTGAGTTTGTCGTGCATCGCCACAGTGAGGTTCTCATTCTGGCTGCCGGTGCCGGCGTTCAGGTAGAGGTGCCCGGTATCGCCATGGAAAAAGGGCGGATCGGCGACACGATCGAATGCCGTCTCCGCACCGCAGGTGATCGGGATCGCAACGCTCGATTCTCCGCAGTGGTCATCGGTCTCGGTCGCGTCCGGCTTCCCGATCGATGAATGGTGAAACATTAAATCAACGGCGATCACTCGTTTCGTTCTCGGAGTCCACGATCATGCAGAACATTCCCTCCCCCAGTCGATTCAGTCCCGGCTTCCAGCGTGCCCGATCGTGTGTCGGAGCCGCGATGGTGCTGGCTTCGGCGTCGATCGCCGCAGCGGCGAACGATGCGGCACCAGTGGTCCTTCCCGGAGAGTCACCGGCCTCTGCAAATGCGGTGTCGGCATCTGACTGGTTCCTCTTCGGACCGATCCAGGCTGGCGACCCGCGGTTCGGCATCGCATCGCAGATGCCCGAAGCCAGGGAATGGCAAGAGCAGGATCTGGTGCAGATCATCGTCATCGAGAAGAGCCGTTCGAAGATCGATCAGCAGCGAAGACTCGAGACGGACGGCGGCGTCAGTGCGGAAGTCGCCGAGTTTGCCAACTTCGATTTCGGTGCGTTCAATTTCAGCCCGGCCACGTCGTCTTTGCCAGGAGTGGAGATCGGCGCGGAGAAGGAGTTCGACGGCCAGGGCAGGTACCAGCGTCAGGACGAGATGACCGATCGGATCACTGCTCGCATCGTCGAGGTCAAGCCCAACGGAAATCTGGTGCTAGAGGCCCGAGTAGTTCGTAACTGGAGCGGCGACAAGACGGTGATCCGACTGACGGGGATCACCCGACCGGACTGGATCACCGCGAGCGGCACCATCGCTTCGAACCAGCTCTACGACCTCGCGGTCGACAAGACCCACTCTGGCGCGGTGGAACAATCGACCCAACGCGGCTTCATCGCCGAAGTGCTCGACTTCTTGTTCGCGTTCTGACGGCATACGTCGCGCTGTTCGGCGTCGCCTGCGGTATGCTCCGTGGATGAAAGGAGAACCGAATTCGGACGACGTGACGTGGAATTCGAGGGAGGTCGCTGGCTTCTATTCCGGTGAAACCGCGGGGTGGCGAGAAGTACTCGGGCCCGGAATGCACTATCACTTTGGCACCGTTGATCCGACCAAGCAAATCGATGATGCAGAAGCACACTTCTCATTCGCAATTCGGCAGCTCTACCCTTGGATTCCGATTCGATCAAAGGTGATCGACGTGGGTTGTGGCTGGGGAGGGCCGGCCCGGATGCTGGTCGACGAGCGGGACTGCTCGGTCCACGGGATCACGATCTCTGAGGTGCAAGCGCAAGAGTTTGCAGCCAGAGTTCCGGAAGCCCGGGTGTCGGTGGCGGATGCGCAGGAGCTCGATTTCGAGCCGGTCCGTGATGACGCCGACGTGGCGATCATGTTGGAATCGCTCACCCACATGCCCCGTCCGGATCTCGTCTTGCGAGGCTTGCGGCCGCACGTCGGTCGTTTGCTGATTCGAGATTACGTGGCGCGCGGCGAGATCGGATCCACGAACCCCGATTGGAACATGCGATTCCCTTCCCGCGTGGAGATTCGGGAGCAGATCAAGGAAGGCGGTTTTCGTCTGGAACACGAAGAAGCCTTGGAGATTGCGTGGGAAACGTCAGCGGGCTACTGGCTGGAAAGCATTCGTCGCGCGTTCCCCGTCTTTACGCCCGAAGGCCAGTTCAAGACGCTGCAACAGCTCTGTGAGTCGATCATCCATCACGGGCCTCCCGAGGTCGAGATCATGACGTTCGTCGCGGAGTGAGCGTCGGCAAACCGCCAACGTCAGTTCACGGTAGCGCCGCATTCGGGGCAGGCTCCGTCGCGGACGCCTCGGAGGTCGTAGCCACATCCCAGGCAGTCAGTCGGGCCGCGAGTGCGTCGGAAGGCAAGCCACCAGATCGCGATGATCAAAGCCACCAAGATGGTATCGAAGACGAGGTAGCCGATCGTCCAGCCGATTCCGGCGCCTGGTTCCTGCGACGCGAGGAGTCCGAAGATGCCGAATCCGAGGCACGGGAAGACGACGGCGGTGGCGACGGCCGCGGCGAGGAATCGGAGCGCGGTCATCGCAGGTCGAGACTCCGCTGGAAGAACCCGAGGCCGCAGGCTTCCTTGGCCATGGCGAGGGTTTCTTCGGTCAGGACGTTGGCTCGCGAGGTTCCTGACTTCAGCACGTCGATGACGTAGGCATCGTCGCCTTCGTACTTTGCCCGCCGTTCCCGCATGGGTTCAAGCAACTCGTTGATCGCCGCCCCGAGTTCTTGCTTGATGTGGCCGTCGCCGATGTCCGCCCCGCGTGAGTAGAGGTCTTTTAACTCCGCGACACGCTCGGTGTCGGGAATGAAGATGTCGCAGTACTGCATGAGAATGTTGTTCGGATCGCCGGGTTCGGTGGCGCTCTGGCGGCCGGTGAAGATCTTGTTGATCTTCTTCTGAACCTGCTTGGCGGTATCGGAAATGTGGACCGCGTTGTTGAGCGATTTGCTCATCTTGTTCTTGCCGTCGGTGCCGACCAATCGGCCGACTTTGCCGACGTCGGCACGAGGAATCGGGAAGACGCCACCTTCGGCGACGTGGTCGTCGTCTTTCGTCTTGTTGTGCACGCCGCAGTACATCTGGTTGAACCGTCGGGCAACTTCGCGGGTCAGTTCGAGGTGCGCCACTTGGTCCTCGCCTACCGGAACGCCCACGGGTCGGAAGGCCAGAATGTCTGCGGTCTGTCCGACCGCGTAGAGCGGGAACCCAAAGCTGTAGGTGTCGCCGAGGTTCTTGACCTTGATCTCCTCCTTGAGCGTGGGATTCCGCATGACTCGGTTGTAGGGGAGGAGCATCGCAAAGAGGAAGGTGAGTTCTGCGATGGCAGGAACTTCACTCTGGATGAAGATCGATGAACGTTCAGGATCGATGCCCATCGCGAGGAGGTCGCGGACGATCTCCAGGGTGTCCTCGCGGATCGCATCCGGCTCCGCGGCGCGAGTGGTGAAGGCGTGGATGTTCGCAAGGATGAAGTAGCAGTCGTGGGACTGCTGCAATTCGACCCGTCGCTTCACCGAACCGACCCAGTGGCCGAGGTGGAGTTTCCCGGTGGGGGTGTCGCCGGTGAGGATGCGGGCACGTTCGGTCGGTTTGGGGTCGGTCATGGAACTCGGAGTATACGGTTGTCGAACCACGGCCTTGGAGATCGGGAACGCCGGGTTCAGGTCAGCCAGAGGGCGAGGCCGAGATTGAGAGCGTTGAACATGCCGTGAGCGACCATGCACGGCGCGATGCGGCCGGTTCGTTCGCGAATCATGCCCAGTGCGATCGCCAGAAGGAGCAGCGCGGTCATGGCGGAGATCGCGGTATCCGGCGGGAGGACCGCGTAGTGCATCAAGGAGAAGATGCTGCCGGTCAACAGAATGGCGGGCCACGCTCCGGCACCGGCCCGTCGGAACGCCTGTTGGAGGAAGCCCCGGTAGAGGATTTCCTCGATGACCGGCGCGCCGATCACGGCATTTGCCGCCACCATCCACCACCAGATGTCTGGGGTCACCGAGACCAGCGCGTTGAGCGTCTCGTGGGCGATGAGATTGGGCGTCGTCGCGGAGAGCCACTGTTGGACGACCTGGCCGAGGATCGCCCCGGTCTCGATCAAGGGGATCGCAAGCAGGAAGCCGACCACGCCCATCGAAATCCCCCGCGGCGTGCGGACGGGAGGGGTGGCACCCTTGGGGAGAGGCAGATTCTTGGCGAGGAGCAAGGCGGGAACGCAGAAGAGGAGGCTGCCGGCGGTGGCCGCCCAGCCGATCAGAGCGGTGGATCGCAGGGGGGCGGTCGTGGGCGGGATCCAGGACGGCGGAATCATCGAGGCGGCCAGCCCGCCGCCGAGTAAGGCCAGGCCGAACATGCCCAGGCTCACGACCGGCGGAATCCTCCACGGCGAGACCAGCGGTCCGTTGGCCGCTCGCAGTCGCCAGCATTGAGTTCGCCACAGGACGAGGATCGATACCGGCGTCAGGATCAGGGACATCAGCGAGATCCACTCGGCATCCGCGGACACTTCGACGCTCGAATCCGCCGAACCCGGCTCGATGGATGCTGCGAGTAGAATGCCAGTCGAACCGAGCAGGGTGATGGCCGCCACCGCGAACATCGACCCGATCGGGAGCCGGCCGTGGGAGTCGTGCTCGTGTCCCGAATTCCGAGAATCCGATTCCGCGATGGAAAGTGTGCTTGAGGAAATCATCGCTCGCAAGCGGGTGGAGGTCGAGAAGGCCCGGCTCGTCACGCCGATCGAGTCCATCAAGGACCGGATCGCGGAACTCGGTCGTCCCCGAAATTTCTTCCGGGCGGTGGTCGCTGATCGAAAGCCGAAGAACTTTCGAATCATCGCCGAGGTCAAACGGAAGAGTCCGTCCGCGGGGATCATTCGCGAGGATTTTGATCCGGCGGACATCGCTTCACGCTACCACTCCGGCGGTGCGGCCGCGATTTCTTGCCTGACCGACCGTCACTACTTTGGGGGTGATCTGGGCCACATCCTTCCGATCAAGGACCGAATGCCGTTGCCGGTCCTGCGGAAGGATTTCATCGTCGACGAGTATCAGGTCTGGGAATCCAGAGCCGCCGGTGCGGATGCGATTCTGCTCATCGCCGAGGTGTTGAGCGAAGCTCAGATCATCGACTTTCAGATCCTCGCCACCGAGCTCGGCATGACGTCATTGGTCGAGGTCCATTCGATCGAAAATCTCTACCGGGTGCTGAACCATGTGGGGTTCCCTCACTCTGGATACTCGTTGCTCGGCGTGAACAACCGCGATCTCGCGACGATGACCACCGATCTCGTGCATACTTTCCGAATGCTGGATCTGATTGAGGATCCGCGGGTGCTGGTGAGTGAGTCCGGTATCAGAACCTGCGAAGATCTCCGACGACTTCGAGATCACGGCATCAACATCGCACTCGTCGGGGAACACCTGATGCGGGAAGAAGATCCTGGGGCCGCGCTCTCCGCGATGCTGGCCGGCCTCGAAGGTGATTCCGGCGTTCCCGGTTGACCGCACGTAAATCCGGAGCGAGTTCCTGTCAGTGTTCATCCATCACGTTCGGCGATTCAGAACGCCCCGCACAGTTCAAGGACCATTCGAATGTCCGATTCATCGCTCGCTTCACACCACGCCGTCGACCCTTGCACGCTGGTCATCTTCGGGGCCTCCGGGGATCTCACCGCTCGCAAACTGATTCCGGCGATGTACGAGATGTCGAAGATGGGGTTACTCCCGGCCGAGACACGAATCCTTGGAGTGGCCCGCCGGCCGAAGACCGACGACGAATGGCGCGAGGAACTGGAGCCTTGGGTCCGGAAGCACAATGCGGACATCGATGAAGCGGCCTGGCGGGAGATCGCCCAGCGGATCCACTACCTGCCGGCCGACGCCACCACATCCGAAGGAATGGCGGCGGTCCGAACGCGGATCGCGGAGCTCGATACCGAATCGAAGACCTCCGGGAACGTGCTGTTCTTCCTGAGTGTGGCGAGTTCACTGTACGAGCCGATCGTCGAGAAGATCGATGAAGCGGGGCTGGTGGTGGAAGGCAAGCGGTGGTGCAGTATCAATCCCTCGCAGGCAAGCTGGCAGCGGATCATCATCGAGAAGCCGTTCGGCAACGATGATGTCACGGCCAAGAGTCTCAATCGGACGCTCGGACGGGCATTCGAAGAGGAGTCGGTCTATCGGATTGACCACTACCTCGCGAAGGAGATCGTGCAGAGCCTCTTGGTCTTCCGGTTCGCCAACATCCTCTGGGAGCCCGTCTGGAACCAGCAGTACATCGATCACGTTCAGATCAGCGCTGCCGAGACGGTGGGCGTTGGGCAGCGGACCGGGTTCTACGATCAGACCGGGGCGATCCGCGACATGATTCAGTCGCATCTCTTCCAGATCCTCGCATTCGCGGCCATGGAACCGCCGACGGATTACACGCCCGAGCACATTCGCAGCGAGAAGGTGAAGGTGATCGACGCGCTGGTGCCGACCCCGGTCGATCGGGTGGCAGAGTTCTGTGCGCTCGGGCAGTACGGTTCGGACGGAAAGGACGATCCTGGTTTCGCGGCCAGCGAGGGCGTCGCTCCCGGAAGCACCACCGAGACATTCGCAGCACTCGAATTGCAGTTTCAGAACTGGCGATGGGCTGGCACGCCCTTCTATCTTCGCAGTGGAAAACGAATGGCGGAGAAGCGGACCGAGGTCGTGGTCCAATTCAAGCCGCCCGCCGCGAATCTCTTCAGGAAACTCCCGGCCTTCGCCGGCGGCGACCATCTCGTTCCGAACCGGCTGGTCTTCTCGGTGGCGCCGAACGAACAACTCAGCCTCCGGTTCGAGACCAAGCGGCCGGGCCTTGGAATCAACATCGACCCGCTCGAGATGATGGCGGATGTCGGCGCCAGTTTCGACGCACCGGCCCTCGAGGCGTACGGGCCGTTGATGATCGATGCGATGCGCGGAGATCAGACGCTGTTCAAGAGCCGGATTGAAGTGGAAAGCGCCTGGGACGCGGTCATGCCGTTCCTCGGCGAGTCGAGCGCCGGTGCGCGGACGGGGATTCGCGACAATTACCAGCCCGGATCCTGGGGGCCTGAGTCCTCCAGAGCGCTGTTGGCGAAGAAGGGGCGTCGTTGGTACGAAGACGACGTTTCAGCAGACTCTTGATGACGCGGGGCTCATCATGTGATCGACCCCGTCCTCCGATGCAACGAACACAGTGAAAGAGAACCTCCGATGAACGATGCCTATCAGATGGAACCCGAGGGTTTCGAAGTCCCATCCCTTCCCGGGGGCGTGAACGTCGGCGCGGATGCCGAAGATGCGCAGGAGCGGCTCGGACGAGACCTTCTGATGACTGCGAAGCAGGCGGTGGGGAAGCGAGGCGTGTTCCATCTTGCGCTTTCGGGCGGGGGCACGCCTATGCCGTTCTATCGGCGATTGATGATCGACCCGCTGTTCAGGGAGATGCCTTGGAGTCGAACTCACCTCTGGATCGTCGATGAGCGACGGGCCCCCTTCGAGAGCGACACCAACAACTTCAAGCACATCCACGAGCTGATCATCGAACACGCGGACATCCCCGGTTCCAACGTGCATCCGATGCCCGTAGATCAAGAGGATGCGGCCGAGCTCTACGACGCCGAGCTCCGCGAGCATCTGGCGAGCGGAGGCGTTCCGAATGATCCAGACCGTGGCAGACTCGACTTCGTCCTCCTGGGAATGGGTCCAGACGGACATACCGCCAGCCTCTTTCCGCACAGTTCGGCGCTGAACGTCGAAGATCGATGGGTTGTGGACAACGATGGCCCGAGCGTGGTGCCTCCCGCACGAGTCACCATGACGTATCCGTTACTCAACAACGCCCGGTCGATCGCTTTCTACGTGCTGGGCTCGGAGAAGGCGGAGATGATCAAGCGGATCGCGACGGGAAACGACGGTTTCGAAACGCTTCCCTGCAAGGGGATCCGGCCTCGAAACGGCGAGATGATCTGGTATCTCGATCGTTCTTCGTGCGGCGGTTGATCGCGGTCATCGGCGCATCCAGTCCTGCAGGATGTGGGCGGCGGCGATGGCGTCTTGGACCTTCTTCTTTCCCTTGTGGGTCAGTCCCGAGCCTTTTAACGATTCATCGGCCTCGAAACTCGAGAGCCGTTCGTCGTGAAAGTCGACGGGCAAACCGGTTCGTTCGGAGAGCCGGGCGCCGAAGGCCCGTGCCGCGAGGGCTCTAGGTCCTTCGGTATCGTCCATGTTGATTGGAAGCCCGACGAGGATCAGGTCGGGTCCGAATTCGGCGATCGCAGTGGCGATTTTTTCGAGGCGGCCTTGTTCATCACGTTCGACGATCACTTCGAGCGGCTGCACGGTTCCAGTCACATCCTCGCCGGCGGCGAGGCCGGTTCGAACGTCTCCGAGATCGACGGCGAGGATCCGCATGGAATTCAGCGAAGATCCTTGGGGACCAGGCCGGCGAGGTCCTTGACCTTCTGGGCATCCTCGGCACGGCAGATCAAAGTCGCATCTTTGGTGTGAACGATGACCAGGTCCGAACAGCCGATGGTGCAGATCCGGTGGCCGGCGTCCTCGCTGAAGACCAGAAGGTCGTGTGAATCAAGGTCGGTGTGAAGCGTGTTCGCCGCGACCCGGTTGCCTCGATCATCTGCAGGCAACGTCTCCCCGAGGCTCGGCCAGCTCCCGACGTCGATCCATGACACGTCCATGGGCACCGAGCAGATCTTGATCGCGTCGTCCCGGGAGGCCGGTTCCATGAGGCCGTAGTCGACGCTGATCTTCTTCAAATCGGGATAGATCGCGGCGAGCGTCACGGACTGTTCCGGCGTGCCCCACGCGGCGGCGATCCGATCGAGCCCATCTTTGGTCGCCGGCTCGTACCGGCCGATCGTTTCGAGGATGGTCCGGGCGTGAAACACGAACATCCCGCTGTTCCATCCGAATCGGCCGGTCTCGAGATACGCCTCCGCGGTCTCGCGATCCGGCTTCTCCACGAATCGTCGTGCCTGAAAACACTTGGCATGCCCATCGATCGCCTCGCCTTGCTCGACATAGCCGTATTCGCTTGCGGGCCGGGTGGGGGTGATCGAGAACGTCACGAAGCGACTCGGGTCCTCGTCGACGAGGGCGAAACCGGCGGCGAGTCGATCGGCGAAGACGGGCTGCGGTTCGATGACGTGGTCGGCGGTCAGGACGGCGAAGATCGCATCAGGATCAGTCTTCGATAGAACGGCGGCGGTGAGGCCAACGGCGTTCAGGGTGTCTCGACCGCACGGTTCGCCCAGTACATGGTCATCGGCGATGCCGGGAACCATCGTGTTGACCTGATCACGAAATCGTTCAGCGGTGCAGATCCACCGTTCGCCGTCGCCGACCACGCCGGCGAGTCGATCGCTTGCAAGGCGAAGCAGGCATTTGTCTTCGACGAGCGGGACGAGTTGCTTCGGACGATCCGCCCGGCTCAGTGGCCAGAGTCGGGTGCCGGATCCGCCAGCCATGATCATTGCGTGTCGCATGGTTCGGCTTAAGAAAAGTATGGGTGAGGGGTTGGCGCGAGGCGTGCTTCGATCAGCGAAGCGTCGGGATTGGTATCGACCACCGAGGGCGTCCTCGCCAGTCGGGGGCTCAGGAAACGGAGCTCTTGAGTCGAAGGGCGGCGGCGACGAATGCGTCCGCCTCAGTGATGGTTGAATCGGCACGGCGGACGCGATCGATCAGTTCCGCCGCGATGGGTCGGGCTTCGCCCAGTTGGACCAGCACCGTGATGGCGTCCTGCCCGCCGTCCGCCGGTCTCGTCTCCGCAGACGTCGAGCCGCTCTCGGCGCCGCCTGCAAGGGAGGCGAAGCGTTCTTCGACCTTTTCTGCGAGATCGAGCACGATCGTCTCGGCGGTGCGCTTTCCGATCTCCGGGAGCGATCGAAGGGTGTCGGTATCGCGTTCGGCGACCGCCCGGGCGATCGTCGACATGGGCATCGCGAGGGCTCGCAGTGCCTTGCGGTACCCGATTCCCTTGACCGAGGTAAAGAGTTCGAAGAACGCCCGTTCGACCTCGTTTGAGAATCCGATCAGGCGGGGTCGGAAGACCGCGCCGTTGGACTGGCTCTCGAGGTAGTGAAGGAGCGTGAACTGGACGTCGTCGCCGACCGCGAGGCGGAGCCGGCCGACGTCGCCTGCGGTGAGCATGATTTCGTAGCCGAGTGGGCCAACCTGGACCATCGCGGACTGGTCGCCTACTGAACGAAGTTCACCTTGAATACTGGCGAGCATGCCCGGACTGTAGCACGGCCGGTTCCATCCTCCGGCTCGCGACGGAGATCACCCGCCCGCGTCGGCCTCGGCTCCGTCAATCGCCAGCATGCTTTCTTCGTTCTTGGGCCACCCGCTTCGATCGACGATGGCATCCCGAAGGATGGCGGTGGCCACGGTGGGTTCCTTCTCGCGGGAGAGGTCAATGACGTTCACCAGTTCCACGATCGAGTGGCTTCGCTTGAAGATGGAGGCCGATGCGGTCTCGGTATAGGGGGTGTCATGGATCCAGAGGACCAGGACCGGGGCCTTGCTGAGCCGGGCGAGCAGCCCGACGCCCGGCTGGAACGGTCGGATCTCACCCGGGGGGCGTTCGATGGCGCCTTCGGGGAAGATCCCGATCAGACCGCCGTCCTTGACGTGTCGCACCGCCTTTCGCAGCGTGCCGGCGTCTCCGCTGCCATAACTGACCGGCAATGCCTGTCCAGCCTTCCAGGCAAAGTCGAATCTTGGATCCATCATGTCCGCCCACATCATCCAGCGGATCAAGCGGCGAATCCCTGTCTGGACGACGAACGGGTCCACGCCCGCGGTGTGATTCGCCACGACGATGCCCCCGCCGACGTCACCATGACGGAAGGGCGATGGAAGGTCTTCGAAACCGACGAATCGAACCTGATGTCGGGTTCGGGCCACGGTGCAGGACACCAGGTCGATCAGTCCAACCAGTGGGCCGTTGCCGATTCGGTCGTCCAGCGCCGTTCGTATCCGGTCGGTGACCCGGGGGATGGCCCACATCCAGAGGAGGATCCAGACGCCGATTCCGACCATGATGACGATGGCAAGTTGGGTCGAGGTCACAAGTGGAGCCTCCCGGCATCGGGCCTCGGCGTCAAGCGGCGGTGGATGAGCGGTCGGACGGCGTCGCAGAATCTCGTTGCCGGGGTATGATCTCGGAAATTTGCGCGGATCGATCCTAAGGCGGTCGGAATTCGCGCCGATCGAGGGCCCTGATGCGGGCTCCGGGATGGTTTCTCACCTTTTTTCGGTACCCCGAAGAACACGGGCCTTCATGCCAAGACGAGACGACATCTCGACGATTCTCCTTCTCGGTTCCGGTCCCATCGTCATCGGGCAGGGATGTGAATTCGACTACTCCGGAACGCAGGCGTGCAAGGCGTTGCGCGAAGAGGGGTATCGGATCGTCCTGGTCAATTCGAACCCCGCGACGATCATGACCGACCCGGCATTCAGCGATCGCACCTACATCGAGCCCATCACGCCGGAATCGGTTCGGAAGGTGATCGAAAAGGAGGCATCGTTGGGTACGCCCATCGACGCGATCCTCCCGACCCTCGGTGGTCAGACGGGATTGAACTGTGCGTGCGAACTCTGGGATCAAGGGATTCTGGAGAAGCACAACGTCGAGATGATCGGCGCCGACCGTGAAGCGATCCGGCGGGCGGAAGATCGGGAAGCATTTAAGAAGGTGGTTGATTCAGTCGGTCTCAGGAACCCCGAGAGCCGGACCGTATCAACGGTTACCGACGCGATCGGGTTCCTCGACGAAATCGGTCTTCCCGCGATCATCCGTCCGGCGTTCACGCTCGGCGGTACCGGAGGAGGCGTCGCCTGGAATCGCGAGGAATTCGAGGAGATCGTGCGTTCCGGCATCAAGGCATCGATGATCGATCAGGTCCAGATCGACAAGTCATTGATCGGTTGGAAGGAATACGAACTCGAAGTCGTCCGTGATCGCCGGGACAACTGCATCGTGGTCTGTGGCATCGAGAACATCGATGCGATGGGCGTGCACACTGGAGATTCCGTCACGGTGGCGCCGATCATGACGCTGTCGGACAAGGAGTATCAGTACCTCCGCGACGGCGCGTTCGCGATCATGCGGGCGGTCGGAGTCGACACCGGCGGATCGAACGTGCAGTTCGCGGTCAATCCCGAGAACGGTGACGTGGTGGTGGTGGAGATGAATCCTCGCGTCTCGCGGAGCTCCGCCCTCGCATCGAAGGCCACGGGATTCCCGATCGCGAGGATCGCGGCGAAACTTGCGGTGGGATACACGCTGGACGAACTTCGCAACGACGTCACCGGGAGCACCTCTGCGTGCTTCGAGCCATCAATCGACTACGTCGTGGTGAAGATGCCGAGGTGGACCTTCGAGAAGTTCCCTGAGGCCGACGAGACACTCACCACTCAGATGAAGTCGGTCGGCGAAGGCATGTCGATCGGTCGGACGTTCAAGGAAGCGTTGCAGAAGGCGATCCGCAGCATGGAGGTCAAGCGGTTCGGATTCGGGCTTGACGCCAACGATCTCTGGCTGGCGTCGACGAGGGATGGTTCGGAGTCGGTGGCGGGAGACTGGACGGTGTCGGAGTGGCCACCTGCGGAGGATCTGCTGGTTCGCAAGCTCTCGGTCCCGAGTCAGGGTCGGCTCTATTACATCCGCTATGCCGTCAAGTTGGGATGGCCCATCGAGCGGATCCGCGAACTCACCGGGATCGACCCTTGGTTCCTCGATCAGATGATGGAACTCATCGCCTTTGAAGATCAATTGACGGCGTACGAGCGGTTGGAAGAGGTGCCTGCCGACGTGCTTTTCGAAGCCAAGCGTCTCGGGTACTCCGATCCTCAGTTGGCCAACGTCTATCTCGGCTCGATTTCTACAAAGTCGATTCTCGCGGTACGCAAGCATCGCAAGTCTTTGGGGATCGAGCCGGTCTACAAGCTCGTCGACACCTGCGCTGCCGAGTTCGAGGCGGTGACGCCGTATTTCTATTCGACGTACGAGCGAGCCTTCCGGGTCGCGGACGACAACGGTGGAACTCGCACTGTGGTTGATGATGAAGCTCGGGTGGGGGGTCGACCGAAGATCGTGATCCTCGGCGGCGGCCCGAACCGGGTCGGTCAGGGAATCGAATTCGACTACTGCTGTTGCCAGGCGAGTTTCGCCGCCGCAGAGATGGGCTTCGATTCGGTGATGGTCAACTCGAATCCGGAGACCGTCTCGACCGACTACGACACCAGCGACCAACTCTTCTTCGAGCCGCTCACCCTCGAGGACGTGTTGAACATCGTCGAGCGTCTGAACGGTGGGGGTATCGAGGTCGCGGAGCGATCGGGCGGGGTCGTCGGGTGCATCGTGCAGTACGGTGGCCAGACGCCCTTGAACCTGGCGCACGGCCTGGTCGCGGCCGGCGTGCCGTTGATCGGAACGGGACTCGATTCGATCGACCTCGCGGAGGACCGCGATCGATTCAAGGCGGTACTCGACGAACTCGGGCTTCAGCAGCCGGAGAACGGCATCGCCAATTCACTTGAGGATGCCGTCGATATCGCCGCTCGCATCGGCTACCCGGTCCTGGTCCGGCCGAGTTACGTGCTTGGTGGTCGTGGCATGGAAACCTGCTACGACGAAACGTCGCTTCGCCGCTACATGGTGGCGGCGGTCGGCGCGAGTGATCTTCAGGATGCGCCGATCCTTGTCGACCGCTTCCTCAGTGATGCCGTCGAAGTCGATGTGGATGTGGTCGCTGACTTTGAGCCGGACAAGGAGTCGAGGGCCACGATGATCGAGTGCTCCACGGCGCCGCCGTCGGCACTGGTCTGCGGCGTGATGGAACACATCGAGGAGGCGGGGGTCCATTCGGGGGATTCCGCCTGCACCATTCCTCCGTATTCGCTGAGTCCACGGATCGTCGAGCGGATCAAGGATCAGGCTCGCCGTCTTGCGGAACGACTTCGGGTCCGCGGCTTGATGAACCTGCAACTCGCGGTCAAGAACGAAGAGATCTACATCCTCGAAGTGAACCCGCGGGCCTCGCGGACGGCGCCGTTCGTCTCGAAGGCGAAGGGCATTCCGTGGCCACACATCGCTGCCAAGGTGATGATGGGGGCCTCGCTCGCGGAGTTGAACATCAAGGAGGTCGCGGATTCAGGTTTCTTCGCGGTCAAGGAATCGGTCTTCCCGTTCAGCAAGTTCCCCGGTGTGGACGTGATTCTTGGCCCCGAGATGCGTTCGACTGGTGAGGTGATGGGGGCTGACCGATCACTCCCGCTCGCCTTCGCGAAGGCCCTCATGGCGGCGGGCCTCGATCTCCCCAGTGAGGGGACGGTCTTTCTGTCGGTCCGAGATGAGGACAAGGCCCATGCCGTCGAACTGGCACGGGGGCTCCGATCGATGGACTTCCGGGTCTTGGTGACCAGCGGGACCTTCGAATATCTGAAGAAATTCGGGGTCGAGGTCGAGTCGCTTCCCAAGATCTCCGAAGGCCTTCGGCCGAATATTCTCGATTTGATCGCCGATGACGAGGTGCACTTGATTCTGAATACCGCGACGCGGAAGGGTGCGAAGACCGACGAAGGCCGAATCCGGGCGGATGCCGTTCGGGCCGGAATTCCCATGATCACCACCATTCCCGGGGCTCGAGCCGCGATCCAGGCGATCACCGGCCTTCGGGCCGGGGACTGGAACGTCGCCGCGACCCAGGATTACTTCCCACATCTTGCCCGCGGCCCGTTGGTGCCCACCGACGCCTCCAAACGGGACGGCTCAGCATCGCCGGTCGGTTCCCCAGGCTGAATCGTCAACGTCGAGTGGACCGCCGATGGCCACGCCGGATTCTCGAGGAGTCGTCGAGGATCGGCCGACTTGGAGAGGGCGAACTGGTTCCGGCTCGCTAGACTGTGCCCTCGCGCGATGTCACTTCCAGTATCGAGTCGTTCGCTCCGCTCGGAGCGATCCAGCATGGATTCGGGTCAAGAATGTTCACCGCTACTCCCGATCAAGTTCAACTCGTCTTCTCCATCCTTGTGATCGTGGTGCTTTTGCATGTCTTCCTCGGAGCCTGCGCCTATTCGATCCTGCTGGAGCGGAAGCTCAGCGCCTGGATGCAGGATCGCGTCGGACCCAATCGAGTCGGTCCCAAGGGAATGTTCCAGCCTCTGGCAGATGGCCTGAAGTTCCTCCTGAAGGAGGATTACACGCCGCTGGGGGTGGACAAAGCCTTGTTCACCTTGGCTCCCGGACTGCTCATGCTGCCGGCCATGATTGGTTTTGTCGTGGTGCCGTTCGCCGGCCTGATCGACATCACCGGGCTCGTCAGCCTCCTGGGAATCGCCCAAGCCAACACCGTCTATCAGGTCTCGGTGGTCGGCGCGGACATCAACATCGGCGTGGTCTACATGATCGCCGTCGCATCACTGGGCGTCTTCGGGGTGACCCTCGGTGGCTGGGCCAGCAACAGCAAGTGGTCGTTCCTCGGCGGACTCCGGGCTGGCGCCCAGATGATCTCCTACGAGATTCCGATGGGGCTGTCGCTGCTCGCGATCATCCTCATCGCGGGCTCGATCAGTCCGATGGTGATTATCGGCGGGCAACTCGACGGGGCTTGGAACCTGATGCAGCTCCCGGTGGCCGCGGTCATCTTCTATACATGCATGCTCGCGGAGAGCAATCGAGCGCCCTTCGACTTGGCAGAATGCGAAAGCGAGCTGGTCGGTGGCTATCACACCGAGTATTCATCGATGCGGTTCGCCTTGTTCTTCCTCGCCGAGTACTTCCACATGATCACCGGCGCGGCCTTCTTCACGATGCTGTTCCTCGGTGGCTGGTCGCTGAACCCCTTCGGCGGCTGGGATCTGCCCGTCGAGGGCGCCTGGTGGATGGGGCTGATCCAGTTCGGGGTGGTGGCATTCAAGATGTTCCTTCTGGTGGCCTTCGCCATGGCGATCCGTTGGACGCTGCCGCGTTTCCGGTTCGACCAACTCATGCGACTTGCCTGGGAAGGCATGATTCCAGTCTCCCTTCTGGTCATGCTCATGGTTTCGTTCTTTCTCTTCATGGGTTGGAACGACTACATGTGGGCGGGCTCGCTCGGTTGTGTGGCGGTGATCTACCTGATCCTTCCATTCATGCCGCAGCAATCTGATCCGAACCGTCGAATACGCCTCATTGGGAGCCGCTTCAGTCCCGTTGAAGGCGATCCTTCCCGTGAGCAACTTTCCAAAGCCTCTTCCGGCTGATTCCATCGGGAATTCCATGATGCGCCACCGCCTCTCCGGTCTGATCGGGCTCCTCTATCTGGGGATCACGACTGGTTTTCGTCTGCGTGGTCGCTATTGGACATGGCGGATGGAGACGGCGTTGGGTTCTGACCGATCGGCGTGGCCGTCGGCCGCGGCACGACGGCGTTCCGTCCTCGCCTACGGCGCCTGGGCGCGACGGTTGCGGCTGGCCGCCCGCGATGCCTGAAGTACGTCGGTGCCCCGTCGTCGTGATGTCGACGGCCTCGGACCTCGACTCCGGCCTTGACTCCGACCCTGAATAGACGCCGCAAATCCCGTCGGGGCCGGTCAGGGGCGTGTCGTCGGGCCGTAGACTCACGCCATGGCCAAGAAAAACCGAACGTCCTTTGTCTGCCGAGAGTGTGGTGGCGTCCAACCCAAGTGGATGGGGCGATGCTCCGACTGTGGGGGATGGGACACCCTCGAGACGTTCACCGAGTCGCCAGCTTCTGCGACGAGTTCGATCGGAATCGTCGCGGGCGTCGCGCTCACTGGCTCGCTCGAACTCGACGGCGTGAAAAGTGGGTCAAGCGGCCTCCTCGCGAAAGCGGTCCCGTTGATTGAGATTGACCAGCTCGACGTTCCTCGGATCCCGACGGAGATCAGCGAACTGGATCGAGTGCTCGGCGGCGGGTTGGTTCCGGGAGCGGTGGCCTTGCTTGGCGGTGAGCCAGGAATCGGCAAGAGCACCCTTCTGATGCAGGCCGCGGCCAGTGTCGTCGCGGCGGGTCGAACGGTGCTCTACGCCAGCAGCGAGGAGAGCCCCCAGCAGATCCGGCTTCGAGGCGATCGTCTGATTGGCGAGGCCCTGGCCTCCGCCACCCGGCTTTTCCTCTGTACCGAGACCAATCTGGTCCGGATCATCGAAGAAATCCGTCGGATCAAGCCTGATCTGGTCCTCCTGGACTCGATTCAAATGGTCTATCGCGGAGATCTTGATGCACCGCCGGGGTCGATCACCCAACTCCGACGCTGCTGTCATGACCTGGTGCAGGTGGCCAAGATCACCGGTGCGGCCATCGTGGCGGTGGGCCATGTCACCAAGGAAGGCCAATTGGCGGGGCCGAAGTTGCTCGAGCATCTGGTCGATGCCGTCCTCTCCTTCGAAGGCGATCGGGAGCATGGACACCGAATCATCCGGGCCACCAAGAACCGTTTCGGATCGACGCAGGAGATTGGTTTGTTCGAGATGACGGGAACCGGCCTCCAGGAGATCGATGAGGGCGGTATCGCCATCGAAGTCGACGGACCGGGCATCTCCGGCTCGATCCTCACCGCGACGATGGCGGGCACTCGATGCCTGCCGGTGGAGATTCAAGCGTTGACCTCGACGGGTTTCCTCGGATCCGCGAAACGCCGAGGGACGGGGCTGGATGTGAATCGTCTCGCCATGTTGATTGCCGTGTTGGAGAAGCACGGAGGCCAGCGACTGGCCGATCAGGACATCTTTGCGGCGGTGACCGGCGGTATTCGGGTGGTTGAGCCCGCGGCAGATCTCGCGTTGGTCCTCGCCATTGCAGGGGCGCACCACGGTCGCGCGGTGTCGCGGGGCACGGTCGTCCTGGGCGAAATCGGGCTTACCGGCGAGGTTCGATCGGTTCGGAACATCGAGCAACGGCTCCGTGAGCTGGCACGGCGAGGGGCCACGTCCGCGATCGTGCCTGCCGCGCAGGCTTCATCGAGCCAGAATCTCGGGTTGGAGATCCTGCCCGTTTCGGGAATCGGTGGAGCCCTCGGCCTGTTGATCTGACTTTTTTTCGAGGTCTCTTAATCCTGATTTTGGCGATGGTCGACCGCTAAAATATGGAAAACCTGACGGAATCGTCCCGTGGCGGTGATTCGTGCAAGTGCTTTGCAGTCAAGGTCTTACGGTCTCCGATCTAGATTCGAGGCAAGATGTTCGGGCGTTGTTTGCGTCCTGAGTTCTTGTGGGCATGGCGAACTCGACAGGAGTCGGTATAGTTCCGCTCTTAATCCCAAACGGCCATGTTGGTCGATAGGGGAACTCACGTCCGGCTTTTACCATTGGCTGGTTTTAGCACTTAACGGGCGGGTGGATGAACACGGGCAGTCGACATGGGTCACACCAATTCGACATTTACGCCCAGGCACTTCTTGGAGAGTCACCCAATGAGTCTGACCAACAGGTTTGGGCTTGTCGCTGGAACGACCGCACTGGCTATCGCCGGCTCGGCTTTTGGCGGCGCAGAGTCGAACAACGACGCGCTTTCGCAGATCGCTGAACTCAAGCAGGAGCTGGCACAGCTCAAGCAGGAGAACAGCCAAGATTGGTTGACCGAGCAGCGGTCCGCCGAAATTCGTGGCATCGTTCAGGATGTCCTCGCTGACGCCGACACTCGTACCAGCCTGCAGAGCAGCGGTGCGATGGCCGGTTACAACAACGGCTTCTTCCTCGCCAGCCCCGACGGGAACTTCTCCCTCAAGATCGGCGGTCAGGTTCAGATTCGCTGGACCCTGAACCACGCGAAGGCTGGATACTCGGCTGGCGGTGGCGCGCCGGTGGGCTCGCCAAACGACATGAACCTCAACACCCAGTGGGGCTTCGAGAACCGTCGCACCAAGCTCAACTTCGAGGGCAACGTGTTTAGCAAGGATTGGACCTACCGGGTCCGAGCCGCGTTTAACCAGGGTACCACGATGCCCGGCAACGCGGCCGATGGCGCTGCGGCGATCGACTTCGCGTACATCGAGAAGTCAATGGACAACGGCATGAGCATTCGTGTCGGTCAGTTCCACGCTCCTTGGATGCGTGAAGTCCTTGTCGACTCGGCATACCAGCTCGCGGCTGAGAGATCCGTGCTCGCCGGACTCTTCGGACAGGGCTACTCACAGGGTATCCAGGTCGGTTACCAGACTGAAGGCATGCGGTTCACCGGTGGTGCGTTCGACGGCATTGGTGGCCAGAACAGCACCTTCACCTCTGGCGGAAACTACAACAGCCAGAACACCAACTGGGATAACACCCGCACGAACTACTCGTTCGCTGGTCGTGCTGAATTCAAGATCTCCGGTGACTGGAGCCAGTTCAACGACTTCTCCAGCGCGAAGGGCTCGGAGGCTGGCATGATGGCCGGCGTTGCGGCCGTCTACCAGCGTGCAAACTGGAACTCGACCGTCAGCTCCTCGAAGATGTTTGGCGTGACGGGTGACTTCACTTGGGACTTCGGTGGTGCAAGCCTATTCGCCTCAGGCGTCTGGGTGAACAACGAAGATCCGACGGGCAACAAGAATAACCCCTGGGGCGTCAGCGTCCAGGGTGGCTACTTCGTCACTGAAGAGGCCGAGCTCTTCGCTCGCTACGAGTTCATCAACTACGACACCCCCGATACCGGTGTCGGATCGAATAAGTACAACGGTATGACGGTTGGTGCCAACTACTTCTTCAACGCGAATGTGAAGCTCACCTGTGACTTCACCTACAACCTGAAGAGTCTTAGTGGCGACAACGCGAATGGCGCACTCAATGGTGCAGGCCTCCGTCAGGATTCCTTCGAGAACGGCGCCGGCTTCGGCCCCGCCAACGGCGGCAACGACGGCCAGTACGTCGTTCGTGCTCAGCTCCAGCTTCTCTTCTGAGTCTCTGAAGTTCATCCACCCGAAGATTGCCTCATCCCCCATTCGGGGGGTGAGGCTTCAAGGGCTCGGCCGGTCGAACCACA
>JAPKCC010000129.1 GCA_028823105.1 Phycisphaerales bacterium | reverse complement strand
CGATGTCTGCATCATGCACATAGCGGTCGTTCCAGGCGCCAATAAATGCTGGCGAATCGGGGTTACTTGCGGTCGAGTAGAAACGAAGACCCTCGCCGGATCCTCCACACTTGATGAGAAGCTTCGCCCCGGGAACCGCGGCGATGTTGTGAGTGCTGGAGTTGCCGTTCGCCGACGACTCTCCGACGTAGTTGACCACGCCCTTGTCGATGCCGGCCATGCTGAAAATCTTGATCGAGCCACCGCTCTCACCCACCGCGTACGCATGGTCTCCGATGACTTTGACGTCGCACCAAAGTGAACCCGTCCCGCCCCGTTGATAGGTGTAGACGACCGAAGGTGCGAAGGGATCCGTCACTTCGACCCACGCGATGGCGGACTCCATGCCGACAATTGCATACTCGCGTCCGGAGGGCGAGGTGTATCCCCAGCAGTCTGATCCGTTGCCCGACCCTCCGAGCTGATTGATCGGGACCTGGGCGCAGAAGATCGTGTTCTCCTGGCTTCCACCCCACCCGCCCGCGATCCCATCGCGATCGCCGTAGAGGATGTCGCCGTACACCGGCGGTTCCGGATTGCGTTTGGGGTCGTTCTCGTGCGCCAGCGCAACGGATCCAACCGTTACCAGCGAGATAGACAACGACATGGCGAGGCGGTGCGTTCGAGTCATCAAATCTTCTTTCCTAGGGTCGGATGAATGGCCTGAGAGAGCCGATCGGGTCTGTAGTGAAAATCGATCAAAGCCAAACCGTCAGCTTGGATCCCCGCTTCGGTCATGACCATGGACCACCATGGTCCGAATCATGCGCCAAAAACGGGCTTGAAGTTGCGTAAATCGACCAATAGACGTCAATTGAACCCCCGAGACGCCAAATTGTTCCAGCTTCCTGAGGGATCGATGGCGGTTTTCGCGGAAGTGTCGAACGAGGCCCGGAACGCCCGAGAACCTCACTCCGTGGAGGGCTCCTCGCCTCGAGAAGACTCTGGGACATCAATTTCCGGCCCCGGTCCGGCCAGCGTCCGAAGAAATGCCGCCAGATCTTTGATCTCTCCCGCGTCGAGATCCAGCGGCGAAAGGACCGACTCCTGGTGATGGCCCAGCTGCACGGCCCCTTCCAACGTCGAGTAGAAACGAATCACCGACTCGAGGTCCGGCATCGAACCATCGTGCATATAGGGCGGCGTCCGGCCGACGCCGCGGAGGGTCGGGGTTCGGAACGCTCCCCACGCGTCCGGATCACGTTTCACGCCGCGGCTCAGGATCGCCTGCCGCCCATCGACGTCATCGCTGTACTGACCTGCAGCATTGAAAGGATCCTCCCTGACCAGGAGGGAACCGTCGTACCGTCCCGGATCCCTCGGAAGCCCTTCCGCAACCGGGATTCCGATGTTGTGGAATTCCCCATCGCTCAGGAGAGGGCCACTATGGCATTCCCAGCATTCCGCCTTGCCGAAGAACAACACCAGCCCTCTGAGTTCGGAGGCGTTCAGAATCGATTTCTCGTCGCTTCCCTTTGAGATCGCCTCGGCCCATCGGTCGAATCGGCTCGGCCCTCCCCGGAGCGTCCGTTGAAAGGCCGCCAGTGATTTGCCGGTGTTTGCGACGACTCGATTGATCCGATCCTGATCGACCGGCGTCAGCCGTTCCCAGGCCTCGACTGATTGCGAATCACCGATCGGCCTGGCGCTGGCGGGCAGATCTGCAAGGGACAGCGGAATCGCCCCGAAGATCTTCGCGTAACGGTTGTTCAACTCCGGATCTTCGAGAAGGAGCCTCGTGAGCAGGGTTCGATCGCCCCCCATTTCGAGGGGATTCTCGATCGGACGAATCGTGTGCCCCCACATGGAGTCGCTCCGGCCGTCCCAATTGAACCATCGATGATGCGCCGCATCGACCAGCGTCGGCGCGTGCCGATCGGCGGTGTCGAGCCCCATCGACTTCGCAAGACCATCGGTGAACCATCGGTCGGGCTGATGACACGTGGCACAACTCACCTCCCCAGTGCCGGAGAGCCGCGGATCAAAGAAGAGTCTTCGCCCAAGTTCGGCGGCCTCGGGATGATCCGCGTACCGATTGGTTGAATCCGAAGGTGGTGCGGGCAACGGCGAGGATTTCAACGCACGTCGCAGTACCACTGGGTCAATCTCGGCGATGGCGATCGGCGAGGTCGAAGCTCCTCGCTCGGCACCGCTCGATGTGGATCCCTCGCCCCAGTCCCCGCAGCCGACGACCGAAACCGCCAGGAGCAGCACCGCACCGACCGGTACCTTCGAGCGTTTCGAGTTGAAAACGATGACGTTCATCGTGCGAGTTGTACCGTCCATTGCGACCGTTCGGTCTCGTCTTCGCCGATCACATCGATCGAGAGTTCCCATCGTCCGGGCATGTGCATGAGAATGCCTTCAACCAACCAGTCGTCCCCACGCCGGGTCACTCGCGGAACGACGTTCATGCCATGCCCGTGGTGAGGCATTTCGGCATCTAAGAAGATTTCGATGCCATTTCCAGGCGGGGATCCATCCGCCTTTGTGACGCGAATCTCCACCGAGAAAGGCTCCGACACCGGAGGAACCGGCACGGTTGGTCGCCAGGCGATCGTCCAGGTCCCGTCCCCCGTCTCGCCTTCCTGCCAATCCACTCCCACGTCCGTCGGTGAGACCGCGTCGACCGCAGGCGTCTCGGGGATTCCACCCGACTCTTCCGCCACCGGCCGATCGCATCCAAGGATGCACGCCCCGACAAACACTGAAATGAACGTTCGCGGCCATGCAAATTGAATCATTCGCCACCCTCGGTTTCGGTACTAGAGGATTTGTCGGCCGTCGGCTCGAAGTCCGATCGAAGTAAGAGAGGACGGTCATGCCCCTGTCCAAGACTGAAGGAAATTCGCCACGCTCCGGTCTCGGGATCAAACACTTGGGCGCGGTGGTTTCCCTGATCGACCACCACGAGGCCACCATCCGGAAGAAACTCGAGCCCGGCCGGCATCCAGAGCGCTCCGTCCCAAGAGCCCCGTTCACCGCCTCGGGCAAGGACCTGGTCGGCACGGTCGACCACCACGAACCCGTCCGTGTTCCGGTCCGAGACGGCGATGCGCCCATCGGCGAGTTCCGCGACGCCGAACGGTCGCACCACACCGATCGCCGCACCCATGATCTTTCTTTCGACTTCGCCAGCGGCATCGAGGACGAGCACTCGACCCCGTTGGGGTTCGGAGACGATCCATCCACCTGCGGGGCGAACCGCGATCTGCACCGGCATGGTTCCCTCCGGGAGTTGATGGACGTTCAAGACCTCGAGCCGAGCGTCGGTGGTGATGATCGAAGGTCCCGCGGCATCTAAGAGATTCAGCACGCCGTCGCGAATCACCAGATCACGCAGGTCGAGTCGATCTCCACCCCCGTTGGCCGCGACCCGGGTCGCCAGAAGTTCTTCCTTCCAACTGCGAACGAATCGCCCCATGAACGGATCCATCTTGAGCGGCGCATCACGGTCTCTGTCCAGACGCCACTTGGAGATGCGACCGAGCCCTCGATCGAGAAAGAAAATCTCCTGCCGGCTCGCATCTACCCCCACGGCTTGGATCCGTCCGAAATTCGCCGGTCCTCTGCCTCCTCGCGAAAACGTCGTCACGTGAATCGGAATGCCGAAGGTCAGATCAAAGACCACGGCGGCCGAAGACTCGGGATCCCACATCGCGAGAAGATCGCCGTCAGCGCCGACATCACTCCCAAAATGACTCTGCACAACCTTGGTCTTCCGAGGGAGCACACTTCCAGTGGGCGATTCGCCCTCGGCGACTCTTTCAAAGACTTGGTATCGGCGCTCGAACGACTCCAGCACAAAGGCTTGCTCACCATCCGGTGTGATCGCAATCCCCTCTGGGTAATGGATCCGCCCCTCACCTTCCCGTGGTATCACGGCGTGCATCCCCCATTGATAGAGAAAGGCGGCATCAGCCAGTCGGTGAACCGAGACTCGATGGTTCAATTTGTCGGCGACGAACAAGTGCTCTCCATTCGCCGCAAGATCAACTGGCGTGTTAAAGAGCCCCGGGAAAGCGCCTCGGTCACCGATCGAGCGTACCTCGTTCAACTGCGCGTCGAGTCGAACCAGCCGATGACGATCGGTGTCCGCAACCCACGCGCCTCCGTCCGACAGCGCCACGATCGCCCGCGCCCCCGGAAACATCGCCGGTCGAGCGGCGAGCTCCGCGCCGGTGGCCGCATCGCGGCGTCGGACGCCGCCTTCGTCGTCGAGCGCCCAAACCGACGAACCAGAGATATCGACTCCAATTCCGCCTGGCTCAACCGTCCATCGCAACTCGCCGGCTCCCAATCGACACTGAACCGATGCATCATCGATCAGTACCCAGCGGTCTTCCGCATCGATCGCCAAATCTCGAAACCCACTCGATTCTGGATCGCCCGAGATGGCACCGAAAGAATCCAAAATCACCACTTCGCCGTTCGGGCGAACCGCGATGGCCCTGGCCTCGTCAAGCGCCTCCACTTGGCTGGCAAAGCGACCGAGTCGATTCGTCTCGTCGCGTGGCCGCGTGCCAGCAGCCTCGATCGGCGCCGCGTTCAGAAGAAGAAGCGACACAATGAGTGCCCCAGAGAAATCCAGGACGCCGACCCGCCCCCTCAAGAAGGTTCGTCGATCCAAGCTCAGAATTCGATACAAACGCATGTGCACCTCTCAAAGCCTCCGTGGGGAGATCGCTCAGGCCAGCCGACTCTGGTCATCGGATTGTAGAGATGGCCAACTGCATCAAAACCCACCGGTTCGGAGCCTAGGCCCGCCAATCGAACATGACCACTCCTCACAAGACATGCCAACGCCTCTGAATGCCCGTGAACGCGCGTCACGTGCCCGAGCAGCCTGCCCAAAGGTTTTTTTGGAGGGCCATCTGGATCATCGCAGACAGTCGCTTCCAGACACGAACCGCGACCCGCTTCGAAAATCTCCCCTCGGCCAGACGCTGTCCAGTCACCGCGAAATCCTCAGGTATCCCACCCTCCCTTCGGCCTCCCAGCGCGATCCCGGATGCCACCGGGGGTTCGGGAGAAACGCACGCGGTACGGAATAGCAGAACGCCGCACCCGTGATGGATGCGGCGTTCGTGATTTCGATCAAGACCCGACACGACCGAACCGAACTTCAATCGCCAGACCAGCACGCCGCAAACAGAGATGCGAGTTGGTTCTTCTGCTCAGTCATTGGTCTTCTCCGTCAAGACCTCCGTGGGTCTGGTTCATTGATTTGGCGGCCGAACCGCCCCTTTGAATCGAGCGTATGCCGGGGATCGAACGAAAGACAATACCACTCCCGTGGCAAGAGACCAAAGACTTTGAGAGATGCTCGGCCGGAATCCGATCCACGCGCTGGATTCGGATCTCATTTCTCATCCGACGACGCAGGAATCAACGCCTTCGAAGAATCCATCAGGATCGACGATCGGTCGAGGCCGGGTTGCAACCGGCGGGCGATGAAGCGGTGCATGGCATGGTTGTCTTCCATCACCATGAAGAAGAGACGAGGGATCTGATCGGCCAGAGCAAGGTGTCTCCGAGCGGATTCGATCGCGACGGAGATGCCGAGGCCGCCACCGACAAGGTCCGGCCGAAGCCAGAGCGACGAGTATCGAAGCATCTCCGGCGTGAGTTCATGATGGATCATCCATCCGACGATGTCGCCTTCATGGCGAAGCACCGTGGTCGTCTTCGGAGACACCGGAAGCGTTGATTCGCCGTTCGGATGCAAGCCGAAAGGGATCTCCTGCGTCTCTCGAAGCTCATCGACGCGGGCCCTTTCGTCCGAAGAGAGGTTGGCCCAGGAATCGAACGCGAATCCCGCGGGGAGCCGAGCCGCCCGGTTGTTCTGGTCCACGTGCGCGAGGATCCGGCGACCGCAGTGATGCACCATGGCTGTCGACACCGGGTCGGACCATCCGGAATCTGCCAGCAGCCGCTCCACCAGTCCTGCCGATGGAGCGTCGTGGAACCACGTTCCGCCCACCTCCGCCGCACCCATGTCGACCAGTGTCGAATGCACCGCCTTGAGAAGGCCTCGACCGATGCCTCGACGCCGAGCATCCGGGTGGACGAAGATCGACTCGAGCGAGGCCTTTTCGGAATCGTTCTGGCAACTGAAGACCGCAAGTCCGACGGGTCGCCCCCCGATGGAAGCGCCGATCATGGTCATACCCGCCTCGTGTTCGCATCGGCGATTGGTGTGCGGCGTGGTGTATTGGGCGAACGGCAGGCAGTGGAAGCCGGTCAAGACGCGACACTCGATGACATCCTCGGCATTCATCGGCGGGGCTCCGCGGGAACCGACCATTCCAGAAGTTCACTGCGCAGTGGCTGCAGGCGCTCCACCGCCCGCAGAATGGATGGCGTTTCGGACACGATCCGGGCCTTGCGAACGGAATCCGGCTCATGGTTCCGGTCGGGCTCCTTGCTGTACTCCCTCGACACTGCGTGCATTCTCTCCCGCGTCGTTTCGTCGACCTCGTATCCGAGGAATGCCGGTAGATCGCCGTCGATGAGATGGTGAACGAGATCGGGGTAGTCGACACATCGCACCCGTCCCGCCTTGGGGTCAGCCATGAAACGAGCCTTCAGGGCTTCGTCCTTCCAGCACGCCG
>JAPKCC010000042.1 GCA_028823105.1 Phycisphaerales bacterium | reverse complement strand
GTTCCAACACCCCCGCCTACGCTGGCTTCAACGGCTATAGCAACGGCTGGAACACCCCTGCCTACGCTGGCTTCAACGGCTATAGCAACGGCTGGAACACCCCTGCCTACGCTGGCTTCAACGGCTACGGCAACGGCTCGAACACCCCTGCCTACGCTGGCTTCAACGGTGACGGCAACGGCTGGGACCCGACGGCCACGAGCACGACCTGGAACGGTTTCGCCAACGTCCCGGCTCCCGAGACCACGGTTCCCGGTGGCAACCCCGCCCAGAACTTCGGTCCCCAGAGTTGGACCGGGTGCTGCAGCACCGAAGCAGCCTGACCGCTGACCAATCTGACGAATGACCCGCGGTACGTCGGCCTCGGCCGACGTACCGCGTCGTCACATTCGGTACCATCTCCGCGTGCTTGTCACCGCCGAAAACGACGTCGCTGGAGCGACCATCGCCGCCGAGAAGGTTGTTGAGACCCACCGGAGGCTGGTGGAGTTTCTTCGCGCGGGCCAAACGCTGGCGGAAGTCGACGCATTCGTCGGTCGCACGCTCACAGATCTCGACAGCATCAGTGCCTTCAAGCACTATCGAGTCAGAGGCCACCCCCCCTTCCCAAGCGAAGCCTGCCTCTCCGTGAACGAGTGCGTCGTGCACGGCACACATGACATGACCTCGACGCCGATCGCGCCGGGCGACCTCCTTTCCATCGACATCGGCGTCAAGCATGACGGATGGATCGGCGACGCCGCCTGGACCTACGTCATCGAAGCCACCGACGAGGTCTCCATGAATCTGGTGATCGCGGGCCGGGAGTCTCTTCGCCTTGGTGTGGAGGCCATGCAGCCCGGCCGACCACTCGTGGACTGGGCTCGGGTGGTTCAGGATCACGTCGAGAAGAAGTGCGGATTCGGACTCGTCCGCGGACTCGGCGGCCATGGCTACGGCCGGACACTTCACGGACCTCCCTTTATCTCGAATGTGGTTCCGACATTTCCTGGTGAGTGGCCCGATGCATTTCGAAATTTCCGTCCCGGCATGCTCATCGCGGTGGAACCGATGCTCGCGGTCAGCACCACGGAAATCCGGAGCGAAGGACGAGAATGGCCGATTTATTCCGCCGACGGATCTCGAAGCGTCCACCACGAGGCTGACGTGCTCATCACCGAGGACGGACCGGTCAACCTGACCGCAAGCCTCTTCGACCTGCCCGACGTGGTTGGAAATTGACTCGAGGAACCTAAAATGCCGACCGGACGCGCCCTTCTCCTAGAGGGTATTCACGCCGACGCCGATTCCGCGCTCGAAGCCGCGGGCCTCGAAGTGGTCCATGAGACCGGAGCCCTGACAAAGGACGCACTCGACGCCGCGCTCGAAGGCGTGACGGTGCTGGGGGTCCGATCGAAGTCACGGCTCTCCGTAGACCTCCTCGATCGCCACCCCGACCTGCTTGCCGTCGGCTGTTTCTGCATCGGAACCGACCAACTGGATCTCCGCGATGCCGCCCGGCGAGGTCTTGCAGTCTTCAATGCCCCCTTCTCCAACACGCGGAGCGTCGCCGAACTCACCATTGCCGAGATCGTCGCCCTTCACCGCCGCCTCGGCGACCGCAGTCGCGAACTCCATGAAGGCATCTGGCGAAAGAGCGCGGCCGGCGCTCACGAAGTTCGCGGCCGGACGCTCGGGATCATCGGCTACGGACACATCGGCTCTCAGGTGAGCGTGCTGGCCGAGGCATTCGGCATGCAGGTGATCTACCACGACGTCGCTTCGAAGCTCGCGATCGGCAATGCCCGTCCGGTCAATTCACTCGCTCAACTCCTCGCCGAGAGCGACGTGGTCACGGTCCATGTACCCGACGCACCGTCGACCAGGGACCTGATCGGTGCCTCCGAACTCGAACGGATGCGGCCCGGCGCGATGCTCATCAACAATGCTCGTGGTTCGGTTGTGGACCTCGATGCCGTGGCCGAAGCCCTCCGCGATGGCCGCCTCGGCGGTGCCGCCGTCGATGTCTATCCGAGCGAACCGAGTCGCAACGACGATCCGTTCTCGACGCCCCTCGCCGGGCTCTCCAACGTGATCCTCACCCCGCATATCGGTGGATCCACCGAAGAGGCGCAGGCCGCGATCGCGCGGGATGCTGCCGGCAAGCTCGCCCGGTATCTGACCGAGGGATCGACCCGAAGTTCGGCGAGTGTCCCGGAGGTCGACCTTCCGACGCCGCGGCCCGACCGACATCGCATCCTGCACTTCCATCGAAACGTGCCCGGCGTGCTTGGACGGATGCACACCCTCCTCGCGGAAATTGACGTCAACATCGCCGCCGAATATCTGCAGTCAGACCCAGAGGTGAGCTACGTCATCTTGGACGTCGAGTCCGATTCGGTCGAGGAACTGGCCGCCCGCATGCAATCGATTCCGGAGACGATCCGGATGCGCACTCTTTCCTGAACCACCGCGATGAAAATCTCTTCGACGTCGGTGCCGTGATCCGGGCTCTCCGAAGCCAGAATCGGCTAGGCTCGAAGAACCTTGCTACGGAGCCAATACTCATGAATCGATCCGCCGCCACTTGTTCGACTTGCATCATCCTCGCCGCGCCACTCGTCGCCTTCTTCTGCGAACCAAGCCCCCTGCACGCCACGGTCACTCCGCCCCGCACCGAGGTTCGGGCAGTCACCGATACGATCCACGGCGAGACGTTCGTTGACCCGTACCGTTGGCTGGAATCACTCGAAGCCGAAGATCCGGAGGTGGCGACCTGGACCACGCTTCAGAACGACTACACCGCTGCCGTACTCCACAATCTCCCGTGTCGAGCGTCACTGGTCGAAGAACTCTCCGCGTTGATGAACGTCCCCAGCATTGGCACTCCAGTACAAGCCGGTGAGCATCTCTTCTTCGCGGAACGAGCGGCCGGCGCAGACCAGTCGGTGCTCAAGGTGCGGCCCGACGGCGGCGGGAAGGCCGACGACCGCGTCCTTCTCGACCCCAACACCCTCGACGACGGCGGCCTCGTCTCACTGGACTGGTGGCGGCCGACGCTCGATGGCTCGCAGGTCGCCTTCGGAATCAGCCGCGCCGGCGACGAGAACAGCGTCCTGCACGTCCTGCGGACCGCCGATGGGACTTGGACTGAAACCGAGATTCCCGGCAAGGTGAGCTTCGGTGGTTGGACCCCCGACGCATCCGCCTTCGTCTACTCGAAGTTAACTGACCTCGACAACGCCTACAGCAGGGTCGTCCGTTGGCACGACGTCGGGACCCACCCTCGACACGACACGACACTCCTGACGCAGTCAGAGCCTCAACGGGTCCCGTATGGCTCGCTTTCCCGAGACGGCCGCTGGATCATGCTGGGCCTCACGGACGGCTGGAGCCAAAACGACCTCTGGGCGGTGCACGTCGCGGATTGGCAATCGACCGGAACACTGCAACCCGAGGTCATTGCCGAGGGAATCGACGCCAAGTTCTCGCCCGAAGCGATCATCGGCGACGTCATGGTGATGAGCACCACCCACGATGCACCGAATGGAAAACTCTACCGAGTCGACCTGACCCATCCATCATCCGACCACTGGAAGTTGTTGGCTGACCAAGAAGGAACCGCCGTGCTCCAAGGCGCGTCCTATGCCCGCGGCACGCTGATCATCCAGTACGAACAGGACGCCGTCAGCCGCATCGATCGCCGCGATATGTCCGGCCGGAGAATCGGCTCGATGAAGCTTCCCGGACTCGGTAGCGCCCGCATCTCGACCAATCCGGATTCGACGCATGCCTTCCTCTCCTACACCTCGTACAACGAGCCTCGCACCATCTATCACTGCGACGTGGCGACGGGCAAACTCGGAGGTATCTGGGCTCGTCCCGACGTACCCGTCGATCCCGACACCGTGGTGGTTCGACGACTCTGGGCGAAATCCAAGGACGGCACCCGGGTGCCGATGTTCGTCGTGCATCGCAAGGACCTTGATCCGTCCACCCCCCATCCGACACTGCTCTACGGATACGGCGGCTTCAACATCTCGCTCACTCCCCGGTTCATCGGCACGAACTTCCCCTTCTACGATCAGGGCGGAATCTACGTCGTCGCCAATCTCCGCGGTGGCGGCGAATATGGGGAAGCCTGGCATCGAGCAGGCATGCTCGAATCAAAGCAGAACGTCTTCGATGATCTCTATGCCTCCGCTGAGGAGCTCATCGCCCAGGGACTGACCGATTCCAACCAGTTGGTGGTGATGGGCGGATCCAATGGCGGCCTGCTCACCGGCGTCGCGGTCACGCAGCGCCCCGAACTTTGGACCGCCGCGATCAGCGCCGTCCCGCTTCTGGACATGCTCCGTTACCAAGACTTCCTGATGGCGAAATTCTGGGTGCCGGAATACGGAAGCAGCGAAGACTCCGACCAATTCAGCTGGCTTCGAGCGTACTCGCCGTATCACAACGTTCAAGCGAACACCGCCTACCCTGCGGTCATGTTCACGGCCGGCGAGAACGACAGTCGCGTCCATCCACTGCACGCTCGCAAGATGGCCGCACTGATGCAATCAAAGACCGCCTCGGATCAGGCTGATGAACCGATTCTCCTGCACGTCGAACGTGACGGCGGACATGGCCAGGGCAAGCCGATGCGACTCCGAGTCGAGGAGGCCGCCGATCGATGGGCCTTCGTGTTCTGGCAGACTGGAATCTGCAACTGAATCTGCCGCCTGACCCGTCTCTCGGTACCGACGAGCCACGACGGCCGCGGCGATCTCGCTCGCGCCTCGTCCCCCGACTCTGTGGGATCGGCGCCGCCGCGGCGATCGGCGGATCTCTGGTCTGGCTGGTGATCGGGGACGACAAGGGAGTCGCGATTTTCAGTGGCCTGGTGGCGATCGCATTGAGCCGGGTGCTCCTCGGTGACATCGCTCGCGGCCACGAGGAAGCAGAGGCTCCACGCCGTCGATCGACGCCAGACTGATCGGCCCACCCGCGTGATCATTTCTCGGACCCCGCCCGCCGGTGAAAGACGGTGACTCCATAGATTCCGAGCTGAATCCCGCTCTGAGACCCCCTCTGAGCTCAAGCGTCGCCCCTTGCGGGCCGATCTGAGACCCATGGCCGTCTACGATCTTGTGTGTGTCGGATGCGGCCCCGCCGGCGAAACCGCCGCGGTGACCGCTGCTCATCAGGGTTTTCGAGTGCTGGTGATCGAGGCTGCCGGCCGCCCCGGCGGCGCGATGGTCAATACCGGCACGATCGCCTCAAAGGTCCTCCGAGAGACCGCGTTGATCTGTTCGGCATTTCGTCGTCGACCGGTCCCCGGGATGAATGCGACGCCGGACACCGAACGCTCCTTGGCCGCGTATATGGCCAGGACGACGCTCGTCCAACTCGAAGAACACGACCGCATCGAATCCGAACTCGACCGCGCGGGCGTCAAGGTGATCCGCGGCCGAGCGGTGATGGCCGGACCGAATCGAATCGACGTCCACCGAGCCGATGGAACCGTGGAGACCGTGGACACTCGATTCACGTTGATCGCCACCGGTTCCAGACCAGCACGCCCGGATTGGATTGACTTCGACCATCCATCGATCGTCGACGCCGATGGGCTGCTCGATCTTCCCCGCATGCCACGGTCGATCGTGATCATCGGCGGCGGGGTGATCGGAAGCGAATACGCCTGCATCTTCGCCGAGTTCGGCATACCCACCACGCTGGTGGAACCGCGCAATGGGCTGATGCGATTCCTCGACCCGGAGATTCGAGAGAGACTCGAGGGGGAGATGATGGAGACCGGGGTCGATCTGCGGCTAGGCCGCAAGCCGACTCTGGTATCCGGAAGCGATGGCACCGGCATCGTGGAGTTGGATGACAAATCCCGACTCGAGGCGGAGATCGTCCTCTGGAGTCTCGGTCGGCAGGGCAACACCGAGTCGCTCGGGCTCGAGACCGCCGGCATCAAGGCGAACGATCGTGGACTCATCGCAGTCGATCACGAGTATCGAACCACCTGCCCGACGGTCTTTGCGGCCGGCGACGTGATCGGTTTCCCGGCCCTCGCGTCGACCAGCATCGAACAGGGAAGAGTCGCCGCCTGCCGGATGTTCAACGTTGATGATGACCGAGCCCTCGCCGACACCATTCCCTTGGGGATCTATACGATTCCCGCGGTGGGTCATGTCGGATTGAACCTCGAAGAAGCCGGCAAGAAGGGGCACGATGCGGTGGTCGGTCGGGCCGAATATCGCCGCAATGCTCGTGGCCGCATGCTGGGTGACGCTCGAGGACTTCTCAAACTCGTGGTCGACCGTGAGACCGAGAAGATCCTCGGCTGTTCGGTGGTCGGCGAGGATGCAACCGAGCTCGTACATCTCGCCCAATTCGCGATTTCGACCGGTCAGCGAATCGGCTGGTTCGAACAGGCGTGTTTCAATTACCCAAGCCTGAACGGGCTCTTTCGTGAAGCCGCAGAGGACGCCCGACGGGCGATCATCCAAGCCTCCGGACGCGCGGCCGCCTGACGTCACAAGATGGCAAGATGAGCGAATTGACCGTCGGCAAGGTCCGCTCCCTACCGGATGCTGATCTCGGGAACCGTCGCGGATCGGGGCATCTCGATCGCGTGCATGATCGTCGAGGCCACCTGCGCTGGTCCCATGAACGAGTCCGCGTGATACTCGCGACCTTCGAACCGATGCACCTTCTGCTGCATCGGCGTCGCGGTACGCCTAAGGGAAGACCGTCGTGACTCGCACTCCTCGTTCCGCGACTTCCGCCCGAAATGCGTCCGCCAGGGCGCGGAGACCAAACTTCGTGGCCGCGTACTGACTCCAACCCGGGCTGGCCCGTTGACCGGCGCCTGAGTTGACGAACACCACCTGCCCGCGGGCGGCAACCAGGGCCGCCAGCCTGGCTTCGTTCCGTCCCTGAAGGTGGATGTTTGCCCTGGCGCCGACAGACGTCGGGCCGTCGCCGCCCCGATTTCACTGCTGGCTCCGGTGATGAAGAGGATGGCATGGTCGACGATGGTCATGAAAAATCCCAACGTCTTGAACTCACGGTCGAACCCTCGAGGCGGGGATCAGAAGTCGATTCGCTGCAGTTTCGCGTATTCGAGGACCAGCGTCTTCCGGCCCACCGCCTTGAAGTCCACGACCACCGAGTGGACTTTTCCCCGATGGCTGAAGGATGCGATGACCCCGGTTCCGAACTGCTGATGCCGGACCACCGTGCCGGCTCGGAAGGCGCTGGCCAGGGAATCGCCGTCTTCGACGTCGTCGTACTCGATTCGTCGATCATCGTCGCCCTCCTCGCGGTAATCGTCCCAACCGTCGCCGAAGTCGTTCCGTGTGCAGTTCGCCTCCGGCACCTCGTCGAGAAACTGGCTCTTGATCGTCGGCTGTCGCATGCCACGAATGGTGCGAATCCCCGCACAGGTCATCAGGAGACTTCGTTCTGCACGAGTCATGCCAACGAAGCAGAGGCGGCGTTCCTCCTCGAGTTCGAGATCGCTCTCCCGCGCCCGCGTGTGCGGCAGAAGGCCGTCTTCCAGCCCGACCATTGCCACCGCATGGAATTCAAGGCCTTTCGCGGCATGCAGGGTCATCAAGGTCACGACGCCGCCATCAGAGTCGATCGCATCCGCATCACTCACCAGGGCCACCGACTCTAGGTACTCCCGCAGCACCAACGCCATCGGCAAAGTTCCGTCTTCGGATGTCTCCAGCGACGGCGCCACGAAGTCGGTCGCGGCGGAGACGAGCTCGCCGAGATTCGCCTGACGCTGACGCTCGTCTTCGCTCTCCCATGCCGACTCGGGTTTCTCGAGCCCGCTTTCTCGAAGGACGCGTGACACCAGATCACCAAATCCGGTGGAATCACCGGTGGCGATCTCCCGTCGCCACTCCGCGACGATGGCCGCGAATTTCAGCACGGCGTTCCGGCTTCGCGTGGCGATGCCTTCCAGCGATCCGCCGTCTCCGCACGTCGCATCGAGTGACCAGCCGTTCGCGGCCCCCACTGCTTCGAGCCGCTTGATCGTGGACTCGCCGATGCCCCGCGGCGGGCAGTTCACGATGCGGCGGAACGCGACGTCATCCGCGGAATTGGCCAGCATCCTGAGATAGGCCAGCGCGTCCTTGATCTCCTTGCGATCGTAGAAGGCGGTTCCCCGGGCGATCACATAGGGGACGCCCTCCCGCCGGAACTGATCCTCCAGAACCCGGCTCAAGGCGTTGACCCGATACAAGATCGCCATCGATCCCCACGGCACGCCCTGTTCGGCGAGCGCCTTAAAATGGTCGACAACGTGCCGGGCTTCCGCGTGTTCGTCGGCAACTCGGACAATGCGGATGGACTCACCGTCCTCGAGATCCGTGGTGAGTTCCTTGTGCTTTCGACGACGGTTATGTCCGATGAGTCCTGCGGCCGCGTGGACGATGTGCCCGGTGGAACGGAAGTTCTGCCCGAGCGGAATCACCATCGCTCCCGGGTAATGATCCTCAAAATCAAGGATGTTTCGAATATCCGCGCCTCGCCAAGCGTAGATCGATTGATCAGGATCACCGACCACGAAGATGTTTCCGTGACCGCCCGCGATCGAATTGGCGATGACGAACTGCGCGTGGTTCGTGTCCTGATATTCATCGATGAGCACGTAGCGATAGCGTTCCTGAAGCGCGCCACGGACCCCCGCGTCTTCCTTGAGAATCCGGGCGGAATGCCGGAGAAGATCGTCGAAATCCACCGCGTGATTCTTGTCGAGCAACCGCTGATACGCGGTGTACGCCTTTGAAATGGTCCGGGCATGAAAGTCGCTCGCTTCCACCGCGAACGCTTCGGGCGAAAGCAGGGCGTTCTTCGCATTGGACACGTGACCGAGCACCGAGCCCGGTGACCAATTCGAAGGATCGAGCCCGACGCTCTGGATCGCACGCTTCATCGCGGACTTCTGGTCTCCACTGTCGTAGATCGAATACCCCGCATCGATCCCCGCGGCATCGGCATGATCGCGAAGCAGGCGAGCGCAGAATCCATGAAACGTCGCGACGGTGAGTCCGCGGCGACCGGGGAGATCGATGGGAAGCAGCTCTTCGACGCGATCCCGCATCTCTCCCGCCGCCTTGTTCGTGAAGGTGACCGCGAGAATCTGCCATGCCGGAACCCCGAGCGAGACCAGATGGGCGATCCGTCGCGTGATGACCCGCGTCTTGCCCGAGCCGGGCCCCGCGAGGACGAGAACAGGCCCATCCACGACCTGGGCGGCTTGACGTTGTGGTTCCGTGAGATCGGCGACCAATTCGGCCGAATCGAGAGGCTGCATGCCCCGAGTGTACGGACTTCGTTCGGGTAGAGCCGCCTGGCCTCACCCCTGTTGTCCGTAATTAACCCCCTATCCACAACCGCTGGTGTTCCGTCGGTGGGAGACCGGCCATCCACAGCAAGATGGGGTACTGGACAATCTCGGCCACTTCGATATTCTGAAGATCTTGAGAAGTTCCTCTTGTTTGTTGAAAGAAGAACGAAATGTGGGACTTTTTCGGTTGCCACCACAAGATGTAGTGGCCAAGATGCGTAAGGCTCCGGTTTGCGTCCGTGTGCAGGCCGTTCATGCGGGACATGAGAGGCATGCCGGGCATGAGAGAATGACGGGTTGCAGTTCTCGGACACGAGCCAGGCTCGATCCGAGCCTCACAGGAGCAACTCGTCACGGCTGCGGACGCCGACTCGTCCGTGAAGTGTGGGTTTCCCTCGGGCGCGACTGATCAGCTCGTCACCAGCACAACTGGTGTCCTCCTCGGTCGCTCGATGCTCGAAGGATCGTGTGGGTTCAGGGTGCCGTTCGGCCCTTGGAGACAGCATTTTCGACATTTTAGGAGGCGTCCCCCCAAAAGGACGATTCTCGTCAACGTCCGGTCGACCCGACCGCCGATCCGACGTCAGACGAAGCCTCCGCGTTGTTTCGACCCGTTCGATCGGGTGAACCTCGGAATGTCTTTGCGTCACGGGCTTCTGCCCGCCCCCCACCATTCGGGATCAACGCCGGGAGGCGTCGGTCCCAGCAGATGCGTGGTCGCCATGACGGCGACCCGGCGCAGGACGGAGTCCGGCGACAGGATGTCGTTGCCTCCACCTCTTGGTTCGAACGCCGACCCGGCGGATCGAGAGGAAACATACGGGCCGGTCCGAGTCTGCATCTTTTCGATGCCGTTTCGGGTGACAACGTCGTTGGCCGCCTCTTTGCAGGACGGTTTGCGACGAAGGAAGTTGAGGCGCGTCGTGCCGGTTCTCTGTGACACCCAAATCCGCGAACTCGTCGGCATCGAGCCGTTCGAGGATTGTGAGCACCGACCAGGTCGCATCTCCTACGGCGTCTCAAGCTACGGCTACGACGTCCGCGTCGGTACCAGGTTCAAGATCTTCACCAACACCACCTCGGGCGGGATCGCGGTCGTTGATCCCAAGGCCTTCTCACCGGACCTCTTCGTCGAAATCGACACCGCGCAGACTGGTCGAGATCACATCGTGATCCCGCCAAATTCCTTCGCCCTCGCGGAGACCGTCGAGACGATGGAGATCCCCCGGGACACCCTGGTGCTCTGCGTCGGCAAGAGTACCTACGCCCGATGCGGGCTCATCGTGAATGTCACACCCCTTGAACCGGAGTGGCGAGGCAAAGTGACGCTCGAAATCAGCAATACCACCCCACTCCCTGCGAGGGTCTACGCCCTCGAGGGGATCGCACAAATGATTTTCTTGAAAGCCGATCGCGTGTGCTCCATGAGCTACGCGGACAAACGCGGCAAGTACCAGGATCAGGACGGACTCACGCTTCCCCGCGTGGATGGCGATTCGGTCTGACGACCGAGATCACCACCCGACGCGAAGCAGCGCGAGTCTTCATTATCTCGACGAAGCCGAAGATGGCGACGATCAACATTCAGACATAGGACGGCACCCAATGAAGATTTCCCGACGATTTACCAACCAAGACCGCGACGTGTACGACTCGATCGAATGGACCACTCGAACCAGTCGCATTACCAATGCCGACGGCTCGGTGGTCTTCGAGATGAATGATGCTGAGATTCCCGCATCCTGGAGTCAACTCGCGACCGACATCGTCGTCAGCAAGTACTTCCGCAAGGCCGGCGTTCCGCAATTCGCCGCCGACGGTTCACCGATCACCGACGAGCAGGGGAATCCGGTACTTGGCCCCGAACGTTCCGTCCGACAGGTCGTCTCCCGCTTGAGCCGATGCTGGCGTCATTGGGGCGAGTCGCACGGCTACTTCTCCACCACCGTCGATGCGGACGCCTTCGAGGCGGAACTCGCACACATGCTCTTGAATCAGATGGCGGCACCCAACAGCCCGCAGTGGTTCAACACCGGCCTCAACCTTGCCTACGGGATCACCGGACCGGCTCAGGGTCACTTCATTCCCGATCACGCCACAGGTGAAGTCACCCTCGCGTCGGATGCCTATACCCATCCCCAGCCCCACGCCTGCTTCATTCAGAGCGTGAGCGATGATCTGGTGGGCGACGGCGGCATCATGGACCTCTGGACCCGCGAAGCAAGACTCTTCAAGTACGGCTCCGGAACGGGCACAAACTTCTCCTCGATTCGTGGTTCCGAGGAGCCTCTCTCGGGCGGCGGACGAAGCTCCGGCCTGATGAGTTTCCTGAAGATCGGCGATCGGGCCGCCGGCGCCATCAAGTCGGGTGGCACCACGCGTCGCGCCGCGAAGATGGTCTGCCTCGATCTCGACCATCCCGATATCGAGGAATTCATCGACTGGAAGGTCCGCGAGGAGATCAAGGTCGCCGCGCTGGTCGAGGGTATGAAGCACGTCGCCCCTGAACAGAAAAAGGTCGCCAAGGATCTCGGGCTCGATCTCACCTACGACTTCAACGGCGAGGCCTACTTCACGGTCAGCGGCCAGAACTCGAACAACAGCGTCCGGATCTCGGATGCGTTCTTCGACGCCGTCGATGCCGGCACCGATTGGAACCTCATTCGCCGGACCGACGGCGAGATCGGCAAGGCGATCCCCGCCACCGGACTCTGGGAGAAAGTCTGCTTCGCAGCCTGGAAATGTGCCGACCCCGGCGTCCAGTACGACTCCACCATCAACGCGTGGCACACCTGCCCGGAAGAGGGACGCATCAACGCGAGCAACCCCTGCTCCGAGTACATGTTCCTTGACGACACGGCCTGCAATCTGGCATCGATCAACCTCCTCAAGTTCTTCGATGCGGAGACCCGGACCTTCGACATCGACGGCTACGAGCACGCGATCGGACTCTGGACAATCGTGCTTGAGATCTCGGTGCTGATGGCGAGTTTCCCGTCCGAGGAGATCGCTCGACGAAGTTGGAAGTATCGAACCCTCGGTCTCGGCTACGCAAACCTCGGCGCGATGCTGATGCAATCGGGCATCCCCTACGACAGCGAGGAAGGCCGGGCGATCTGTGGATCCCTGACCTCGATCCTCACCGGCCGAAGCTACACCGCCAGCGCCCTTCTGGCCGCGGAACACGGCCCCTTCGCCGGATTCGAATCGAACCGCGAGAACATGCTTCGAGTCATCCGGAACCATCGCCGAGCAGCCCACGGCGTCGCCCGAGACAGCGGCGAGTACGAGGGCCTGCGAATCGCCCCGGTCCCCATCGACCACGAAATGATGCGGAAGACCAAACTCGCCAATGCCGACACGCTTCTGCAGCGCTCGACGAGTGCTTGGGACGACGCGCTCGCCTTCGGTGAGAAGTTCGGATATCGCAACGCCCAAGTTTCGGTCATCGCCCCCACCGGCACCATCGGCCTCTTGATGGACTGTGACACGACGGGCGTCGAACCGGACTTCGCACTCGTGAAGTTCAAGAAGCTCGCGGGCGGTGGCTACTTCAAGATCGCCAACCAGTCCCTTCGTCCGTCGCTCACTTCGCTTGAGTACGAAGAAAAGGAAATCGACGACATTGTCGCTCACGTCATGGGCCGGCTGGATCTCGGCGTCGAGATGCCCCGTGCCGACGGAACGAGCGACGGTGGGAGCACCAGCTTCCGGGACTTCCTGATTGCGAAGGGCTACACCGGCGAAAATCTCGTCGCACTTGAGAACCAGTTGCCCACGATGTTCGAGCTTCGTTTCGCCTTCAATGCCTGGGCCATGCCGGAGGACGTCCTCCGCGCCGCCGGCGTCGATCCGGAGGAAGCACGGGCGAACCCGGGATTCGATGGCCTCGCCGCATTGGGAATGACCGCCGCCCAGCGTTCGATCCTGAATCGCGTGATCTGCGGGACGCAGACCGTCGAAGGTTCGCCGAACTTCAAGGATGCCGATCTCCCCGTCTTCGACTGTGCCAACAAGTGTGGCCCGGAAGGCAAGCGGTTCATCGCACCGGTCGGACACATCCGGATGATGGCCGCCGCCCAACCGTTCATCTCCGGAGCAATCAGCAAGACGATCAACCTGCCGAGCGATGCAACGATCGAACAGATCGGTGACTCCTATCGACTCAGTTGGGAGCTTGGCCTGAAGGCCAACGCGCTCTACCGCGACGGGTGCAAGCTCAGCCAGCCACTGAACACCTCGGCCGACGCCGAGAAGGGCGACGAGATCGATGCCGACGAAGCATTGGAAGCCAACGGTGCGACCGAGGCTGCGAACGTCATGCTTGAAGCGAGCCTCAAACATGCCAACGTAGAGACCCGAATCATCGAACGCGTGGTCGAGAAGATCATCGAACGGCCGATGCGACGACGACTTCCGGACACTCGGGATTCGGTCACGCACAAGTTCAACGTGGCGGGTCATGAGGGATACCTGATCGTGGGTCTCTACAAGGACGGCACGCCAGGCGAACTCTTCATCACCATGGCCAAGGAAGGCTCCACCATCGGCGGTCTGATGGACAGCCTTGGGACGGCGATCAGCGTCGCCCTGCAGTACGGAGTCCCGGTGCAGAGCCTCGTCACCAAATTTGCCCATCAGCGGTTCGAACCGATGGGCATGACCACCAACAGCGACATCCCCTTCGCCAAGAGCTTGGTCGACTACATCTTCCGTTGGTTCGGAATGCAGTTCGTACCCGGATATCGCGAACAGAACGCGCCGCGCAGGACGCCGGCCGCAAGTTCACCGGTCGATGCAACCAGCATCGAAACGAAGAACACCATCGTCAAGGAGGACGAAACATGCAGCAAGTCAAGCACCATCGACGACGCCCGATCCACCGACACCATGAAGCCCCTCAGCGGCATGGAGAGGACCGACGTTCCGACCGATCCGATGAATCTCAGTGGCGGCATGGCCGACTCCAGCACTGGATCGCTGCAAGCGGATCTCGGCGGCAGCGGCATGAACGAGCCCGCCATGGACGGTTCGGCCACCACTTCGCACAACGTGCTCGATCAATCCAATGCGGCACTGATGGGTGACGCACCCGCCTGCGACGTCTGCGGGTCGATCACCATTCGAAACGGCACTTGCTACAAGTGCCTGAATTGCGGCAACTCGATGGGTTGCAGCTGACCAACGTTCGAATCGACGACCGGACGGGAAACACCGGCCGCCGATTCCTCATGATCCACGCTTCTCACGAAGCGTGACACCATCCGGCGTTTCCTTGATGAGGCAAAGGCCGAAGGTCGGATGGTTTCTCTCTCGGGTTCGGTTTTGGGCGTCTCTCCGACGATGTCCGGACCGATCCCACCCGCGACGGGAGTGTGTTTCGATGCAGGTTCGAGACGGTTGACGAGTGGAAGGACCCTCTCGCACTGGTTGGGAACGCAAGGAACTGCGATACCACCCCCCTTGGTCTCCGTAGGGGTGACCATCTCCTCGAGCTCGCTCTCGTCGCAATCTCTCTCAGAATCCGCCGCAATGGCGGATTCCTCCCCCTCGCCGCGGAATACCCACCACCGCGGCGGGGGTTCTTTTTGGGCGGAGCACGCGACCATCACTCGTGTTCCGAGGCGAGGCGGACCGCCTGCCGGTTGCCTTCGGCGAGCCCATCGACCAACATGCAGCGGTGCGATCGAGTCCTCTTCTCATCCTCCTTCTTCTCGCGTCCAACGTCTCCTGCGGGACGACCGGGTCACGCGAAAGAGAATCCACGAATACCGCCATGACCACGCTTCTCACGGAACATGCTGAATGGACCCGTACTCGGAACGCCGAGTTGAGATTGCCGGAGGGCTGGCTCAGCTTGGTCGCCCTCGTCTGGCTCGAGCCGGGCGAGACGACGCTCGGAAGCGTTGGAACTCCAGCACCCGATCGAATCGTGCTTCAGCATGCGGAGGCGGCGGAGGCTGGTCGATTCACCCTCCACCGCGGGACGCAGGTCCATTTCACACCAGCAGAGGACGGACTCTGCCGTCTCGACGACGTTCCGATTCAGGCGGGCGAATCCGTGATCTTGTCCGATGACCGGCTCGGCACACCTGCCGTGTTACGGGTCGGCGGTCTGCACATCACCCATGTCCATCGTCAGGAACGCTCTGCACTTCGAATCCGCGATCGAGACGCCACCACGCTCCAAGAATTCGCCGGCGTCCAACGATATGCGTTCGATCCGGACCGACGAGTTGACGCGACCTTCGAGCCTGCCGAGGACGGCACGACCATCGACGTGACCCTCGTGACGGAATTCGTCGAGCCCCACCAAGTCGCGGGCACGCTTCGATTCAAGATCGACGGCGTCGAGCACACGCTTCTGGCCCACCCGAGCGGCCAGGGTCTCTTTGTGGCCTTCGCAGATACCACTTCGGGGATCACGTCCTACGGAGGCGGTCGATTCCTCGTCGTCGAACCGTCCGACGAAGACGGACACACTTGGATCGATTTCAATCGAGCGTTCAACCCACCCTGCAGTTTCACCGCCTTCGCAACCTGCCCGCTTCCACCGCCGGGAAATCGACTCCCCATCGCCATGAACGCCGGCGAGAAGCATGACACCCCACACCACTGACCCCGCACTGACCCTTGCACCGGAGAACCGATGTTGCTTCATGATCTTCGCCCCGCCGCGCTCAGTGGCCTCGTCCTCTCGGCATGCATCCTCCTGTTCGGCGGATGCGCCCAACCCCGCTCCGCCTCGATCGAGAAATCCGCGGATCAGGCGCCACTCAACCACATCGTTCTGGTCAGCCTGAAGGACCCTGCCGACGCCCCGAACCTCCTGGCGGACTGTCATCGCCTCCTGCCTCCGATCGCCTCCGTCCAAACCTGGTGGATCGGAACCCCCCTCGACACGGGCCGAGCGATGGTGGACGACGCCTACGAGGTCGGCCTCTGCGTCGGATTCGCGGATCAGGCGGGTCTCCAGGCCTATCTGGTCGACCCCTTGCACCTCGAATTGGTCGAGAAATGGGGACCAAAGGCGTCTCAGTTCCGAATCTTCGATGTTGGCCTCGATCCGAACGGACGATAAGCATCGGGATGAGCGATACTTCGCTCGTTCCCCACGACTTCCGGTGCAGGCGGAACCCGCCTGGCGAAAGGGCCCAAGATGGCGATTCAAACCTCGGTCAAGCGAAGCTTCATTCTCTGGAACGTTCTCTACATCGTCCTCTGCGGCGGGTTGGGGGCCTGGGGGGCGTACGACTACTGGGTGACCATCCCCGATCAGGAAGCCGCGGTCGTGGAATATGAGGAGCTGAGTGCTCGCCGCGGCAACCTTGAGATCCGAGGGGTGCTGTGGACGCTCATGAAGAAGAAGTCGGACGGCACGATCACAGAGTCCGAGGACGAGTCGCTCGCGACGATGCGAACCGAATTCGAAAAGGCCGGCGTTCAACAGCCTCCACCGCCACTCTCCGAGGCTGAGGTCGCGGAGTACGAGGCGATCAAGGTGACGTTGAAGGATGACTTCGAGAACACGGCACCGGAGCCACCTGCAAGTTACGACGGCTGGGTCAATTTCTGGATCTATTTCGTCGGTACCGGCATCCTCGGCACGCCTTGGTTCGTCTGGAAACTTCTTTCTCGGCGAGGTCAGGCTTGGCGGCTCGAAGACGATGGCTCGTTCTCCACGCCAGACGGTGTCTTCGCGGCCGAAGAGATCGCCGACATCGACATGTCCATCTGGATGAAGAAGTCCATCGCGAAGGTCATCATCAAGGACCGAGCGGAACCGATCACGCTGGATGATTACGAGTACGCCAATGTGTACCGGATCGTCGGCGCTCTGGCCTCGAAGTTCCATCCGGACGAATGGACGGAAGAAGCCAAGCCGATCAAGGAAGGCGGGACGGACGAGGACGACCTGCCCGAGCTGGTGATCGAAACCGACCACAACGACCCGGCTCCCCCCGAGGAATCCACCGAGCACCGGGACTGACCCGACTCCGGACCCGAAAAACCCATTTTCCTGCGATTAGCGGGGCTGACCTCCGCGCTGGTCTCGATCTCCACGGCGGGCGTCGTATCATGCGCGGTCCGAATTTCATTTCTAGATCCCCGGATGGATTTCCGGGACCTCAGACGGACTCCAAAGACCATGCGTGCGACCTCCGAACCAACGACTTCCATCGAAAAGATCGATCGCTGCGGCGACCTCCCCCACCGACCCCGAGTCCTCCTCGGCAAGATGGGGCTCGACGGCCATGACCGAGGCGTCAAGCTCATCGCACGGCTCATGCGGGACAGCGGCATCCATGTCATCTACTCGGGACTCTGGCAGACTCCTAGGAGCCTGGCGATCGGGGCTCGCGATGAGGATGTTGATTGCATCGCGTGTTCGATGATGAGCAACTCTCACCTCGTGCTCGTGCCCAACCTTCTCAAGGAACTCGCCGACGTCGGTCGACCAGACCTCACCGTCAACGTCGGCGGCATCATTCCAAAGGAAGATGTCGAGGTGCTTCGCAAAGCTGGTGTCAATGACGTGTTCCACACCGGGACCAGCATGGAGGACATTGTCAGCAGCGTACGAAAATCCGTGATCGACTACCAAAACACGTCCTACGAAAATACATCCGCCCGGCTCGCACGGGTCCTGAGCCTGGCCCACGCGGGCTCGCCACCCGCGGAGGCGCCCCGCGCTCGACCGAAGCGGGTGATCGGCTTGACCGGCGCCCCCGGGGCCGGCAAGAGCACGCTGGTCGCCGCGATGGTGAATGAAGCGGTCCGGCGAGGGGAACGCGTTGCGGTGGTCGCCTTCGACCCGATGAGCCCGATCACCAGTGGCGCGCTGCTCGGCGACCGCCTCCGCGTCGACTTCAACGCCGTGGACGACAACGTGTTCTACCGCAGCCTCGCCATCGTGGGCGAAGACTACGCCTCCCTTCCGGACATCATCGAGCTCGTGGGTGGAGCCGGATGGGACACCCTGCTGATCGAGACGGTCGGCGCGGGTCAGAATGACGTCGCGATCAGAAATCATGTCGACCGGACGGCCGTCGTGGTCGTGCCGGGCATGGGCGACTCCGTGCAGATGGACAAGGCAGGCATTCTCGAGATCGCCGATCTCTTCGTGGTGAACAAGGCTGATCACGCCGGTGAACATCAACTCGTTCGAGAACTGCTTGACATCGCCGAGGGGCGAAGAGTGCATGAGACGATCGCCACTGAGGGCAAGGGCGTCGTCGAGCTGCTTGAAGATCTGCTCGGTTGAGCCGACGCCGGCGGGCTTCAAGAAGCCTTGAAGCATCGCCGGATCCGACGTCAGGGACCCGGGAAGATCTGCCCGAACCCTGTGATTCGCTACGTATGCTGCATGGAACGAAATCACCATGGCGTTCCTGATTCCCCTGACCATTGCACGGATCCCCGAAGTCCAGTCGCTTCCCACTGCGATGCGGGCTCGCATCCTCTCGAACGCGAAGGCCCCCGGACCGATTCGATTGTGGTTCTTCAACTTCGTCCGCGGCGTACTCTGCACCCTGGTCCTCACCCTCCTCGGCCACAACCTGGGGCTCGGTTCCCTCGCCGCACTTTCATCTGTGGCGTTCATCATCGGAGTCCTCTTGATTTCCATGGCGATCGCACACACCTGGACCATCACCCGGATCCGTGGCCAGATTCGTTTCGGGATCGAGGAAGCCTCGAGGGGAAGCCGGACCCCGATCTGCACCAGTTGCGGCTACGACTGCTCAGAAATCAACAGCGATCAATGTCCGGAGTGCGGCGTTTCGCGACAGATTCCAGATACTTCGGGATGAACCCTTCCCCCTTCTTCAGGAAATGACGCCCCATGCCCGATCCGACCTCCGCTACCAACCACTCCGACGATTCCCGAAGCGAACATCTCCATGATCCGGCGACCATCCGAATTCGTCGGGCGGACTTCGATGATCCTCAAGACGTTGCGACGGTTCGTGGACTCGTCCAGGGCTTTGCCGACGTATCGAAGGTGACGCTGCCGCCGTCAGTGCAGGACGCGGTCGCACCGTTCCTCGGCCGCCGTGCGGCGTTCGTGCTGCTCGCGGAGGATGTCGGCCAGGATGGAGGCGCCAAAAAACCGGAAGCCGTGGCAATGCTCATCGCCCAACGAATTCTGAGTTCCTTCCAGGCTGGCGAGCGGATCAACATCCACGATCTCTACGTGATCCCCAAAGCCCAGGGCCGCGGCATCGGCCGACGCATGCTCTCGGTCTGTGCCGATCATGCGAGGGCACTTGGTTGCAGCGATCTCACCCTCGAGGTGACCGGCGACAACGCACCGGCCCGGAGCCTGTACCGGACCTTCGGATTCGACATCCCGGAGGGTGACGTCCCAGCCGGAGCCGTCCTGTACGGAAAATGCCCGTTGGGCTGACGACCTCGCGATGCCGAACATCCGATTGCGTTCCTTCGGCGCATTCGGACGATTGGCCCTAAAATGCCACGTTCGCCGTGTCCCTCCCTGGAGTTTCCGCCCATGACCCTCTCTGTCGACCAGTCCACCGCCACCCTTCTCGCGAGAGATTCGAATCAAGCCCTCGGTATTGCCGAGTTTGCGATTGGGTTCATGCGACGGGACTTCGGCGAGCCTTCCGAAGCGGTGAAGGAAAAGACTCGGCAGTTCTTCGCCGACGCGGCGGTCTGTGGGCTTTCGGCCATCGCCCTCGGAACCAACGCCCCTTCCGTCCTTCGCGAGGAGGCCGCCGCCTACCCTCATCCCCAAGGCGCGACGGTGTTCGGCTCCTCGACTCTGGTCGCACCCGAGAAGGCGATTCTCGCAAACTGCTCGGCGGTGCGAGAGTGGGATTCGAACGGTACGAACTTCGGCTTCAATCCGAAGTTCGGTCACACCGCCGGTGAGTTCGGCCACAACGACTTTTATGCAGTGCCAGTCGCGGCGGCCCAGATGGCCGGACGCGACGGCGCACATGCCCTTCGAGCGATGATTCTCCACGACGAGATCCGGGGCCGGCTCGCCGAGGTCTTCAGTCTGAAGAGCTACCGAATCGATCATGTGGTGCATGGTGCCATCGCCTCCGCCGCCGTCTACGGCGCGATGATGGGCGCCAGCGCGGAACAGATCGAATCCGCCATCGGCATGACCGTCGCCCACTTCATTCCGTGGCGTGCGATCCGGGCGGGCAAGCAGCTCTCGGATTCCAAGGGTGCTTCGGCGGCCATTTCCACCGAGGTCGCGGTCCTCTCGATGATGCGATCAATGCGAGGATTCATGGGCCCCCGCGACATCTTCCGGAATCCCGAGGCGATCTGGCGGCAATTCGAACCGACCGACGGCGACAGCCCGTTTGATCTGGTGCTCAGCCATTCGGGCGACGATTTTGCGGTCATGGGGATGCACTTCAAGCTCGGGCTCTACGAGCACCAGTCGGCGGGTGCACTCCAAGGCATGATCGATCTCGTCTCGGCAAACCCGGATCTGCTCGAGAATCCCGACCTCATCAAGACGATTCGCATCGTCGCCTACCAACCGGCGTTCGGAATCATCGGCGATCCTGCGAAGCGCGATCCCAAGACCCGCCAGAGCGCCGATCACTCGATGGTCTATATCGTCTCGACGCTGCTCCGTAAGGCGATCGATGCCGCCCGGGCCTCTGGAACCGGCGCCATCGCCGACGACAACGACGCGATGTGGAAGCACCTCATCCTCACGCCCTACGACTTCGATGAGAAAGCCATGTTCCATCCCGAGACCAGGGCGTTGATGGAGAAGATCCAATTCGCGCACGGCGGGAAGGAGTACGACGACAACTATCCGGACGGTATTCCCACCTCGGTAGTGATCGAGACCACCGACGGGCGAAGTCTCGACTCGGGCCTGGTGATGTACCCCTCCGGCCACGCCCGCAACACCACCTGCGATCTCGAAGACATCCTCAAGAACAAGGCCCATGTGCTTGGTCAACTCGCCCTCGACGATCCGGACCCGATCTTCGCTCGCTTCCGTGAAGTGGACTCCCTCACCTCTGACGATCTCAAAACCATGAACGACTTCGAGATCCGCGCTCACGGCCGTTTTGAATAGCGGGCGAGACTCAAGGCTTCGCGAACACGAACCGCCGTCCATGAAACACTGAGCACGTCAGTCATGGACGGCGGTGTTTTTGGCCTTTGGAACCAAGGCGGAACCAGGCGAAACCAGGCTGAACCAGGCTGAATCAAACTGAACCGGGTCGGGAAAATGGCCGCGACGCGGTTCGCCAGGGTTCACTCTCCGGGATACGGCGGTTGCGTCGGTCGCGGGGTCGGATTCTTCTCCAGATCCTCGAGCAGCCATCGAATCCCCCGCTCGAGTTGCGGATCGACGCCGTCGAGCCAGTTCGTCGGCGTGAGCTGGACCTCGATGTCCGGCGTCACACCTGCATTCTCCAGACTCCACCCTCGACCCGGTTCCCACCACGCGAACTCCGGCTGCGTGGTGATGCCTCCATCAACGGTCGGCTTGTCCGCTCGAATTCCGACCACCCCGCCCCAGGTTCGCGTACCGATCAAGGGTCCGATCTTGAGCATCTTGAACGACTCGGGAAAGATGTCACCATCCGAGCCGGCGAACTGATCGATCAGGACGGCTCGAGGACCAGCCACCACTCGTGCCGGGTATGACTCGGCGACGCCGTGCCGACCCTCCGAGTACGCCCAAGGCTTCCTGGCAAGACGACCAATGATCATCTGACTGACGAAGCCTCCGCCATTTCCCCGTACGTCAATGAGCATGCCGTCCTTCCCGGCCTGTGGATTGAAGAGCCGACCGAACATCGAAAGTCCCTCCCCATCCATGTCCGGGATGTGCAGGTATCCGAGTCGGCCTTCACTGGCTTTCTCGACCGCCGCCCGATTCCCTTCGACCCAGACGAGGTAGCGAAGTTCAGACTCATCGCTCATGGGCCGGATCTTCACCAGACGGATCGGACCTCCTGGCTCGGTCGAGAGACCGAGTTCGACCACGTCGCCCGCCTTGTTCTGCAGGAGTGCGAAGGGATTGATGTTGACGGTCACCGACGTGCCGTCGATCGACCGGAGAATGTCGTTCTCCGCGACGCCTTGCCAGACGCCTCCGAGTGGCCCGGTAGGAACGTCGCTCCAGGTCGGTGTTCGAAGGATGTTCCGAAGACGGACCCGTGGGCCGTCAGCAACCAGATCCGCACCGACCAAGCCGACGTCCACCGAATCGGATCCCAACCGAACGTCGCCGCCCCAGACATAGGTATGACTGGTCCCGAGTTCGGCGATCATTCCGCCGATGAGTTGATTGAGCTCCGCACGATTCCCGATTCGGGGCAGCAGAGCCTGGTACTTGACGCGGATCGAATCCCAGTCGATCCCGTTGAGCTCTGGGTTCCAGAAGAAGTCCCGCTGAAGACGCCAGGCCTCGTCCAGAATCTGACTCCACTCGGCCGGCGCATCGACGAGCATCGGCGCCGAATCAAGTTCGATCGGGAGCGGCCCCGCCATACCATCGATTTCCAGAACGCCGAAGCCGCCCTCCCCGTGCACCACGACCCGTGATGCATCCCTGGTGATCCGCACCGCCGAGATCTCGTCGGCGATCGCCGTCAACTTCGCCGTCTCGAGCTCGAAGTGATGCAACGTACCGTTGGCCGCGCCAAGTGGCGGCGCCGGCCAGACTTCGGAGAGCAGCGTTTCGGTGGGCCGATCGAGCACGAGCAGTCCGCCGTCGACCGGCAAGAGATCCTCGTAGTTGCCCGCGGGAATCGCCAGTCGAACCGCCCGATCGATTAAATTCTCAGCATCGATCCGCAGTCGTTCGACTTCACCTTCGACGAGTTCCGCGTCTTCGTCCCTTGGAGTGTCCGTTTCTTTGGATGGATCATCATCATCGTCATCGGTGAGCGTCAGATCCCGGACTTCCGGCAGTGGCGGCGGGGTCGCCATGAGGAGCGGCGCCGCCCACACCTGTGTCGGACGAAGGAAGACGTGTTCGAAATCCATGGTGCCGAGCGTCGCGTCGAATTCACGATCGCTCAGAAAGAAGAGATACCGACCGTCTCTGGAGAATCTCGGTGCACCATCTCGCGTGAGCCCGTTTGAAACCTCGATGGTCCGTCCCGTCCGCACCGCGTGGATCGCCACGCTGCTCCAAGCGCCAGGCATCGGTCGAGCGAAGGCCACCCACATCGAGTCGCCACTGAAAGCGACGTCGGTGATCTCGCCGGCATCACTCCGATCGATGGTCTTGAGATTTCCCGTCGACAACTCCAGCAGATGCAGTCGGCCGGTGCGATCGGTGATCGCGATCCTCTTGCCGTCGGGTGCGACCACCACGGCCAGCAGCCAGTCGACACGATCGTCGGTCAGGAGGTACGGCGATCCCGGCTCACCGAGTTGGAGCCGCCCCAATTGCTGCTCGCCGCCGCGGTCGGTCACCAACGCGACCTCGCCGTCGTCGATGAACACGGCGGATCGTTCCCGATTCGCGGCGGACTTCGTGATCTGTCGCACCACGCCGGTGGGGATCGAGTCGCCCTCCGGATCCCGAAGCGCCACGGTCAGCAGGTCTCCACGTGATTCCAGCAACAGCGTCCGCCCATCAGGCGAAATCGAGAAGTCCGTGAGATCTTCGAGCGCGTCTGCGGTTCGGACTCTCGCCATCGCTCGATCAGAGACCAGGGTGACCGCGAGCCGCTCGATCGTCGCCGGTGCCGTGCCATCGCCTAGATCAGCGATCGCGAGACCTCCACCCTGGCTGAAGACCACGCGAGCAGCGCCTCGGCGTCGATCTGGACTGGGCCAACGAAGTTGATAGCCTTCGATCGCCGTGGGCGCGTCAGAAGCCGGTTCGAACATCGTGAGTTGACGGAGTTCGCGGCCATCCGATCGGACGCTAAAGAGGTTCGGTTCCCCCCCGCGATCGGAGAGGAACACGATTCGTCCATTGATGAACATTGGAAAAAGGTCGTTCGCCGGATCATCGGTCAAGCGCCGGAAGTCGCCTGCATCCGGGACGCCGATCCAGAGGTCCGGAGCGGTTCCGCCGCGATACCCCTTCCAGTTCGAAGTCTCGTTCGACCACGGGGTGAAGACGATTTGTTTTCCGGTCGACGAGAAATCCGCGAGCGTGCACGGCCCGAAGCCCGCGGACTTCGGCAGGCCACCGCCAAGCGACACGGTGTACAGCGTCGGATGTCCCTGAGGCGCCGACCGGGCCGATCGAAACGCGACCTTGCGTCCGTTCGCACTGAAACAGACCGGCACGTCTCGATCCGGATGGTAGGTGAGACGAGTCGGCGGTCCACCCGCGGTCGGCATCAGGTAGACGTCGCGATTTCCGTCGTAGGTCGCTGAGTAGGCGACCATCGACCCATCGGCGTTGAGCACCGGGTGCGATTCGACCCCACTTCCGCTGGTAAGCCGATGCGCGGCGATCGGTGATGAGGCCGCCCCCGCATCGGGGAGCGATGCGATCCAGAGATCGCCCTCGCTGGCGAACACCAGAGTGTCCCCGGCCAGCGCCGGCTGCTCGTACCAACCATCCACGGCCATCGACGCCGAGTCGAGCATCGAGGCGAACGCGACCATGGTGGAGATGCCGAGAATCTTCGGTGACATGGGAGTCCCTTTCGGAAGCAGGGACTCGCGCCATGCGCGGCCCCGGATCGTGAGAAGTTCAAGATAAGTGATGAACATCCGATCCGCTTGGCGGACGTCGATCATCGACCTTCCACGGTCGCTCTTCAGAGAAAATCACGGACCCGGGCGACTTCCACGGGTGAGCCGAGCAGGACGGGGACTCGCTGGTGCAGTCGCTCCGGTTGAATCTGCATCGTGGGCTGGTCGCCCGAATAGGAGAGCCCACCGGCTTGCTCGATGAGCATCGCCATGGGATTCGCCTCGTAGAGCAGACGCAACTTGCCGATCGGGTTCTTCGCGGTCGGTGGATAGATGAACACGCCGCCGCGGATCAGCGTCCGGTGCACGTCCGAAACCATGGATCCGATGTACCGACTCGTGTATCCCGATTCGTGAGCGAAGCGGAGGTACTTCTGATACCCCTCCGGGAACGTCTCCGCATTGGCCTCGTTGATCGAATACGTCGCGCCCTGTTCGGGGATCCGCAGTTTCGTCTTGACCCGCAGGAACGATCCGATGGCCTGATCGAGTTCGAACATATCGACACCGTCACCGGTGGTAAGGCACATGATGGTGCTCGAGCCGTAGAGGATGTAGCCCGCGGCGACCTGTCTCGTGCCGGGCTGGCAGACGGTCTTCTCCCCGTCCGGCTCGGTCGCATCGTTGAGCGTCACGGAGAAGATGGTGCCCACGCCGACGCAGGAATCGAGATTACTGGAACCATCGAGTGGGTCGAAGAGCACGCAGTACTTTCCACCTTCGCCGGAGCGACGGAGGATTCGAGGTTCCTCGTCTTCTTCACTCGCCAGCACCGCGACCGACGCCCGATCACCGAGGCATCGCATGATGATTTCGTTCGCGATCACGTCCATCTTCAACTGCTGTTCGCCCTGCACGTTTTCGGTGCCATGAGCGCCCAAAACATCATCAAGCCTCGCCCGGCGGACCTTATTGGCGATGGTTTTTCCCGCCAGCGAGATCGCCGAGAGGATCCACGAGAGATCTCCCTTGGCCCCGGGGTGCTTGGCCTCCCCCGCCAGCACATGCGCCTGGAGGCTGGTCAGATTGTCATGTACGAGATCATGGTCCGGACTGTTCATGTCTTCATAATCGACCGGAATCGGAATCCCCTACAATCCCATCCGAGAAGTACGGCCCGAACTCTCCTCGAATACTCGAGCCGCACCCCGTCAGACGACTCCCCGAAACACTTTCAGGAACGAATCCTTCGCATGAGCGACGCCACCACTCCCGTCATCCTCGCCGCCCGTCGCACCCCCATCGGGAAGTTCCTCGGTGGCTTTGGCCGAGTGCCGTCCCCCGAACTAGGCGCGGTCGCCATCCAGGCGGCGATGGCCGATGCCGGCCTCGATGCCGGAATGGTCGAAGAGGTCTTCATGGGCTGCGTCCTGCAGGCCGGCGTGGGCCAGAATCCTGCCCGACAGGCGGCGCTCAAGGCCGGCATCCCAGACACCGTCACGGCGGTCACCATCAACAAGGTTTGCGGCTCGGGCCTCGAAGCAGTCATGCAGGCCGCGCGGGCAATCAAGGCTGGTGACATCGAGGTTGCCGTCGCCGGCGGCATGGAAAACATGGATCGCGCCCCTCACTTTGCCCACGTTCGAGGTGGTGTGAAATACGGCCCCGCGACCATGCAGGACCACATGGCCCACGACGGACTGACCTGCGCTTTCGAGAACTGGCCGATGGGAAATTCCGCCGAGTGGGTCGCGGACGAGTACGGCGTGACTCGTGGTGATCAGGACCGCTTCAGTGCCCAGAGCCATCAGCGGGCCGAAGCCGCCTGGGCCGCCGGTCACTTCGACAATGAGGTCGTGACCATGTCCGCCGAGCAGTGCCACGCCCGGGCAGGCGTCGAACAGGATGAAGGCATCCGAGCCGGCAGTACCGCCGAGTCTCTTGCGAAACTTCGCCCCGCCTTCACCAAGGAAGGGTCGGTGACCGCCGGCAATGCGAGCCAGATCTCCGCAGGAGGCGCCGCCGTCGTAGTCACCAGCCTCGCCAAGGCGAAGGAACTGGGGCTGGCGCCGATCGCAACCATCACCGACTACAACACCGTGGGCATCGAACCGAAGAAACTCTTCTTTGCCCCCGCCCTCGGTATCGCGGCCTTGCTGGAGAAGAACGGACTGACGCAGGCCGACATCGATCTCTTTGAAGTGAACGAAGCCTTCGCCGCGCAGGTGCTCGCCGACATCAAGCATCTCGGCATCGCCGAGGACAAGGTGAATGTCTGTGGCGGCGGCGTGGCGCTCGGTCACCCCATCGGGGCCAGCGGCGCCCGGGTGCTCGTCACCCTCGTCCATCAACTCGCCCGCACCGGAGGCAAGAAAGGCGTCTGCAGCCTTTGTCTCGGTGGTGGCAACGCGGTCAGCATGCTGGTCGAGATGGCCTGAGGCAATCTCTCATCGATTGAACACGTGCCCTTGGATCTGAATGCCAGATCCAAGGGCTCGTTCTTTGACGTTGCTCCGGTTGATCAGAGGATCTTCGATTGATGCCCGCACGGCGTCATATCACCTTCCGGACCGAACGATGCGGGATCCTGGTTCAGTTCTCCAGGATGATGACCCAGCCGTTCCAGGCTTGCGAGTTGTCCCAGCGATCCCAGACCAGAAGGCTGTCTCCGGGTCGAATGGATCGACCGACCCGACCACCATCACGGGTCGATGAGAGATCTCCGGTCAGCCGGGATCGTCGTCCTGCGGCGCCGATCGAGTCATCACTTACACGACCACTTTCACGGATCAGGTAGACGTGCGGAATGGAACCGTCGTTGCCCACGACGAAGACCGTTCCACCGTTGGAACACGCGGGAATGACCTGCATGTCATCGTGTCCGAGCATCAGGTACGTGGCGTCACAACGTCGGATGGGCTTGCCATCGGCGGCGGCCCGCGCCAGACGCGTCGCGATGCCCGCGACCAACTCGTCGGAAGGGACTGTCGTCCAGTCACCCATTGCCTTGCATTCGTCGTGAAACGACTGCCGAATGGATGCGGCTTCCGGGCTCTTGATCTGGAACGAAAATCCACGCGGCGTCGCAGCTTCGATCGCTGCGGCAGCAGCGGCAGCAGCAGCGGCAGCCTCCTCAGCAGCAGCCGCTTCGGCAGCAGCCTTCTCAGCGGCGGCCTTCTCCTCGGCAGCAGCCTTCTCAGCTGCAGCAGCTTCGGCAGCAGCCTTCTCAGCGGCAGCCTTCTCCTCGGCAGCGACCTTCTCAGCTGCAGCCGCTTCGGCAGCAGCCTTCTCAGCGGCGGCCTTCTCTTCGGCAGCAACCTTCTCAGCGGCAGCCTTCTCGGCAGCAGCAGCTTCAGCGGCAGCCTTCTCGGCAGCAGCAGCTTCAGCCGCAGCCTTCTCGGCAGCAGCGGCTTCCGCAGCGGCTTTTTCAGCAGCAGCCTTCTCGGCAGCGGCAGCTTCCGCGGCGGCCTTCTCGGCAGCAGCGGCTTCGGCAGCAGCCTTCTCGGCAGCAGCAGCTTCCGCAGCGGCCTTCTCAGCAGCAGCCTTCTCGGCAGCAGCAGCTTCCGCAGCGGCCTTCTCAGCGGCAGCCTTCTCGGCAGCAGCAGCTTCCGCAGCAGCCTTCTCAGCGGCAGCCTTCTCGGCAGCAGCAGCTTCCGCAGCAGCCTTCTCAG
>JAPKCC010000041.1 GCA_028823105.1 Phycisphaerales bacterium | reverse complement strand
CTGTGGTCCGAGACTGCAGGCGCCGCCAGAGTTGCCGAACGTCCATGTCCATGTCGAATGACGGGACGTCGACGTCCGCCATCTCGTCGCGAAGCCCTCGCTCGCGTGGCTGCTCAGTTCGTCGTCGTGACGAGATCTTCGTTGGCTAAATCGGTAGCGGCGTCTTCGCTACGCAGATCCGATAGGCTCTGGACTTCACCTTCGCCGATCCACACGATCGCGAGTACGAGATGCATGAGATGCATGACATGTACAAACTTCTGGAACGCGTCACTCGATGAAGATACTGATCGTCGACACCGAAACGACGGGGCTCACTCGCCACGACGAGATCGTGGAGTTTGCTGGCCTTCTCCTTCATCGGGACGGCACCCGACTCCGGGAGCTGGGGAGATATCAGGGCCTCCGCGAGCCAGCCTGCAATATCAATCCGCATGCACAGGCCGCGCATGGCCTCTCCATGTCCAAGCTCCGCGGGCAACGACTTGATATGAGCCTGGTCGGCGACCTCTTCAACCGATGTGACGTCGTCGTGGCCCACAACGCCTCGTTCGACCGACGCTTCCTTCAGAGCCTGGTGCCAGAGTCCGAAACGTGCCACTGGCTCTGCTCCTGCAGAGGCATCGCGTGGAAGTCGCATGGCATGCCAAACGGAAGGCTCCAGGATCTCATCGCCCACCACGACATCGACCCCGGCCAGGCGCACCGAGCGATGTCGGACGTCGTGGCCCTCGCCAAACTGCTTGCGAAGCACCGATACCTCGATGAACTGACCGCCGCCGTCGAAGCCTGAGCAGGCGAAGCCCCGGCGCCACGCACTCACTCGCCGCGCCGTGGAGCAATCCGCCGGCTGCCCCGGGTCTTCTGGAATGGCGTGCACATTCCATGAAAACGCCCGCCCCGGTAGACCGGGACGGGCGTTGTTTCATTCTCTTATTGATCGAGTCGTATCAGCCTTGTCGACGACGACGGCCGGCGAGGCCACCGAGTGCGAGCAGGGCGAATGCGCCTGGAGCTGGGATCTGTCCGACGGTGATCGACTCATTGACGACGTCGTTGTAGGCCCAACCGTTGATGTCGATGAACTCGAAATCTCCCTCGGCGTACAGGGTGAACTCGATCCAACCGTAGTTGAAGTCGACGCCACTACCAAAGCCGAAACCAGCGTAACCCGTGGTCTCAGGAGCGAAATCTCCATCACCTGAGACGTAGTCGTACATGGTCAGGTTGACGTTCTCGCTACCGCCGCCGAGCGGAAACATGTTGAGCACCGAGGTGATCGTGCCGATGTTGGCGCCCGCAGCAAAGTTGCGTGCGTTCAAAGGAGTCGCAATCGGAACAAAGATGCCAGCGCCTTCGCTCGTGGTGGTGATGTAGGCATAATTGAGCGGTCCACCTGTCTGGATGCCGAATTCATAGTTAAGCCCGTTGATTTCGAACGAGACACTGTCACCTTCCTGAGCGGTATCAGTGAAGTCGCTGTAGACGATGTCGGCGTTGGCGACGCTGCCGAGTGCAAGTGCAGACGCAGCGATACAAGTCATTCTCAAATACATAGAGATCTCTTTTCCCATTTCACGTTGATAAAAATGAAGCGCGATCCTAAGGATCGCTCGACTTCGTTGAGTTGGCTTTGGTTTCCCTCTACCTTTTCCTGAGTTAGACGATACCGAACCTGAGTCCGGGTTTGATCAAGCCGTCTGAAATTTGCCCATTATCGCCCCTGGTTGATCTATATCAGTTTTATTATGGGCAAATCGAGTGCTTCAACAACGGCCGCCAACGCGGACAACGACTCCGGACTCTAGAACCCGGATTGGAAACTCCGTGTGCTCAGCGTGCTGACCAAGCCTGTCAAATGGCCCGATCAATCGCGCCCACTCAGGCTCGAAACCTCGATCCTCCAAGAAGCGAAAGCTGGTGAGGTTTAAGTCGACTCCGGGCTACGACGATTCCATTCCCGTAACACGACGTCGGATGAACCAAATGCATATCAGCAGCGCGATCTCGAGGTCGCGCTCGTCGAAATCACTGCCGCTCGCGGTGCGCAAATCGGCTGCGCCAAGCCAGGCGGATTGAAGGACATGCCAGAACCCAAGCTTCAAGCGCACTTGGAGCGGCCCACCACAGTCGCTGGTGAAGGCGCCGACGAAGATGATTCCGAATCGAATCTAGGAACCTGAAACCACGCTCGGCCTCGACCCCCCCCTACGCCGCCTCCTCGTCGTCTTCGCGAAGCCACGGCGTGCCGTTCTTTTGCTCGTCCTCTGACTCGCCGCCGTCGCTCTCATCGCCGTTGTCGTGGTGCGGGCGGGAGTTTTTCGGGTGGCCGTGGCGGTTTGTGGCGGTTTTGTCGTCGCTGTTGTCGCGGTCGTCTTCGCTGCTGTCGTTGTCGTTGTCGTTGTCATCGTCGTCCGACGCGTCGTGATTCATCGCGTCGCCGAGCAACTGGAATTTGACGATCTCAGCCTTTGCTTCGAAGGACGCCTGGGCGGCGACCTCGGTGAGCGAGTACTCGTAGTCGATCAACAACTTCGCTTCGGCGAACTCGAGGATCGCCTTGGGGACGCTTTCCGAAATCGCGACCACGGGGAACCTTCTGAGGTCGAGGATGAGCGGACCCGCTTCCTTGCCGTCACGCTCCAAGACCGCCAGGTAGATGAATGGCAGGTCGACCGCGATGACCCGCATCGGCGTACCCGGCCTCACCGGGGTCCGGGCCCGCAGCTGCCGCCAGAGTTGCCGAATGTCCATGTCCATGTTCGTGCCGAATGACGGGACGTCGACCTCCGTCATCTCGTCGCGAATCGTCACCCATAAGTCGCGGCGAAGATCATCCATCGGTATCGGTGTGGTCATGGCAGTGCCTTCCTTGGCTCGAGTCGGTCCGGATCTCTCCCGGAACACATCCGTGTGCTCCGCCTGAACGCGCTTCATCACCATCGGTGCCGATCGACATGATCAACATGATCAACATGGCCCGACCCACAAAGGCGTCGGAGGAACAACTCTTCTTGATGTGATGAAACAGCTCGCGGTGGGCATGCAATCAAACGACGCGACCACGCGGTTGCCCGCCGCGCCGATTGTGACGCGATGCGCGAACCGCGGCGGGACACGACGTCAATTCACGAGTTATTCGCCAGTTGTCCACCGAATTGCACGTGAGTTTTCCACCGAGGTTCGTGAAGAGTCTTCACGAACGTTGGGTCTTGCCTTCGGTTTTGCCTTTGGGATTTGCGACACACCAGTGACCACCGGATCGCCATGGCCGCCATGATCACTCGTGACATTCTTGACATGCTTGACATGCTTGACATGCGGCGCGCGTTCTCATGCCTCGGGTTTCGGCGGATCACCGTCGTCGCGTGGCCCCGGCTCGCCCGATTCATCTTCGTCCGGGTGCTGATTCCAAAATGAATTCCGCGGTTCCGGCGGCTCGTTCGTCCGGACCCACGCCCGAACCACCCGCCCTCGCTCGATCAGGATCAGCCGGTCACGTTCGTAGGTACTTCCGTATCCGCCATGGACGTACTGCAACTGCTCGCCCTCGGGAATACGGAGCTCCCCCGAATACCACTCGGCAAACACCGGCTCGTCCGCGCCTCGATCAGCGTCAGGGAAGAGACCGTCAATCGAGAAGGGCCGCTCCTCCCGATCGATCATCGCCGCTCGAACCTCTAAAGAGTCCGTAGATTCCTTGCTCGTGGCGCCAGTCTCCGGATCAACGGCTTGCCGGCGACGCGCGATGATCCGGCCGCCGCGCGACGAGAGGCCCGCGAGCCAGAGTCGATCTTGATGCAATAGCCAGGTGGCGACATAGCCTCGCCAGTTGTTGGTAGCCACCATGTGCCCACGAGACTGGCCGATACCCCCGCAATGGAGGAAGGCGCCGAGTGGGTTTTCGCAGAGCGGATGCGTATCACCGTCGGGTCGGAACTTGATGCGGTCGGGTACTTGGGCAGTCATGCGGTATGGGCTCCTTTCAAATGAAGGGGATGCGGGCGAATCGATGGCATACGCCAACGCGATTGCCCATGAACGAACTCGGACGACCTTGCACGACCCTGCACGACCCTGCACGACCTTGGACGAGCTGGGTCGGGCCGGTGACGGCACCAGACCCGAACTCGTCGGGTGATGGAACGTTGCGTGGGGTGCGCGACGTGCAAGCGCGGCGGGTATCTCGACGGGTGGACTGCCCCGCGGTCAGGTCGGGTCAGGTCAGGCCATGTCAGGCCATGTCATCGATGTCGGGATGATCATGACGGCGAGATCGGCGGCGATCGGTGACCCGACCGCGATCTTTGCCCCCGTCATCTGGGCCACTTGATACGTCAGGGGCATGATCATCATCGCCTTCTGGCCTTGCCGCGTCCACATCCTTGAACGCTTGCGACAGGTACTGCCGTCGCATCGCCTTCTCTTCCACCTCTCGCGCCGCCTGCCGACGGGCCTTCCTCGCCTGGGCCCTCGCGAACCGTTGGATCGCCTCCGGCACCGAATCATCGAGTCGTACCACCGGGTGCTTCCGGACATCCAGAATCACCGGTCCAGCCTCGTCACCATCTGGGGCCAGGACCGACACATAGATGTAGGGAACACTCGACGCGAGGACCTTGAGGGGTGTCCCCGGCGGCACCGGAAAGTTCCGGCGACGCATCAAGACCGTCGGATGCTCGTCGGGAGAATCGGCATCGGACTCGCCATTGATCTCCGGGGCCTCCGGGCTGGCGTTGCGAAACTCGAATCGCTCGAGATCGATCGGTCGTCCATCGGCGTCGAGACGCTCGCGAAGGGTGATCCAGAGGTTGGGCGCCAGGTCGTCGGCGGGGAGAGTCTTGGTCAAGGGCAGGTCCTTTCTGGGGGCCGGGGTGATGAACATGATGAGGATGATGAGGATGATCGTCTTGAAGGGCGGACAGGCAGCAATGATCGCCGGGACCGGAATCGGTCTCGACGGGCACGTATTTCTCTCAGGAACAGGTTGTTGGAATGGCGAGTGATCGTTCAGCGTGGACGTATTGACGCCTTCAGTCCGTCTCGCTGACCGACATTGCGAAACTTTTTCTGCCGACGCTATTTTCCCCGGGCGGTCCACAGGCCGACCGCCCTTTGGTGCTCACCACCGTCGCCCTTTACTTGATCCCCTGCCAAGTCACGATCGGGACGTAGCCGAGCTCCAGCCCCTTCGGCGGCGTCACGAAGAGGGCCGGATCGAAGCTTGCGAGTTCGCCGCCGCTCCGCCCTGGGAGATACTCGTCGTCGATCTTCCAGTGGCGGTGCATCTTCACGATCATCCGCTGCAACGCGTTTCGCTGGGTCTGCGTCCAGTCAAACTGCTGGAAGCATGGCTGGTCGATGAATCGGTACCAGGAGTACCGCACCGTGGAACCGTCGGCAAGCGTGGTCTCAAACGGACCCGCCTTCGGGCCGGGCGTTGCCCACGAACCTTTTAACGGCTCCGCGGAATATGGCTCGGGGTTGGGCCTCGGACCAGGGAACACCTTCTCTACCAGACCGCTCTCGGCCGGTACGTCCGCGGCGGCAATGCGGGATCGGGTCTCGCCCTCGTCGCGGAAGTAGGTGGGAAACCGGGCGACCCCATCCTTGATCACGCTCGGATCGGTCCACTGCAGTCCGAAGACGTTTCCGGGAAAGACCGTCGGCGTGGCAAGCCCGTTGACCCCAGTGATTTTCTTCTTGTCCTGGCGGTAGGTCACTTCGCCGGTACCAACCGTCGGCGTCATGGCGCCGGTCGGCTGAAACGCGCCACTCGGCGCGGGACCACCCTTCCGCCAACGAAGGACGTCGTCGTAGAGCGCCGCTTTGGAGTACATGGTCACGTCTCTTACCAAGACCGTTCGGCCTTGGTCGTCGACGGGGAACTGCAACTGCGGGATCTTCGTGAAGACGTCTCCGTCCTCGGTCGTCATACGAAACTCCGGAACCGTATTGATCTCCATCGACCCCGCCATGCCACCCGCCGAGGGTCGGGCATCGAGACACCGGCCGTGATCAAAGTGGAAATCGCGGGAGATGCGGCTCCAGCATTCAGGCAAGTAATAGGCAAGCGGACCTTTGAAGTTTTTCGCATCAAGAAAAAGCGTCCAACTCTGATCGCCGGTCGGCTGCGGGTCATCCCGAGGTTCGGTCAACGGCAGCGCCATCCACGCATAGCCCAGGAGTTCGCCCATCGGGCTTCCATCGAAGGTCATTCCATCCGGAGGAATCAACAGGCGGTTGCTGACCTGGGCGATGCCGAGCATGTCATCGGCCAACGGCTCACTGCTGTGAAAGAACGGCCAACCCGGCGACGCGACCTCGGTGCTGTAGCAGTTGGGCGTCGCATTCATGCTGAACTTCGGCGGACCGTAGTGGAATCGGTTGCCCGCCCAATAGCCAAGGCCGCCTTCCATCGTCTGAAAAACGCTCCCGTAGGTCGGCCCGCGCTCCGGCCAGTTGTCACGAGCGATGGTCCCGGGCGGACACAGCGGCTCGGTGCGGTTGTCGCTGTTGTCCGGCGTGAGCCAAGTCGAAGGAAGGCCGATCTGGAAGTTGCGGATCGGCCGGTCGATCAACGACCAGACCGACGCATAGAAACCTGCGCCATAGCGGTGGGTCTCCGGCGACGCGCCAGCGTGACTACCGATGTACCCGTGCAGTCCGCGATGTGCGATTTCGATCTCGACCTCGGGAACCGTCGCACCCGCCGACGCATCCTGGGCGTGCGCGGTGCGCGGATCGCTGACGCCCGTCGACAACACCGCCAACACCAGAAGTACCGCGGCGATTGAAATTCCCGATCGACCGATGGCGACGCTCGTGGGCATGTTGAACTCTCCTTGAAATCGGAACGCCGAGAATCATCGCCTCGAACCGCCACGAGAATAACGGTGACACGGACGCTCAGCGAGGATCCTTTGGTCACCAACGAAGAGAGTACACTCGGACGCGTATCAGAGAGGGCCGTGCCATCGCTTGATGGCTCCTCTTTCAAAATCACTGGAGAAACTTATGCCCGTCCTTCGCATCGTGCAAATCACCGTCGTCCTTCTTTCGCTCGCGCTCATCGGCCCCGCGCTTTCGGTCGTCGCCTCCACGACCGCCGACCCTCAGCTCACCGGCGAGACCGATGCCGCCGACATCACCGCGATGATTTTGAAGAATCAGGCCGATTCGAATCGCGACAACCGACAGGTCCAAGGGATCATCTCGAAGGATGGTTCGGTTGAGTTCTGGTCAAGCGGCGGTCTCCGGCAGCACGTAAAGAATTCCATGTCACTCCCCGACTACACGAGCCTCAACATCATGGCGAAGGACATCGAGATCACCACGGTGGTTCCGGGGCAGGCCGCGGTCGCCACCTTCTATGCCGAAGGCTCCATGCAAGCCAAGGGCGCCACCGCGGTCAGTAATTACCTCACCCGCGTCACGGTGGTCTTCGTCAAGGAGAACGGTGAATGGAAGCGGCGGGCCGCACACTGGTCGCCGATCATCGGCGGAGCAGGCACCAACCAGACCGCGATCGGCCAGAAGAACTGACGCACCCCGAAAGAGAGACGTCAATCCACCCGCATCGCCTCCGGCTCCTCTGCCGGAGGCGATGCGCCTTCTTCTTTCGGGAGTCGGGCGCATTAGAGCGGCGGTCTCCGGCATCGCGTCCATGCCGATCATGTCATCGAGTACGACGCGGTGAACAGCTCGATCGAAGGGCTCGAGGTGATTCCCCTCCCGCCGCCTGACACGCCGGAGCCTGAGGGGTACCCTGCTCACATGGCATCCGGCAACAAGACCATCATCTACGCCGCCCTCGTGGGCAACTCGCTGATCTCGATCACGAAATTCGTGGCCGCCAGCATCACCGGGTCGTCCGCGATGATGGCCGAGGGCATCCACTCCTTGGTGGACACTGGCAACCAGGGGCTCCTTCTTTTCGGCATCAAGAAGGCGCAAGCCCCTGCCGACGCCCGGCACCCCTTCGGCCACGGCAAGGAGATCTACTTCTGGTCCTTCGTGGTGGCGATCCTGATCTTCGCGCTCGGTTCCGGGATCTCGCTCTACGAGGGCTTCCATCGGATCATGCACCCCGAGCCGGTCACCAGTCCGATGGTGAACTACGTGGTGCTCGTCCTAGCGATGATCTTCGAGGGCGTGGCGTGGTACATGGCGTACAAGGAGTTTCGCCGCTTTCAGGGGCCGCGATCGCTTCCCGCGGCGGTGCAGGCTTCCAAAGACCCGACCACGTTCGTGGTGCTCTTCGAAGACACCGCGGCGCTGCTTGGCTTGGCCGTCGCCTTCGTCGGACTCGTCCTGAACCAGTGGCTCGAAATGCCGATCTTCGACGGCATCGCCACCCTCTGCATCGGCGTGATTCTCGCGTTCACCGCGGTGTGGATGGCGGTGCGGACGAAGTCGCTCCTGATCGGTGAAGCCGCCGACCCGAAACTGATCGCAGATGTTCGAACTCGGGCCGCAGAAGTCGATGCGATCGTCAGTGTCAACGAGGTGCTCACCCTGCACATGGGTCCGAACTTCATCCTGCTCAATGTGAGTGTTGATTTTCGGGACGAACTTCACGCCGGCGACGTCGAGAAGGCGATCGACCGATTGACCCGCGAGATCCGCGCGGCGCACCCCGACGTGAAGCGGGTGTTCATGGAGGCGGAGTGCCGGGTGGCCGCAGCGAAAGCCGCCGCAGCCGTGAAAGCCGAGGCTGAAGCCGGCCCCAGCGCTGCGGACCAGGCGAACGAGGCAGATGAAACGGATGAAACCGTCTGAGAAGTACCTGAATAAAAACGCCGGAGCCGGACGAATCCGGCTCCGGCGTGTCTTATTTTGTGACGACGCAAGAACCGCGGGGCGATCAGTTCTTCGAAACGCGAGTGGTCACCATTGGCTTTTCGGCCCACTTGGGCGTCGACGGCATGCCGTTCATCCGCATGTCACTAAAGGTGACGGTCAGCGTGTCACCCTTCAACACCTGGGTGATGGTGGTGGTGAGTGATTGCCCCGCCGAGTTCGAACCGGTGTTCATGGTCACCATCGTCGCGGTGTCGCCATCGACGGTGAAGGAAGTGACCTCGCCCATCACCGTGATGCCCACATTGTTGAGATAGTGGCTTCGGACCGTGCCGGTCGCCGCATCCCACCACATCGCGCTACCGCCCGTCTCCGCGATCGTTCCATCGGGAAATTTCATGCCTTCCTTGGAAAACAGGCCTCGACCGTCGAGTCCCCAGGTGGAGGTGGTCATCATCGTCATGCCGCCGTCGGTCTTCTGCTCCCAGGTGCCGGCGACGTCGAAGTGCTGCTTGAAGTAATCCATCGGGTTGGACCGCGTCATGGTCGTGGTCTGCTTCGGGCCGCTTCCGTCACTGCGCTGAACGCTGTTTGACTTGGTATTGAAACCGGTGAACATTCTGGTACTGACGTATGACGTCGTCTTCCCCTTGCTGGTCTCGACGTAGTTCCATTTTTCACCCATGCCGTTCATTCCGACCAGCGCCTGTGGACCCGAGAAAGGCTTACCGAAATCGAAGCCTGAGTAAGAACCAATGACTTTTTTGCTCTTGGCATCCCAGTAGATGATTCCGCCGCCGATCGACATGACCTTGCCGTCCTCGGTCCGCATCATGTTTGACATGGAGATGTAAGAACCATCGGACGAGAGCTCGGAACGATCCGTGTTGGTGTACTTGAGACCGGAGGGAATCCCCTCCCACATGGCTTCCGTCGTACCCGATGTCGACCAGTCACCGAAATCGCCCATTTCCAGTCGGGCCGCGACAAATTCCTTCCACGAAGACGGAAGGGTCATCGGTGCGTCCTGGGCTGCGACGGCGGCAGGTGCGGCCGGCTCGGTGGCGGGTGACCCCGCGAACGCCGTACTGGCGACGCACACGAAGAATCCGGCGGCGAAGTGCTTCAGCATGTTCTTTTCTCTCTCTGATGTTGCTTGCAATCGGTCGGTCGCGCGAATGTGCGATCAAGACGTCGCTTATTAGAACATTGGATGCGCTTTTTTGGGGGGGGTGGACTGGCTGGCGAAGTCGTATTTTGGGGTGGCCGCCACTCGAAACTCGCTTTACGCGGATTCACGACGCCCAACGGCGATTTGAGGCATCATGTTGACCATGGCTTTCTTCCCCAGAACACGATCCCTCGCCGTCGTGACCTTGCTCGTTCTCGCAGGGTGTCGATCGTCCGATTCGTATTCGGCAGCCTCCGATGACGACGTGATTCCCGCCCGAACCAGCCAGCATGCGATCGTGATCGTGGTGGTCGAGGATTGCCCTGGTGCCGCACCGACCGCCGCCTTGGTGCGGTCGATCGCCGCCCAACTTGGGATTCAGAACGTTGGCGTTCGCACCATCGTGGTTCGAACGCCCGAAGAGGCGACCGCCCACCGGATGCTTGGATCACCGACGGTGCTGATCGACGGGCTGGACATTGAGCCCCGCGCTCGATCGAGAACCGACTTCGCCATCGCCTGTCGAGCCTATGGAGGTCGGCCAACGCCACCTGCGTCGCTGGTCGAAGCCGCGATGCGGAACGCGTGGGCTCCTCAATAATCCGGAATTCTCTGTCCGAATTCCCGCCGCATCCTTTATAAGGAAGGGCGAGCGTGGGGTTTCGAAACCCCGTCCCCCCTCCACGGTAGATCTCCGGATGTTCGGATGTCTAGATGTTCAGACCTTCGAATCGAATCCGCGCTTCTTCAAATCGTCCTTCCAAACTGCAGATCAGGATCCAGACATGCACGACTTCACAACCACCGTCCGACCGTTCCGGCCACTCTCGCTTCTGGCCCTCGCCCTCGTGATCGCCGGCCCGTTGGCGGTCGATGCCGACGCCCAAATGGGACGTCGAGGAAAAGGCGGTAGTAATGGACCCGCTCGACCCGACGCCGCCGCGAAGAAAGTCGATGAACCCAAGTCCTACGACGACGTGATCACCGACAAGGCGGTCACCGACATCGGCCTCATCAACACTCATCGCATCGACGAAGACCTCTTCTTTGAGATCCCGCCTCCAACGCTCGATACCGACATCCTCTGGGTCGTGCAGATTGCTCGAACCACCGCTGGCGCCGCATATGCCGGAAGCCCGGTGCAGGATCGCGTGGTCCGATTTGAAAAACGCGGCGAGAAGATCCTGCTTCGCGACGCGCAGTTCCGAATGCGGGCCGACACCAAAGACGCGGTCAAGATCGCCGTCGAGGCCAGCAGCATTGACCCCATCATCGCGGTCTTCGACATCGAGGCCTACGGCAAGGACCAGGCACCGGTCATCAAGGTGACTAACTTTTTCCGATCAAATCACAGCGAAGCGAACGTGCAACGAAGTCTCGGTGCCGGCAGCCTCGATCGCGGACGGACCTTCATCGAGGAAGTTCGCTCCTTCCCCGGGAACGTCGAAACCAAGGTTCTGGCCACGTACGCGCCCGGACAAGCGAGCGCCACCGCGGGGCGGCGCGGCGGGCCAGGCGGCTTTGGCGGAGCAAGTCGTCCGCGGGGAACCGTGACCGCGGTCGTTCATCACAGCATGGTGAAACTCCCGGACAATCCGATGAAGCCGCGGGAGCATGATGAACGCGTTGGCTACTTTTCAGTTGGCTTCGAAGACTACGCCCAGATGCAGAATCATCAGTTCGAACGCGATCGCTTCATCACGCGTTGGAGGCTCGAGAAGAAGGACCCCGATGCAGAGATGTCCGATCCCGTGAAGCCGATCGTGTTCTACGTCGGCCGCGGCGTCCCAGACAAGTTCAAGCCATTCGTGAAGCGGGGCATCGAGAAATGGGCCACCGCATTCGAGGCCGCCGGCTTCTCGAACGCCATCCGCGCCGAATACGCACCGGATCCCCGCGAAGACCCGGAATGGGACGCAGAAGACGCCCGGTACTCCGTGATCCGCTGGGTACCCAGTGCCACAGAAAACGCGTTCGGCCCGCACGTGCACGATCCGCGCACCGGAGAGATCCTCGAGGCGGACGTGCGGATGTATCACAACGTGATGAAATTGGCCCGCGACTGGTACTTCGCCCAGTGTGCCGCCACCGACGAACGCGCCCAGAAACTTCCCATGCCCGACGACCTGGTCGGTGAACTGGTCGAATTCGTAGTCGTCCACGAAGTCGGGCACACGCTGGGCCTTCCGCACAACTTCAAGGCCTCGAACAGCTACACCGTCGAGCAACTCCGCGATCCCGAGTGGACCAAGAAGAATGGCACCGCGCCGTCGATCATGGATTACGCCCGCTTCAACTACGTCGCCCAGCCCGGTGATGGCGCCGCGTTGATGCCTGCGATCGGCCCCTATGACCTGTACTCGATCGATTGGGGCTATCGACAGTTCCCGCCGAATGCCGATGAAACCGCCGAACTCGAGGCGATCATCGCCCGACAGGTCGACGACCCGATGCTCCGCTTCGGCGGCGGCGGCGATTACACGTCACAGACCGAAGACCTCACCGATGATGCGATCGAAGCGACCCGTCTGGGCCTTGCGAATCTCGAACGGATCACGAATCTGGTGGTCGAGGCATCGTGCGCCCCCGGCAAGAACTACGACCTGCTGGCCAACATGTACGACGCGATCTTCTCGCAGTGGAATCGTGAGATGGGCCACGTTGCCGGCTTGGTCGGCGGCGTCGAGGAGATCAACATCTGGTACGGCCAGGCCGATCAGCGATACTTCCCGCTCGAATCGGATCGACAGCGTGCGGCGGTCGCCTTCTTGGTCGAGAACGCATTGCAAACCCCAACCGCGATGATGCCGAATGACGTGATTGATCGACTCACCGGCAATGGTGTGGCCGATCGCGTGCTTTCGAGCCAGTCGCGGGTCGTGAATTCCCTACTCAGCGCCCGGCGGGTCGACCGAATGTCTGAGCATGCCGGCCGCGTCGGCGATGACGCGTACGCTCCTGCCGACATGATGGACGACCTTCGCAACGGCATCTTCTCGGAGATGGCTGGCCAGGACGCGATCGAGATCGATGTCTATCGCCGGAACCTGCAACGGACCTACGTCGACCGACTCGCAGGCGTCATCGCGACGCCGAGTGCTTCCAGTGATCTCCCGGCCCTTGCTCGAGGCGAACTCGTGGCGATCATGATGATGACCAACGGAGCCGCCGGCGACCGAGCCGGAGATCCCACCATCAACGCCCATCTGGCGGATCTCCATGCCCGTTGTCGCAAGGCGCTTGACACCGACAGTGACACCGAAAGCAACGCCTGAGTTCGAGCAGAGACGGCAACGAACCGCCAGGACGGTCATGCGATACATGACTCAACCCCGGACTCCAGAACATGGAGTTCGGGGTTTTTCATAGAAGGCGAGGGCTCCAGAGGCTCTCCGCGCATCACGAGGACGCCGTCTCCGGTGGAAACGCCTCCCTCGCCGGTTCTGCACTGGAATCAGACCGGAGTCCGTTGGCGGTTGTTATTCTCAATCTGGCTCCCCGTTGAGCCGCTCTTCGACTTCTCTCAAAACCAGAACGAGGTTCACCGATGCCCTTCAAGATCACATCATTCGTCGCGCTCACCGCCGGGCTCCTTCTGGCTGGCTCTCTGAACACCGTCGATGCCTCTCGTTCACAGGATGCGCCGCCGGCACCGTCGGGACCATCGGCGATGGTCGATGGCACCGCGCCGGGTTTTCGAGACTTGGGCGAGAAGGATTTCACCAACGTGAACGGGCTCGCCGATACCTGGACTTGGAAGGGAAATGCGGTGGCCTGCAGCGGAAATCCGGTCAGTGTCATCCGTTCCGTCAAGCCGTACACGAACTTTGAAATGGTCTGCGAATGGCGCCATCTCAAGGACGCGGGGAACTCCGGGATCTTCCTCTGGTCGCCGATCGAGTCGATGGACCGTCTCAAGGGCCCCGGACTGCCGGAAGGGATCGAGGTTCAGGTGCTCGATCTCGGATACAAGGCGGCCTACGAAAAGGGTGGCAACAAGGCCAACTGGTTCACCTGCCATGGGGATGTCTTTCCCGTCGGCGCCTCCACCATGAAGCCCTTCCCACCGACGTCCCCCAACGGACGCCGAAGCTTCCCGACGAAGGAGACCACCCGCGACACCGGCGAGTGGAACCACTATTACATCCGCGCCATCAACGGCGAAGTCCGGCTCTGGGTGAATGGCGTCGAAGTCTCGGGTGGTAACCAGTGCTCACCGAGCACCGGTTACCTCGCTCTGGAGAGCGAAGGCTCACCGCTCGAATTCCGGGGTCTTCGACTCCGCGAACTTCCTTGACCGATAGGATCGTCATCGCCGGCAGGCGCGGTGCTCGTGAGCCCGCGCCGGAAGTCTGAATCGAAGATCAGGGCGACAGGGTGACGGGAAGTTCGACCCGATCATTCTCGAGCACGCAGATGCCGCTCTTCTTGTCGCAACGTTGATAGCGAACATCAGCCACAATCATCCCGGCGCCAACCTGCTCGATTCCAGAGGCATCGATGATGGCTTCGATCATGAAAGTGCCGTCGTAGAGCCCGTGCTCGTCGGCATCCTGCCAGCTGACATCCCTGACCGAACAGCCGTCAGGGAGCGTCCACTCGATGGACGTGGCGAGCCCGATTGACTTTGCCGAGGCCATTACTTCGGCGTTGCCGCAGGCCGTCCAACCCTTGGGGATGGGAACGACCATGGTCACCGGAAACGAATCCGACGATGTCAGATCCGCGCCAAGCGAGAGTAATTTCACGCGACGCCGCGGCGAAACCTTGGGTTCCTGAGCGATGCTTCCGACGGGAGCCACGCCTGAGGGAAGCCGCTTGAAGAACCACACGTACCCCGTTGATTCGTGTCGATGCGTTTCGAATTCATCGATTCTTTCTCGGAGAGGCGCGGTCTTCTTCGACTGCGCATCGAAGTACTCCCCGCGCTCATCATTGTTGGTGAGCTTCTCGACTTCCTCGCTGGACGCGTCCCAGATCTCCTGGAGCTCGGCTTCAAGCAGCCGAAGCTCGGCTTTCTGCGCCGCATTCAAGGTCTGGGTTCGCGACCACTTCATCCCGAAGTCGCCCACCAGAAGGTCCTGCAGGCCGTCGCCGTCGTAATCGACGACGTGCACCTTCACCCGCGAGCTCGGCCACATGGGGGTTTCCAACTTCAGAAAGTGCTCATCGATCGGCTGCTCCAGAAGCAGCGTTTTCATCTCGCCAAAACTCGGCGCATTCTCCGCGCCAAGGTTCCGATGCCAGAAGACGCCCCCACCCTCCGAACCGACCACGATGTCACTTCGACCATCTTCGTCCCAGTCGGCAAAATGGACGTTGGAACCGTAATCCCATCCGCCGATGGCTTTTCCACTTGCGGTCTTCATGGGTGGGCTCGACGTGGCCCACTTCGGACTCGTGACGGTCCCCAAGTTCTCGACGGTATAGCAGCCATTCAGACGGGAACCGATGACCATGTCGAGATCATCGTCGGCATCCATGTCATGCAGTTCCACGGTAATCGATGAGATATCGTGGACCGTCTCACGGAACTTCGCTCGCGGATGCACGGGATTGCCATCGACGTCTCGTTGCAGCACGGGCGCGTCGAATCCTCCGTCGGTGTTCCGAGCGTAGAAGTAAATGTCGCCGGGGTAGGACCCGGTCACCAGGTCCGTCCGACCATCGCCATTGAAGTCGACAAACTGTGGCACGAAACTCACGCAACAGGTGATGGGTACCTGCGCGTCCTGACCACCGGCCTGCAGATAGTGAAAGTCGCCGTAGCTTGGCGTCCGGTCGGTCCCGGTGTTTCGATACACGCGGAGTTTTCCCGCCGCCCAGGGATGGCCGGGTGAAGACTCGCCAGTCGTCTCGCCCTGAAACGCGCCACTCCCGAATTCGCCGACCAAGAGATCCTTCACGCCGTCCTCGTCGAAATCGATGATGCACGGCGCCGCATGGCCCGTGGTGACATTGATCACTTCGCCGTTGGCACGGAGCGGGACCGGCGGCGCGAATCGCGGCAGATCGGCAGCGGTCGCGCCGAATGAGAGACACAGCATCGTGGTAACGCTTGAAGTGAAGATGATCGAGCTCCGGTTTGGTGTATTCAGCTCATCGCATCATCAAGAAGCCGGAGAGCCATGTCAACGTCATTCTCGTTCAACACCAGCGGAGGCTTGATCTTGATGACGTTATGCAGTGGTCCGTCCGTCGAAAGAAGCACGCCGTTGCGTTTCATCGACTGCACCACGGCATTGGCGGCCTCCGCCGCCGGTTCACGCGTATTGCGATCACGGACCATTTCGATGCCGAGAAAAAGGCCTCGGCCACGTACGTCGCCGATGACCTCGTGTCGGGTCTGAAGATCTCGAAGACCATCGAGGAATCGGCGGCCGAGGGTGGCGGCACGCGACTGCAGACTCTCTTCTTCGATCACTTCCAGCACCGCCTTCCCAACCGCACAACTCACGGGATTGCCGCCGAAGGTCGAGAAGAACTCCATGCCATTGGCGAACGCCTCGGCGATCGCGCGAGTGGTGACCACCGCGCCAATCGGATGTCCGTTGCCGATCGGTTTCCCCATCACCACGATGTCGGGAATGACTGATCCCCCACCATCCGCGGCGTCGAGCTCGAATCCCCAGAATGCATCACCCACTCGGCCAAATCCAACCTGGACTTCATCCGCGATGCAAAGCCCGCCCGCGTGGCGAACATGCTCGAACGCGGCCGCGAGATATCCGCTGGGGAGCGGGATCTGACCGCCGCAAGACAGGATGGGCTCTGCGAAGAATGCGGCAATGGATCTCCCTTTGGCGCACGCCTCTTCGATCGTCGTCGCGAGTTCGAGCGCGTACGCTGCACCGATGTCAATCTCATGGTCATGGTCATGGCCATCGCCACGCACCAACCCTCGGTAACGATCCGGGCTCGGGGCCACATGAACCCACTCCGGTCGTCCCGCGCCGCCGGGCCCATTGAACTTGTACGGGCTCATCGCGACACAGTTGCCGGTATGGCCGTGATACGCGCCGTCGATCACCAACGCATCCGTCGCACCGGTCGCGGCCCGCGCGATCCGTAGCGCCAGTTCGTTGGCCTCAGACCCGGAAGTCACCAGAAAGACCGTGTCCAACGGATCGGGGAGACGCGCTGCCAGCATCTCCGCATATTCAACGAAGCCCTCGTGGAGATATCGAGTATTGGTGTTGAGCGTGGCAGCTTGTCTGGAGAGCGCGTCGACCACCCGGGGATGGCAATGCCCGACGTGGCAGACGTTGTTCACGAGATCAAGATAGGGGCGGCCGTCCGCGGCGATCAAGTACTGGCCACGCCCTTCGACCATGTGCAGCGGCTCGTCGTAGCTCACCGAGAGATTCGGGCCAGTGATCGACCGCCGTCTCTTCAGGAGCGCCGCATCGCTCGGGCGGTTGTGGTCGCCAGACGAATCGATTCGGCGACAGAGCATCGAGCGGCCCGTGGCGAGGGCGATCGAGCCAAGGGCCTCGATCGTTCGCCAGGTCGTTTCCTCGTGTGAATACCACGTCGCATGCTCGGGCGACGCCGCCCGACGAGCAGCTCCGATCAGCGCGCTGGTCGCCAGTCGAGAGCGCAGCAGCGGGAAGAGCAAATCCTGTTCTTCAGAACGCAGCGGCCGCACTTCGTGATACCCCGCGACGATCGCGGCGGCGAGGTCGAAGTCCGGAACTCTTCCGTGTTGTGCGGCATAAGCCAGCGTGATGCCAAGATCTTGAACCAAGGCCCCTCGCAAGGTGTCTCCGAAGTCGATCAGACCCGCGACCCGATCGCCTTCGACGAGGATGTTCTCGTCGTTCGCGTCGCCATGCAGCATTCCACGCGGACATTTCACGAGCATCGGCTCGACCAGCGCAGACTGTTCCTGCAGGACCATCTCAAGAATCGCCCGCCTCGCCTTCGAATCAACATGGCCGATCGACGCGCGATGGCGGCTGCAAGTGGCGATGTCCCACGAGTGCGATCGGTCGGCCCCGGGGTGATCGAAACCGACGAGGGCTGCGTGAACTTCCGCGAGCATTCGACCGATTGACCGGCCGAGCGTTGGCGACGCGGCCGCGTCCCGCCACGCCATCCCGGGAAGGAACCGTTGCATGCGAGCGGTGGCATCGACGCCGTCCATTCCGAATCGCACGATTCGAACACCGTCCCGATCGGGGATCACCGAAGGGACCGCGACTCCCGCAGCTTCGAGCGTGTCGAGCACCGCTTCCTCGAGTTCGACGTCGGCGGATGCGTCGGTGGTGATCTTGAGCACCGACTGTTCGCCGTTCTTGAGCTGTATGAGGAGGTTGAGATTCTCGCCTGGGAGACGCGTGATCTCACCGCCGCCCTGCCAACGCTCGGCCAGCAGATCCTCGATGACCGCCCTCGCGACGGTGGGTAGATCATTCGAATTCAGCTCGGCGTCCATCTCGAAGAACTCCAGAAGAGGATCTTCTCGGCCTCAATCGGTCTTCGGCAATGCTCTGGCAAGTTCGAGATACGACGCGAATTGCGCTCGGACTTCGGCCATTGAATCACCACCGAACTTCGCCCGAGCAGCCCGAGCGATTTCTAGGGCAACCACGTTCTCCGCGACCACACTGGCCGCCGCGATGGCACTGATATCGCTTCGCTCATACTGGCTCGCCTCGGGCTTCCGACTGACGAGATTCACACTCGGGAGTCCTCGAAGCAGCGTCGAAATCGGTTTCATCGTGCCACGGACCACGATGGGCATGCCATTGGTCATGCCACCTTCGAGGCCACCCGCGTTGTTGCTCGGACGTGTGAAACCAAGATGGGACTGCTGCGTTTCCGATTCATCGAAGTGGATCGGATCGTGGACCTCGGATCCATTTCGATTCGCACACTCGGTCCCCAGTCCAATCTCGACCGCCTTGAATGCCTGGATTCCCATCACGGCGCCGGCGAGACGCGAGTCGAGCCGTTCATCCCACTGCACGCAGGATCCGAGCCCCGGTGGGCAACCGAATGCATGAACCTCGACCAATCCACCGACGGTGTCCTTGTCGATCTTCGCTTGCCGGATCGAAGCGATCATTCGCTCGCTCGCCTCGTGGTCGGGCATGTAGACGGCACTGGCATCGCGTGCTTCACGGAGCGACTTCCAGTTCGACACCGTGACTTCGGTCGAGGACATCGCTTCCGGATCGGGCCCACCGCCGCGAACGAATCCGAAGATCTCAATGCCGAGTTCACGAAGGAAGCATCGGGCCAGCGCCCCCATCGCGGTTCGTCCCGCGGTTTCTCTCGCGCTTGCTCGTTCGAGCGTCTCGCGACAATCCGGCGTCAGCCACTTGATGCTTCCCGCCAGATCGGCGTGTCCGGGGCGCGGTCGCTCCACGGGCGGGGTTCTCTCGAGATCGTCGAGACGACTGTCCTTGTTCGGAACCAGGATGGCAATGGGCGCCCCCGTGGTCTGACCAAGCCTGACTCCTCCGAGGAACTCGGCGTGATCATGTTCGATCCTCTGGCGACCACCCCGGCCGTATCCGCCCTGTCGTCTGACGAGTTCGGAATCGATCAGCTCGGCATCGACCTTCACGCCTCGAGGAAGGCCCTCGAGGAGTGAGATGACACCCGGACCATGGGACTCACCGGCGGTTCGATAGGAGAGCAATGCCATTCCCGGATGGTACGTCATGCCGCCGGTTCCAACCCAGACCGGGCATCGTCAATCGCTTTTCCGGAGCCGCCTGGCCAGATCCTCCGCCTGCTCTTTGGTCATCTTCTTGCCGGCGATGATGAACTTCCGGGAGAGCGGGGAATTCAGAATCGGTGTCGTGACGATCCGGCCATCCACGAATACGGCGACCGGCCTCGAGAGCCAGCCGGTTGTGAACTCCAGCAGGGTCCCGGTGGCGGCATCGTCCAGATCGATCAAGACCGCATTCCGATCCTGATCGTCGAGGATTGGCTCGGCAATCAGGACCCCGGAAGCGTCCACCACGATGTCGGGGGATATCCAGACCGGGGTTCCGCCGATCACATGGTCTGACTTGGTCCAGCCGTCCATGGGATCGATGGATGCCGCTCGAATCTCAAAGATCGAGGCATCCGCATCGGGAATGGTGGTGCATCCCGTGGAAAGGGCGGCCACGCCCGAAACGATGACGGACGCGAGGATTCTGAAACGGTGAGACATCGATCGTGACTCCTTAGGAGGATTCTGCCAGCGGGCCCTGCCCGCTCGGCTCGTACGATATCAGCCCTGAGCGACGCGGAGACTCCTCTTGCAGAAAGTCGTATCGAACAGGCAACCATGGATTCGATGATCGATGCCGCACTCTCCCCACGACCAGCCGTTTCGAGACGCGCCCCCGAAAACCTCGGGTACGCCGTACGCTGATCGTCACGAGTTCTCCCCTTTCGCACTGGAACGCACATGAACGAAGGCACGAAGGACCGAAGACGCACCGCGCTGGTGACCGGGGCGAGCGCCGGGATCGGTGAGGCGTTCGCCACGCATCTCGCCTCCCAAGGTTTCGATCTCGTGCTCACGTCAAGACGCCTGGACGTTCTTCGGAGTCTCGCTGAGAAATTGCAGGCCGAACACCACATCGACTGCCGGGTCATTCCGGCCGACCTGACCGATCCCGAGTCGCCGCGTCGCGTGTTCTACGAACTCGCCCGAGATGAGATCGAGATCGACGTGTTGATCAACAATGCGGGCTTCGGCCTACAGAAGACCCTGCTCACCCAAGACTGGCGGGAGATCGCCGCGTTCATGGAGATCATGGCCGTTTCCTGGCTTCATCTCTCGAAACTCGCGCTTCCGGGCATGCTGGAGCGGGGGTACGGTCGGATTGCAAACGTCGCCTCGCTTGCGGCATTCGCTCCTGAGTCTCCGGGCAGCCTGTACTCCGGTGTCAAGGCACAGATGGTGACCACGAGCCGGGGGCTCCGGCAAGAATGCCTCGGGACGGGCGTGCATGTCACCGCGGTCTGTCCCGGCTATACGCATACCGAGTTCCACAGCCGGCTCGGCATTCCAGATCTGGCGAAGAAGATGCCACGGTGGATGTGGCAGGACACCGGGGCGGTCGTCTCGGAGGCCTGGCATGCCTGCGAACGCAATCGCCCCGTGGTCATCACGGGAAAAGTGAACAAGATGCTGCGTCTCTTGCTCGCCTTCACGCCCGCCGGGCTCGTGGAGAGAAACATGCCGAAGTCGATTTCCAAAATCCGGGCGCGTGGTCGCGCCTGAGGGTCCCCACGCATCGACGGAAATCAACCGACCCAGCGAGGCCAGAAGATCTGGAATCGAGGATCCCGACGCGAGTCGAATCGCAGTCGCACCACACGATCCATCCCCACGATCCGGACTTCGATCCGGTCCGAGGAGTTGGGCTCATGGAAGACCGTAGTGACGGTGTCTTGCCGTTCTCGCTTCCGACCCGAAGCCGTTCGAATCACGCCCTGCCCGACCTCGATGTTTTCATTCCGACGGGATGCAGATGGTCTCGGCTTTGGCTTTCTACCGCGGGTGTACCGAAAGAAGAACTGCGACCATCGATTTCTCGATACGCCCTCTGCTTCCTCCTCGGTCCAGTTTGTCGTGATCACGGAAGGCAGGAGGTGCGACGCCGATCTGGTGGACGATGGATTTGGCAGCAATCTTTGTAACCGACGATCGATGATCATCCAGACGTCACAGCGGGCTCCGAGTTCGACGGCATGGCATTCCAAATCTTCACGCATCACGCCTTCCGCCATCGGGCGCCTGTCTCCTCGCGGAAACGGAAAGACCGTCAAGGTCTGACGGATTTTCGTCCATGCTTCGAAGCCCGGAATCGATGGATCAAGTGGCACGGATGCATCGAGCAATCGATCCACATCCACCATCAAACATCCCTGGCCCTCGCGCGATGCGACCTCGATCGACGCTTCGGCCGACTCGACGTCGACCGTGGTGGCGACTCCGATCTTTTCCGGTGCTCGGGATGTCGAGTTCGATGCTGGCATTCGAAGACTCGCAGAAGCTCAGGTGTGACGCTCGTCTCGAAGATACCAACTGAACGCCGCCTGATCGATCAAGAACGCGAAGGGTCGCGTTCTGGCCGCCTAGAACACCTTTTCTGCGGTCAACGCCGGATGGCGGCGACGGAAAATCACTGGGCAACGACCGAAGCGAAGAGGCCTTCTGGCGCTTCTGTTCCGGTCCATATTTTGAACTGGGATTCAGCCTGCGCGATGAACATCGCTGATCCGTCGATGATTCGAGCGCCCTCCGATTTCGCCTTCACAAGGAGCGGGGTCATTCGCGGGGCATACACCGTGTCCATCACCGTGACCGAAGAATCAAGCCGCACGGAACTGGGAAGAACCGACTGGTCAACCGCATCCCCCCCGGCCATACCGACCGAGGTGGCGTTGACGAACGCATCGAATTGGGATGCCGCGGCGTCTTCGATCGCACCTCCGACCGTCACATCACCGTCATCCTTGAAATCGCTCTGAAGCGCGTCCGCCCTGGCTTGGGTGCGATTGAAAATCACCACCTCGGCGCCGACATCCAGAAGCCCGCAGGTCACGGCTCTCGCCACCCCACCGGCCCCGAAGACCGCGACCCGGGCGCCGCTCAGTTCGGCCGTCTCTCGCCCCATTCCTTGGGCGAGCGATCGCACTGCGGCATCCGCATCCGTGTTGGCGCAGGTAAGCGACCCGTCCTCGAGCACCGACAAGGTGTTGGCAGCACCGATCCGCCGGGCCGCGTCGTCCACCACGCCACCAGCTTCCTGCACGAATCGCAGGAGGTGCTCCTTGTGCGGAAGCGTCACGCTGCATCCGCTGAAGTCGAGACGTGGGTGTTCGATCAGTTGGAGCAGGCTCGCCTTGAAAGACTCCCAACCGGGCAAGACGGGGAGCGGGATATACACCGCGTCCGTGCCCACCGCGTCGAACCCTCGATTGTGCACCAATGGTCCGAGTGAGTGGGCGACCGGATGTCCAACGACGCCGTAGACGCGAGTGGATGGCCCGATGTGGTCGAAACGAAACCGCTCGCGAAGCTGGCGGACCGTGAGCTGGCCGGGCGCGGTCGAGCCGCCGGTCTCGGATGCCGCAAACGTGAGGAAGCCACCGAATTTTGGGGCCAGAATGCGACTCATCTCGCCGAACTCTCCCATGCAGAGCGCGATCATGGGTTTCTGACGTTCCGTGAGCAGATCGAAGATCTCGAGGTTGTCTCGAATACTCCTCGCGGTGAAGACGATCTTCCCGACCGCGCAGGGTTCGGTCTCGATCATGTCGGCGACCCGAGAGAGCAGATTCGCCGGACGACCGCCGAAATCATGGCTGGAGAGCACCAATCTGGCAGAGATGTCCCTGACCTGTGATTCATGGTCGACCGCAAGGCGAACCTTCTGGCGGAGATTGGCGCTGCGCTGCCAGGCCGCGAGTTCGAGATCGAAATACGCCGGTGGATGGTCCGAAATCCCCATCGCTTCGATCATGGAGATTCGAGTCTGCTCGTCGCCATCCCAGGTCCCGCCCTCATCCTCGGCACGGATGGTGGCAATGCACGGCGCCGGGCTCTTTTCCAGCAACGCCAGAATGGCCGGAAGCCCTTCCGGGTGTTCCGCGAGCGCATCGAGCCGCCACTCGATCATCCGAGCACCCTGCTCGACCGAATCGGCGGCGCGGTCGATCGCGTGAGGGACGTCCAGCGGGGCGTCGACGAAAATGGAGACGCAGATGAAGGTCATGGCGGACAGTGTAGGTTGGACCGGCCGGCATTTGCTCCTTCGGCCTCCATTTGGAAGCCGGATACAAGCATCGATCTCGGGATCATCCCCAGCGAGCGACGCGTACAACGAGGTACACTCCCGCATCGTGAATACACTCCCACCAGACATCCGGGCCGCCGCGGCATTTCTCAGAGGCAACCTCTCGGGGCTCATCCGCTTCGATACCGAGTACATGCCGATCCGTGTCGTCTTGGCACCCGATGGTCGAATCGTGGCGTCCGTGATGGAGTCGATGCTTCGATCGAGCGACTGCGCCCTGCACCTCCCCGAAGAACCCGAGGATCAAGAGCAGGAGGTCATCCAGTTGATGGTCTCTCTTGAACGATTCGAGGAGGACGGGGAGTATGGACATCTCGCCGATCGCTGGCGGATCTACCACGGGGATCCTCCAGATGTCCGCTGGGCCGTGATGACCATCGATTTCTGCAAGTTCGGCAAGTTCGCGATCGATGGCGAGACGATGGTGTTTCCGAACTTGCTCTCCGACGACGAAGCGGCGGTCTGTCGTCTCATGAACCAGGATCGAGCGGCCGATCTTCGAGCCCTGGCGCTCCGATTCCGGGAGATCGACATCGAAGAACCCAGATTGGTCGGAGTCGATCCGCTCGGTTTCGACATCCGAGGCCAATTCGATGTCGTCCGGATTGATAGCGACCGGGACTTGGTGTCCGGCGAGGATGCGATCGCCCACATGGACGAGCTGCTGGCCTCGGCCGACTGAGCCTCCACACCCTCTCGCCCGCCTCCTCCACGAGGGAGTCGCCCATTGTCTATTCATGTGCTTCTGAACTGCGTCGGTGACCCGATCCCCATGTTGATGGAAGCGGGATTCGCCGCCGAAGACGTGATCGTCACCCCGAATGCGACGCATCTGGCGACCGCCGATCTGCATCGTCTGGTTCGCGGCTCGACCGCGATCCTCGCCCCCCTCACCATAAAGATCGACGGTGACCTTCTCGATGCCGCGGGGGCCAGCCTCGAAGTGGTCGCCAACTACGCGGTCGGGGTGGACAACATCGATCTCAAGGCCTGCGCGGCGAGAGGCGTCACCGTGTGCAACGGGCCGCCTCCGATGATCGAAGCCACAGCGGACATCGCATGGGCCCTGCTGATCGCCACCGCAAGACGACTTCGTGAAGGCATCCGTCTGGCGGAGTCCGGTGATTGGAAGGGGTACGACCCGCAACTCCTTCTCGGGCATCGCCTGCATGGTGGAACCCTGCTCGTCGTCGGTGCGGGAAGAATCGGAGCCGCGGTGGCGAGGCGATCGATCGGCTGGGACATGCAAGTTCTCTATACCGCGAGATCTCCGAAGCCAAGCCTAGAAGCGCCCCCCATCTCCGCGACGAAAGTCAGTCTGGAGGACGGGCTTCCGCTCGCGGACGCGGTCGTGCTGACGATCAGCCTCGAGCCGTCGACGCGACATCTCATCGATGCCGCAGCCCTCGCCCTTATGAAGCCGAATTCGGTGCTCGTGAATGTGAGCCGTGGGCCGGTCGTCGACGAGGCGGCGCTGGCGGATGCACTGGCGGAAAAACGAATCCTCGGCGCTGGGCTCGATGTCCATGAACACGAACCGACCATCCAGCCGAGACTGCTCGAGTGCCCCAACGTCACAGTGCTGCCCCATATCGGATCCGCGACGGTCGAAGACCGCCTCGATCTGACGCGACTGTCGGTCGAGAACATCTCGGCAGTCCTTGCTGGCCGGAAGCCCGCTCATGAAGTGGCTCCGCCGGCCTCTTCCCCGTAGATCACCCGTGGCTCGGAGCCTCCGAGGATCATGAGCGTCTCTTCGAAAACAACGGCAGAAACCGGGCACCACGAACCTCCGAAATCGCATTCGTCCGGCGTCGTCGTCTATCATCCTCCGAAGCCCATTTCTTCCCGGAGCACTTGATTCATGGACATGCCGAATCTCAATAACGACATGATCGACGGCGCCGAGGCCAAAGAGGCCCAAGCCTACGCCGACCAGTTCGGCACCCCGGGCTTCGAGGACCCTCGGAAGTTCTACATCGATCAGCACTACTCGGGCTATTCCAAAGAGAACCAAGAAGTTTGGCAGACTCTGTACGACGGCCAGATGAAATTCCTCGCCGACCGGGCATCGAATGTCTACCTAGACGGGGCACGCGCGATCAATCTGGTACGCGATTACATCCCGCACCTGCAGGGCGAACATTCGATCAACCGGTACCTCAAGCAGCTCACCGGCTGGGAAAGCTGCGCGGTTCCGGGATATCTCCCCGCCAAGGCGTTCTTCGCATGTCTCTCCCGCCGCGAGTTCCCGACGACCGTGGTGCTCCGATCGAAACAGGCGATCGAATATCTTCCGGAACCGGACATCTTCCACGACGTCTTCGGCCACGTGCCCCTCCACGCGGATCCCACCTTCGCCGATTTCCTCCAGACCTATGGGCGAGCAGCGTTGACTGCCACCGATGAAGACGACATGACTCGTCTGGCACGTCTCTTCTGGTTCACCGTCGAATTCGGCCTGATTCGAGAGGGAACCGAACTCAAGCTCTACGGATCCGGCCTGATCTCCTCGCCAGGAGAGAGTGTTCACGCCTTGGAGAGCCCGGACGTCGACCGACGCCCGTTCGATCTCGATCAGGTTTGTGATACCGATTTCGAAATCGATCACTACCAGCCGATTCTCTACGTCCTCGATTCCTTCGAGCAACTTCGAGATGCGATGAACCAGTACGCCAACCGGATTCTCGAGAAGCACGAAGCGACGAGCGACGCTTGAGGCTCCATGCGCCTGGAATCTGATCCTGAGAACGAGCCGGATGATGCGGCGTGTCTGGCGGCATTCGTGTCGCCTTGGTCGTCGATGATCGACACGCCGCGTGATCTCTGGTGGGAACTGAAGGGCGCCCCGCTTCGACTGTGGAGCGCCGTTCGACCTCCGAAGTCCCGAACCGTCATTCTGCATCCCGGGCGCACCGGCAGCACGATCCTGAATCTACTGCTGAACCAGCAACCCGGGGTGTACTTCGAGGGGGAGTATTTCGGCGCCCGATACAACTACCACGCAGAGTCCAGTTTCAAGTCCATGAAGCCGCATCGAACCCCGGTCAAGGCGATGGCGTCCCGACGACGCTGGCGAGCCGGCGGCGGACACTTCGGAGTCGAGGTGAAGGTGACGGATCTTCCCGCGCATCGACGCCGGACCCTTCCGGAGATCCGTCGCTTCCTCGAAGATGCGGGCGGCGAACATCTGGTCGTACTGCGCCGACGGAACCTAGTTCGATGGCTCATCTCACAGCGAAAGATGCTCGTTTCGGGAGACACCCACCTCCAAACCACCGCGGCGCCGAATCTGCGTAAAGCAGATTTCACCCTCGATCTCGACGAGCCGGATCCGGTCCAGCGACCAGGCATGACGATCGAAGCGGTCCTTGAACATGTCGAGGCGATGGACAGAGTCCTTGAGATTCTCGGTCGCGATGCGAACCTCGAACTGACCTATGAGGACCACGTACGAGACGATCCGATGGTGGGATTGAAAGCGATCTGCGGAATGCTTGGGTTCGAGCCGCAATCCTCCAGCATCCCGCTTCGACGAACGAACCCAGGCCCCATCGAATCCCTGATCACCAATCCCGACCAGCTGGAACGGCGGCTCCGGGGAACCCGTTGGGCCTGGATGATCGACGCCGACTGAGAAGTTTGCTCCCGAGCTCCTCTGGCGTATAGTCGTCCACTCGAAATCACTGAGGAGCCACCAATGCCCGGCAAGCCTGCCAATCGGAAGTCACCCGAAGTCCCCACCACCGAGTACGCCCGCAGACGGGCTCAGGTCTTGACCACTCTTCGGGGTGGCAAGCAGAAGTCAATCGGACTCGTGCACGCCGGCGAATCCGACGCCGACCTGCACGGCGCCTATCGCCCCCACCCCCATTTCGAATATCTCACCGGAATCGTGGACGAACCCGGAGCGATCCTGCTCTTCGATGCATCCGCACCCGTGGGTCGCGAGTGCATCCTCTTCCTCCGCCCCCTCGACCCCGAAGTGGAAAAATGGGACGGTCTGCGAGAAGAGATCGCCTCTCCGCTGCAAGCCGCCTACGGCATTTCCCAGATCTTCCGCCTCCCGAGGCTTGGACGAGTACTCGACGGTTGCATGCAGCGGACACGTTGCTGCGCCTGCCTCCATCCCTTCGGCTGGCTCGGGCAGTCCGTCTCTCCCGACCTTGCGATCTTTCGCCAGCTCCAGGAGCGATACCCCGGAACCCAGATCGAAGACTGCACCTCGGTGCTCTCCGTGATGCGATCCGTCAAGAGCAAGGCCGAGCAGGCGATGATTCGGGAGGCCTGTGAGATTTCGCGGACCGCCTACGATCAAATGCTCCGCAGCGTACGACCGGGCATGACCGAGTGGGACGTCATGGAGACGCTCGAGCACGGCTACCGTTCGAACGGGTCCCGAGGGCCGGGCTATAACTCGATCGTCGGATCAGGGTTGAACGGAACGGTCCTCCACTACAACGCCAACAACGCCCCCATCGCCGACGGCGACCTCATCGTGATCGACTCCGGCGCCGACTACCGGGGGTATACCGCGGACGTGACACGAACCATCCCCGCCAACGGCCGATTCTCCAAACGCCAGAAGGAGATCTACGAACTGGTCTTGAAGGCGCTGATGGCGTCGATCAAGGTGGCCAAAGCAGGGTGCACCTTCGCCCAGATCGACAAGGCCTCGCGGGACATCATCGCCAAGGCTGGATACGGCGATCGTTTCTTCCACGGCATCGGGCATCATCTCGGACTCGAAGTTCACGACATCACGCCGAAGGGACCACTCAAGGCCGGCGCCGTGATCACCATCGAACCTGGAATCTACCTTCCGGATGAGAACTTCGGCGTCCGCATCGAAGACAACATCCTCCTCAAGAAGGATGGTTGCACCAACCTCACCAGCGACATTCCGAAGACCGTCGCCGCGGTGGAGAAGGCCATGGCGGATCGCTGAACTCGGAATACCGG
>JAPKCC010000128.1 GCA_028823105.1 Phycisphaerales bacterium | reverse complement strand
AGCGATTCCAACTTCATGGAGGCGAGTTGCAGCCTCCAATCCGAACTGGGGCAGGTTTTAGCGATTTGCTCCACCTCGCGGTCTTGCTTCGTTTTGTACCTACCATTGTAGCACGTGTGCAGCCCAGGGCATAAAGGCCATGAGGACTTGACGTCATCCCCACCTTCCTCCGGTTTAACACCGGCAGTCTCGCTAGAGTCCTCAGCATTACCTGTTAGCAACTAACGACAAGGGTTGCGCTCGTTGAGGGACTTAACCCGACACTTCACAGCACGAGCTGACGACAGCCATGCAGCACCTGTGTATGTTCCACCCGAAGGTGTGGCTCATCTTTCAATGAGTTAATCCATACATGTCAAACCCTGGATAAGGTTCTTCGCGTTGCTTCGAATTAAGCCACATGCTCCACCGCTTGTGTGAGCCCCCGTCAATTCCTTTGAGTTTTAGCCTTGCGACCGTACTCCCCAGGCGGCACACTTAACACTTTTGCTTCGGCCAGGAGGGCGTCAACCTCCCCGACCTAGTGTGCATCGTTTACGGCGTGGACTACCGGGGTATCTAATCCCGTTCGCTACCCACGCTTTCGTACCTCAGCGTCAGGACGAGCCCAGCGGCCTGTCTTCACCTTTGGCGTTCCGATAGATATCTACGCATTTCACCGCTCCACCTATCGTTCCGACCGCCTCTACTCGCCTCAAGACATGTGGTTCACTCTGCCATTCCCCGGTTGAGCCGAGGGATTTCACAAAATGCCTACATGTCCGCCTGCGTACGCTTTAAGCCCAGTGATTCCGATTAACGCTCGGGCCCTCTGTATTACCGCGGCTGCTGGCACAGAGTTAGCCGGCCCTTCCTTTGGGTCTGGTCATTTTTTTCCTGAACCCTGACAGTGGTTTACACCCCGAAGGGCTTCATCCCACACGCGGTATTGCCCCGTCACACTTTCGTGCATTGCGGAAGATTCGTTACTGCAGCCTCCCGTAGGAGTCCGGGCAGTGTCTCAGTCCCGATGCGGCGGGTCGTGCTCTCACACCCGCTACCCGTCTATGGCTTGGTGAGCCGTTACCTCACCAACAACCTGATAGGTCATTCCCCGCTCCCAAGGCAGCAAGCCTTTGATGCCGAAGCACCACATCGAGTATTACCTCAAGTTTCCCTGAGCTATCCTCGACCTTGGGGTACGTAGAAATGGATTCCTCGCCCTTACGCCGCTCTAATAACCCCGAAGGGCGTTCGCGCTCGACTTGCATGTTTTAGCCATACCGCCAGCGTTCAATCTGAGCCAGGATCAAACTCTTCAATTGTGTTCGATAGAAGGTCTTAAAGACCAACGTAACTTCGAAGGTTTGGCCTGGTTGACCGCGTCGGAAAACGCGGCCGGTCTTCACTAATCTCAAGTTGTGATTCCGAAGAATCACGATTAGTGCCGGCAGGCGGCTAACCTGCCGGTTCGGTTCACGGACATCCATACTTACCTCACCCGAAAGTGAAGTACGTAAGAATCCCTTGAAGGAAAATTAACTTGGTATCACAAGGATGTCCATTGGACGGCCCGGCTGTGTGGGCCGACCATTGGGATTACACCTCGAAGCCCTGTTGTGAGCAGGAATCCGAGACGCTCCATCCTCGCGGCATGTCCGAATCATTCACTTTTCAAAGAGGAACACGACCGAGGCCGTGCCGCCAATGCGTTTCACAGTGGCGAGACGAGGCATCCTACGGAAACCCACGCCCCTGTCAACCCACCTCACCGCCAAATATGACGGTTCCGTCGGACTTCTTTGTCGTACGGAGATGCCCGAAGGAGATCCAGGCACCCATTTTGCAAGTTTCGGACGATAATACAGGTGCCATTGGCTCTGAAAGGCATTTTAATGTCAAAAGTCTCAGGTTATCCCTCTCCCGTCGAGAGGCCTCTTTCGATTCGGTGAGAATCGGGCAAACGAACGCAATCGACAGGATGCACCGGCTATCCACGAGGAACCCCCCACGCGACCGGTCTGCATGCAACTGAGGCCGTCGATCGTCGAGCCGGCTGACCGGTGGCCACCACGCAGGCGTGCACCTGGTGGGCACCGCCACGACGGAGCACCTTTGCCATCGCCTGAAGCGTCGCCCCCGTCGTCATGACGTCGTCCACGATGATCACCTGTGGCCAACGGCCAAGGCAGCGAGACGCACGCCTCCGAAGATGCAACGAGCCACCGACTTCGCCGCGAGACCTCCGGCCCTGTCGCATCTGGGGCAGCACCCAACTCCGAGTCACCAGCGAATGCACCGGCGCGTCAATGATCTTCCCCACACCTTCCGCCAGAATCGCCGTGTGATCGAGACCACGATTCCAACGCCGGAGTCTCGGCGACGGCACCGGCACCAGTAAGAACTGGTTCTCTTGCCGCATCGCATCGGGAAGCCAGGAGGCGGTCGCGTGCAACTCCTGACCGAGTCGAATGCCTAGGTATTCCAGCGGTTCCGGCCAGAACCGGTACTTTGCCGTCGCGAGAATGTCTGCAAGTTCGCCGTCGTACATGCCGAGATCGGTCAGTGAGTCGATCCCGTCGGGCGCCCGCATGGATGACGGCGATGACGGCGATGACGGCGATGCCACCGCCGCCGAAGACTGACACGCCACTGTGGTCGCCTCATGGAGAAGCACGCGCAGGGTCATTCCCGACGGACGCTGGCTTCCCAACAACGCCTCGAGAAGTCGCACCCCCGACTTGATGATGACCTCGACCGCCGATCTCGCATTGCCTACTACCGACCGCATGTCACCCGTCCTCGACCCCCCCCGCGAATCAAGGTAATCATGCGGCGCCGGCACCCCACGGAAACGGCGGAATCGTCGTGATGCGGATCTTCTTCGTGCGCCGACACACACAGGCCCGAACCTGCGAGAGGTCCGGGCCTGTGTCAGATCGGAGGATCGGCTGGTCGACGCCAACGGCCGGTCATCAATTCGTTCTCAGCTGGTGGCCATCTTGCGGAGCACCGTCTGAAGGATGCCGCCATTGCGGAAGTAGTCGACCTCGACCGGAGTGTCGACTCGTGCGACGGCATGGAAGATCTTCGGGATACCACGATCGTTGGTCGCAACGACTTCGATGTCCTGCCGTGGCTTCAGGTCCTCCGGAACTGCGATGTCGAAGGTCTCATGACCGGTCAGTCCGAGCGATTCCGCCGACTGTCCCGGCTTGAATTCGAGCGGAAGCACGCCCATGAACACGAGATTCGAGCGATGGATTCGCTCGAAGCTTTGAGCCATGACCGCCTTTACGCCCAGGAGATTCGTACCCTTTGCGGCCCAGTCGCGACTCGATCCCATGCCGTAGTCGCTCCCCGCGAGCACCACCAATGGAACCCCGTGTTCTTGATAGTTCATGGCGGCGTCGTAAATGAACTTCACCTTGCCATCGAGCAGGTCGGTGGTGTACCCGCCCTCGGTTCCCGGCGCCAGAAGATTACGAATGCGGATGTTTGCAAACGTGCCGCGAGTCATGATCCGGTCGTTGCCGCGTCGCGATCCGAAACTGTTGAAGAGCGAAACCGGAACGCCTTGGTCGACCAAGAACTGACCTGCCGGCGAATCGACCTTGATCGCACCCGCCGGCGAGATGTGGTCGGTGGTCACGGAATCGCCGAGCAAGGCCAGACAACGCGCAGCCTTGATCGGCAAGATCGGATCGACGTCGAGGGTCATCCCGGTGAAAAATGGCGGATCTTGAACGTAGGTGCTCGTCTTGTCCCACTGGTACATCTCACCCGTGGAGGTCTCAATCGCCTGCCATTCTTCACTTCCCTCGAAGACGTTCGCGTACTGCTCCAGGAACTGCCCTCTGCCGAGGGATGCTTCGACCGTCCGGTCGATCTCTTCGGTACTGGGCCAGATGTCCTTGAGAAAGACCGGATTGCCCTCGGTATCGGTCCCGAGCGGATCGACAATCAGATCGATGTCGAGGGTTCCGGCGATCGCGTAGGCAACGACCAGCGGAGGTGAGGCGAGGAAGTTGGCCTTGATGTCCGCATGAATCCGACCTTCGAAGTTGCGGTTGCCACTGAGCACGCTGGCCGCCACGAGGTCGTTCTCGCGGATCGCGAGGGAGATTTCTTCGGGCAGCGGCCCGGAGTTCCCGATGCAGGTCGTACAGCCATAACCGACCAAGTAGAAGCCAAGGGCTTCGAGGTCGCCCATGAGGTCGGCTCGTTCGAGATAGTCGGTCACCACCTTGGAACCGGGGGCCAGCGAGGTCTTGACCCACGGCTTGCGTGTGAGCCCGCGTTCCCGCGCCTTACGAGCGATGAGCCCTGCGCCGACCATCACGCTGGGGTTGCTGGTGTTCGTGCAGGAGGTGATCGCCGCGACCACGACGTCACCGTCACGCATCTCGAAGTCGACATCGTTGAAATGCACCGCGGTCTTGGGTCGATCCGCGACCGCAACCGCCGCCGCATCGGGGCCTTCGCCGCCGTCACCCATCCAACGATCGACTGGCGAACCGCCGTCGGCGCCATCTCGTCCGAAAACGTCGCTCAGGGTCTGGTGCCAGGTTCCTTGCATCGCCGAAAGAGCCACTCGATCCTGAGGGCGTTTTGGCCCGGCGAGCGACGGCTCGATCGTCGACATGTCGAGTTCGAGCGACGACGAGAATCGAGGTTCGACCTCGTCATTGCGCCAGAATCCCTGCGCCTTGGAATAAGACTCCACGGTCGCGATCAGCGATTCGTCGCGACCACTCAGGCGGAGGTACTCGATCGTGCGCTCGTCAATCGGGAAGAACCCACAGGTGGCGCCGTACTCTGGGGCCATGTTGGCGATGGTGGCTCGCGTCGCGAGCGGCATCTCCGCGAGCCCCGATCCGAAGAACTCCACGAACTTCCCGACCACCCCGTGCGCCCGCAGAATTTCCGTGATTCGCAGCACCAGATCGGTCGCGGTCGTTCCTTCGGGAAGGGATCCGGACAATCGCATACCGACCACTTCAGGGATGAGCATGTAGATCGGCTGCCCGAGCATGACCGCTTCCGCCTCGATGCCGCCGACACCCCAGCCAAGAACGCCGAGACCGTTGATCATCGTGGTATGGCTGTCGGTACCGACCAGCGAGTCGGGGAATAACACGCCATCCCGCTCCCAGGTCACCTTCGCGAGATACTCGAGATTCACCTGATGCACGATTCCGGTGGCTGGTGGAACGACGCGAAAATTGTCGAAACCCTGCTGCCCCCACTTCAGAAATTCGTATCGCTCACCATTCCGCTCGAACTCTTTCTGGGCATTGACGGTGAGCGCCACACCGGAGTTGAACTCGTCGACCTGGACGGAGTGATCGATGACCAGATCGCATGGGACGAGCGGATTGACCTTGCTGGGATCACCACCGAGCGATTTCATCGCATCACGCATCGCCGCGAGATCCACCACGCACGGCACGCCCGTGAAGTCTTGGAGTACCACGCGGCCCGGCGTGAATGCAATCTCCGTCTCACCCACATCAGTCGCGTCGTAGGCGGCCAGCGCCTTGACGTGATCTTCGGTCACCACTCTGCCATCGCAGTTTCTGAGGCAGCTCTCCAACAGCACCTTGATCGAGAGCGGAAGACGATCAATGTCGCCGAGGGAAGCGAGCGCATCGAGTCGATAGATGACTCGATCGCCCTCATCGGTCGGGAGAGAGGCGCGGGCGGAGAACGGATCGTGCGAGGACATGCTGACTCCAATTGGGCAGACGCCGGGGCACACGGGCCCTCGAAATGCCTGCAAACTGTATTTGGATCAACATTCTAGCGACCGCCACGCTCGACTTCGCAGGAGTCCATGCGACTTTTGGGTGACTTCCGGGCGACTTCAGGGCAATTGGAATCGCCCCGGCTGCACCGTCCATGCCATCTCACCGCACACGGTCGGCCTCACGCTGTCGCATTCGGATTTCGAGGTTCGGCCCAGAGACCACCGAGCCTGCGGGAACCGACGACGTCACGAAGACGCTTCCGTTCACCACCGACCCTCGACCGATGACCGTGTCCTCACCCAGAATGGTCGCCCCGGCATAGATCGTCACGTCGTCTTCGATGGTCGGATGCCGCCGGTATCCACGCCGGATTCGCCCCGTCTCGTCGACCTCCAGACGCTTCGCGCCCAGCGTCACTCCCTGGTAGAGGCGGCAGCCCTCGCCGATTCGCGTGGTCTCGCCGATCACCACACCAGTCCCGTGATCAATAAACATCCGCCGACCGATCACCGCACCAGGGTGGATATCGATGCCCGTGGCCGCATGGGAGATCTCGCTCATCATTCTGGGGATCAGCGGGACGCTCCGAAGGTGAAGTTCGTGGGCGAATCGATGAACAATGAGTGCAGAGACACCAGGGCAACAAAGGATGGCCTCGTCGAGATGATGCATTGCCGGATCACCTTGGTAGGCAGCCGTGGCGTCCTCAGCCAGAAGCGACCGCACCGCCGGGATCCTCTCGAGGAAGCCCTCTAACGCCTCTGATGCACGGCGGCGCGCCTCAGATGCCTGACACCCATGACTCCCGACCGGGTCGTAGGCGAACGCCGCTTCCATTTGACCGAAGAGCAGAGCCCTCAGTTCGTCGAGCAGTCCGTCGATGTGTTTTTCGAGACTCGGCAGATCCACCACGCGGGGACCGAAGAAACCCGGAAACGCTAACCATCGAAGCCGTTCGACGAGGGACCCGACGACCGCCACATCCGGCATTGGGGAGTCCGCAGTCCGATGCGACTCACCATTGGCGAGGATCGACGCGTGGACCGCGGCCTTCCAAGGCTGGATTCCCACCTCGAACGTCTTGGTCTCTGGTTTCTTGGGCAGGTCAGGCATGCAAAGCATCGTATGGCTGATCCGGCACCGAAGTGAGCGGCACCCGGCAAACGTGCGCGGCTGGAAGGCACGCAAGAACGACGGCGGCCCGAAAAGGGCCGCCGTCGCGTGTATGGATCATTCATCGCCGCACTTGATCGAGTGCGGCGTTCCGGTCGCTCGAATCAGCCGACGCCACCGCCCTGGCCGCCTCGACCGCCACCTTGACCGCCACGGCCGCC
>JAPKCC010000040.1 GCA_028823105.1 Phycisphaerales bacterium | reverse complement strand
CGGCTATGCGGGGATGCGGGCCAGCGGTTCGGCGATGCCCATTCGTCTTCCGATCAACATGGCGTTTTCGGACTTTCGCAATGTCACGAGCGAGGAAGCGGCCAGAGAGCCCCAGAAGTTGATCGAGCGCTTCTGCACCCGACCCTTGCCTTCGATCGATTCGCGAATCGTCAAGTCCGAGCATCTCGCGCACCTCGTCGATCCGGAGGACATTTCGCCCGGCGAACCGTTCGACTGCTTCGCGATCCAGCACAACCGATGGAACGTCGTCGAACCGGGTCCGCACAAGGCCATCTGGCTGTACATCGACTACCCGACCCGTCACTGCATCTTCGACATGTATCTGCATCGAAGCATGGAGGAGGGCCTGGTCGTCCATGGCGACTGCCACCTGTGGGGGACATCACTGCTCGCACCCCCGGAGGATCTCTGGATGACCCGCTTCGCCGACCAGGTCCAGTTCAGTGAATTGGGCGCGGGCACGGCTGGTTCCGAAACGATGGTCTATGAGCGACACTCGGAACTCTCCGCCCACATGTTCGAGGATCAGGGTTGGAATGCCGATGACTTTGTCGGCTTTCGATGCGAGATGGAACTCCCGGTCTGGCGCTCCGGACTTTGCCTGATCATGGAGCCACGTTGACCCTCCGGGATCCGAGGCGGGGTTTCCCCGGATGAAAACGAGCAAGATTCCGGGGGCGGCGTACCAGCGGCCGGCGGGACGCCTCGCCCGATCGAGGCCCCCGATCTGCTGAATGCCTTCCGCGAGGGGAGATCCGCCGCCCGAAAATCTCCGTTCGCCTCGTTTTTATGATTGGCGGTGATCAGGTCTTTCGCTAGCCTCGGGAATTGCAGAGATTGTTACCTTCCATACACTTTGGTTCCCAGTGGAGAAAGATCCGACGTTCAAGAGTCGCAACCACCCTCAGGGCGTACGACTGTCCAACTACAAATTCGCCGCCAAGGCCGCCGCGTTGACCCCGGTCGCGCTCCTCGCCAGTGGCGCCGCAGCCGACATCTATTCCAACACCAGCTTGTCGATCACGGTCGGCAGCACCACCGCCAACACGACCTTTGGAATGACTGGCGCCGGCGGGGCCACGGTCAGAACCTTCTCGGCCGCTGGTGGAAGCGCCAGTTACGCAAGCATCAAGGGAGGTGATTTCCAGTGGATGGGACTCAGACAACAGAATGCTACGAACAACTGGTTCGGAGGCCTCCCCGTGAGCTCGGGCGCCACGTGGAACAACCTCGGCCGGACTAGCGGAGAGTTCACTGGCACCAATAATTCCATCTCTTCGGCCGCAAACTTCGGTGATATCAACTGGGGCAAGACGAGCGCTGGAGGCTTCAACGACGATCCCCAAGGCGTCGGGAACACCGGCCAGACTTGGTACGTGCTCTTCAAGACCACCGGCTCCGACGGCTATCAGGGCAACTACGGCTGGCTGTCCTTCGACGCCTACGCTGATGGCACCACGTCGTCCTACATCACCATCACCGGATGGGGCTGGGACGACACCGGCTCCACCATCGCGGCCGGCCAGACCGCCGGCTCGAACGCGGTGCCCGGACTCGGCGGACTCGCCGCCCTCGCCATCGGCGCCGGTGGCCTGCGCGGCCGACGCCAGCGAGCCGCTGCGAGCTGATCGCACCGACCTCGCATCGACCTCGCACCGAGCTCGAACCCGACTCGGATGGATCAAACCCCACGGGCCGCTGGCAATCGCCAGCGGCCCGTGGTCGTGTCTCATGTCGGGGTCGTTCCGCGGTTGCCGACGATATCGACGATATCGCCATTGCCCGGAGCGGATTAATCACGGCGTCGATTCGTCGGCCATCTCAGGGATCGGTTCGGCGAGGACCTCCACCGACTGTCGGCCCAGCGTGGTGCACGTGCCCCTGATCGAACCGCGAAGGGCGAGGAACTTCCAAGGCGCATCGCGACCGGGCCCCCGGATCCCACGGGGCGCCCGGTCGCGGTCGTCCCCGGCCGCCGGCGTGCGAGTCACAGATTTCGATCGGCGACGATCGTCCGTTCATTCCTTCTCGATCTCGACCACCCAGTCCGCCAGGGTCTCGCCCAGCCGGACGATGCCCGCGGTGTCGATCACCAGCTGCTTCGGTTGCGGGGGGAGATCGGTCACGAGGCGGTGATGGGTATGCGGATCGGCGGCCGCGAGCGCGGCCATGTCGGCGACCACGTCGATCGAGTTCACCTGCTCGTGGTCGGTCGGTGGCTGCTGGCTGATGAACCACGGCAGCCCCGGCTCGCCGAGGTCGGCTCGCAGGCTGGAGATCGTCGTCCCGAGGCGTTCGGCGGCTTCATTCCGAAAGGGATGGAACGACATGTCGTTCTCGCCGACGTGATAGATCACGCCCGCGAGCCTTGGCCGAGCGCCGGCTTCGCGGATCGCCTCCATTGACGCGCGGACGAATTCTCGGAACGCCGAATAGAGATTTCGTTCCTTCGCCACGCTGCCCTCGGGCGTCCAGTCGATGATCTGCGAGCCACTGTGGGTGAACTTCGCGATCGCGATCGGACTTCGGCGATCGAGTCTGCTCATGCGGGCACCGAAGGAGACTTCCGGGCCGAAGGTGTCGTACAGCCCCGCGGGCGCGAGCGGCTCCCATCCGGTGGAGGCATGGACGCCGCCTCCGGTCGAATAGCGGTAGGGGATCCGCTGCGGCTTCGAGAGCGCCTTGCCACCCTCGATCGAGGCGAGCTCCTGGACGAAGGCGCGTTCGCCTTCCATGTTGCGATGTCCGGCGAGGATCCACAGATCGACTTCCTTGGTCCGTGAATATGGCCACCGTTTCATCGAGGGCCGCGCCGGCGGCTCGACGCCCTGGTTCGAGCCATACGCGGCCGCGTAGTTCGCCCCGTGTTCGAGCTGGCCGAGCGTGCCGTAGTGGTAGTGGAGGCCGACGCCTCCGCCGATCTCGACGCCGACGTGCGAGGTCGGGACGTACTCCGCGAGCGGATCCGCCTCCGTCGCCATCCGCTGCCCGCGGGCGATGTCCGCCATCGAGGGGCGAAGGTCCATGCCCCAGATCGTCTTGGTGCAGAGTTCCCCGACGTAGACCCGGAGCTCCGGGGCCTCGAGGTCCGTCCGCAGCCGCTTCAGGAAGTTCGCGAGGTTCTCGCCGTAGTTCTGGCGGTACGACTCCTCGAACATGTCGTTCTCGCCCTGATGCCAGAAGAAGCCTTCGAGCGTCGGGTCGAATCCCTGGCGTTCGAGATCGGCCATCGCGGCCCGGACGGTCTTCAGAAGCAGCGGGTACATTTTGAAGCCCGAGGGATTCTCCGGATTCCAGTCGCCACCGAGATGGGTTCCGCCCGCCGCGATCTTCACAATCGCGATGTCGCCCTTCGTGCCTTCGGTCACGTCGCGGGCGAAGGCGAGCTCCGGTCCCACCATGCCGCGAACCGGCTGCAGCGGCACCCAGCCCTTCGAGTCGGCCTTGTCCTCACGACCGATCACGTGCCAGAAGCGGACGTCCTCTCGCGGCGCCGTCACCCCCCGGAACGGCGGGAACCGATCCACGTCGGCGAGCTTCGAATCCGCGCCCACCATGTTCGACTGGCCGGCGAAGACGAAGACCCGGATCTCCCCGCCCGCGTGCGAGATGGCGGCCACGAGCATCGAGAGGGCGAGGGCGCAGAGGTGATGTGAAGTTCGCATGAGGATGAGCATAACGGACGCCGATCGATCCACCGAACGCCGGATGAACGTCGGAACGGAACCCGCCCCGAACGACGGTGGTCGTCCGGGGCGGGCGTGGTTCTCGAAGTGTGGTGATGTTCGCGTGGTCAGGCGACGGATCGCTGTCGTCGGGACCGGACGCCCGCGGCGCCGATCGCGAGGGCGGCGAGGCCACCGAGACGGGGAACCGCGGTCGAGCCACTGGTCTGGCCAGCCGTAACTCCGCCAATCTGGGGCGCGAACGGCACGGCTCGGTTGAGCCAGTCTTTCCGCTCGGCTTTCAGGGAATCAGTCCCAGCGGGCAGTCGCTCGGCGGGTAGTCAATGCGCGGGGCGTCGCCCCACGCGGCGACCAGCAGTCCGAGGTCGGCGGCATCCACGCACGCATCGAAGTTGATGTCGGCAACGGCGTTCTCCACCACCCTCACATCCATCCCATCCATCCCATCACACCACAGGCAAGCAGAAACAGCAAAACGCAAACGAGGTCCCTCCAGCACGCGGCGAACAAGGCAGCGAGTCGTCCCCATGGGTCGGTCATTGGTCGTAGGCCTCTCGGAATGGGGATATGAAGGAGCCGGCTGGATCAGATCAGTCAAGACGTCACTCACTCAGCGTACTGTTCCGATTTGTCGGCGTCCGATTGCAGGTTCGTATTCAAGAAAGAACTGGCAGACAAGCGGACATGAGAGAATTCCTCGGTGGTGAAGTGCCACGAGAGGGAGGGTCAGATGATCAGGGTCTCAACCGCCGGTCCGGGGATTCCGGGGGCAGTTGCTCGGTTTGAGCGTCGGTCGCTTGGACCGGTGCTCTACCAAGGCTGGAGTCCCCGAAAAGCGGGGGACTGGGGGGGGGAACGCGAGTGGAAGGACTCGAACCTTCAACCGCCGGTTTCGTAGACCGGTGCTCTATCCAATTGAGCTACACTCGCTCGGTTTTTCGATCAGGGATCATAACGGAAACACCCCACTCCCCGGATCAGGCCTGGGGGAGCTCCGGCGTGTGGTCTTCCGGCCGGGCGTCCCCGGTATTCAGCGTGGTCTCCACCGGTTCGAGCCAACTGTTCTTCGTGCTCGCTTCGGCCTTCTCCATCAACGTTCGAGCCCCGATCGGCACGATCAGAATGCCGATGCCGAACACCATCGCCGCAATTCGTGGCCAGGGTGATGGGCCGACTTCAACACCTTCGGTTCGAGCATCCGGCTTGCGGATGATCGGAAGACCGGCAAGGTGCAAGTAGTAGTAGGCGCTCACCGCACTGGTTGCCATCATGATGACCACCAGCGGCGTCTCGCCGGCGGAGATGCCGGCGATCATCAGATCCAGTTTGCCCCAGAACCCGAGCAGCGGGGGAAGCCCCAGCATCGAGAAGGCGCTCAAGGCCAGCACGAAGGCCATGCCCGGGTGCCGTTTCCAGAGACCGGAGAGGTCGTCGAGGGTCTCAACCTCGCGGCCGTGTCGTTGCAGGCCGCACAGGGCGCCGAAGACGGCGACCGTCGCGACGCCGTAGGTCACAAGGTAGAAGAACACCGCATCGATGCCTTCGGCGGTGCCGGCGATCACCCCAACCAACATGTACCCAGAGTGAGAGATCGAGGAATAGGCGAGTAGCCGTTTGATCGATGTCTGAAGCAGAGCGCCGATGTTCCCGAGGATCATCGTGAGGGCCGCAATCACCCAGAGGGTTGCATGGACCGGACGGGGAAGGCCTTCGGTCGGCACTCTCACGCCGGCATTGTCGATGATGTGGTGCCCGCTCCATCCGACCGCAGCACAGAGCATGATGATGGCTGTGAATCCTGCGACCTTCGGCATGAAGGAGATGAATCCGGTGACCGGCGTGGGGGCGCCTTGATACACGTCTGGAGCGTAGAAGTGCATCGGGACCGCGGTAATCTTGAAGCACAGCCCGACGATTGCCAGCACCATGCCGATCAGCCCGAAGAGGGGGATGCCATCACTCGCGGCCTGAGCCGCGAAGACTTCACGCATTCCGGTGAGGGACAGTGTGCCGGAGGCGCCGTAGAGCAACGCGAATCCGTAGAGGAAGGTTGCCGAGCTCATCGCGCCAAGGAAGAAGTACTTGATCGCCGCTTCCTGGTTGCGGCGAGTTCCTCGGCCCAGTGCGACCATGACGTAGGTGGGGAGCGACGAGAGTTCGATCGCGAGGAACAACCAAATGAGGTCGTTGGCGTTGGCGATCAGCATCGTTCCCGCGATCGAGAGGAGCAGGAACGCGTGGTATTCGCCGCGAACCACCCGAAGGGGATCGAACCCGGCCCGACCATCTCGGATCGCTTCTTCGTATTTGCGGTCGACCATGCCGATCCCGAGCAGCACGAGTCCGATCGCGATCACGCCCACCATCGTCTTGAGATAGAGCCCAAGGTTGGGAAGCAGGAGGTCGGCGTTGGTGACCGTTTCAGAACCGTCGTAGACAATTTGGGTGGCCACGATCGCGGCGACCAGGAAGCCGACGGTCGTCCAGGGGACGGCGTTGCGGATCCGACGGTGCGTCGAGAGCCCGAGCACCGCGACGATGACTGCGCCGATGAGCAGCAGGATCTCCGGGGTGATCAGGATTAGCTTGGAACTCATTTCAATCATGGGTTCAGCGGCTCCCCTCGAGCGTGGTATCGGTCAGAAGGCTGACCTTCGCGGCCGCATCCATCTGTTCGAAGTGGCTTTCGACGAGGGCCGGGTAGGGCTTGAGAACCGCTTCTGCCACCGGTTCGACGGCGTGGAGAATTGGCCAGGGCATGATGCCGAAGACGAGGCAGACCACGGCGATTGGTGCCACCGCGGCGATCTCCCGCAGGCTCAGGTCCTTGGGCAGTTCTTCATGCTCGTGATGGTCGGCGGGTTCTCGGAGGGGACCGAAGCACAGCTTGCCGGTCATGTAGAGCAGGTACATCGCACCGAGGATCATGCCGGTCGCGGCGACGGCGGCGAACCAGGGTCCGAGGACGCCGGGGTATCCCGTTTGGGCGCCCGGCACGGCGGTGAAGGTGCCGATCAGGCAGAGGAATTCGCTCACGAATCCGTTGAGACCGGGAAGGCCAACACTGGCGAAGACCAGCACGATGAAGAAGAACGACCAGACCGGCATCTTGAAGGCCAGTCCGCCGATTTCTCGCAGATCCTTGGTGTGATATCGCTCGTACATCATGCCGATGCAGAGGAAGAGGCCGCCGGTCGCGAATCCATGACTCAACATGTAGAAGACCGAACCCTGCAGCCCAAGGGGGTTTAAGGCAAGAAGTCCCAGAACCGCGAAGCCCATATGGCTCACCGAGGAGTAGGCGATCAATTTCTTGACGTCAGTCTGCACCCAGCAGATGAGTGCCGCGTAGACGATGCCGATGACCGCGAGCACCGCGATGGTCGGGGCCCAAGTGACCACGGCCTCGGGCACCATCGGAAGGACAAACACGTACATCCCGTAGAGGCCGAGCTTGAGAATGACCGCGGCGAAGTTCACCGAACCGGCGGTCGGGGCCTGATTGTGGGCGAGGGGCAGCCACGTATGCAGTGGGAAGAGTGGCACCTTCACCGCGAGGCCCGCCAGCAGTGCGAGCAGGATCCACCCTTGTTCGCCGGCGGAAAGGGTGGGTGCGAATGTCGTCAGGTCACTGATCGCGAAGGACCAGTCGCCGGTCTGTTGGGCGTGCTGCCAGGCGACGTAGGCGAGGCCCAGCAGCATGAACAGCGAGCCCACGAAGGTGTAGATGAAGAACTTGAACGACGCTTCGCGTCGATCCGGACCGCCGTAGATCGCCAGCATGAAGAAGCCGGGGACCAGCGACGCTTCGAAGAACGTGTAGAAACTGATGACGTCGCGGGAGACGAAGACACCCATGACACAGGTGGAAAGCACCAGTAGCCAGATGTAAAACTCGCGGCGTCGTTCCTTGATCGCGACCCAAGAGCCGAGCACGCAGCAAGGCATGAGGAAGACGTTCAGGAGTACCAAAAGCAGGGAGACGCTGTCGACCCCGAGTTCGACCGCAATGCCGAGGCCGGGGATGACCGGGAAGGCGTTGGCTTCGGGCGCGGGCCAGTACAGCCACTGTTCTGCCTGCCAGTGTGGGAACTGCATCGCCAGCACCACGGCCCAGGCGAGGGTCGCCAGTGAACCACCGAGCGCGATGGCTCGGGCATTGCGTTCGCCGCCGAAACCGACGCCGACGCACGTGAACAGAGGGATAAGAAGGAGGATCCAGAGTTGCATCAGACGCTCCCTCGCATCCAGACCCAGACGACCCAGGCAATCACCAGGGCGAGACCGCCCGCCATCGAGGTCGCGTATCCCTGGAGTTTGCCGTTGTAGAGCGGCTGGAAGAGCGACGCCGCCAGTTTGGGCAGGCGAGCGGTTCCATTGACACCGATGCCATCGACGAAGACTCGGTCGAACATGTAGAGCGCCTGGCTGACGATCCAGAGGGGGAAGCGGATCGTCGCGATGTAGATCTCATCGACGTACCACTTGTGCTCCATGGCGCGGGGGAGCCAGGCAATCCAGCGGCGTCCGATGAGCCAGGCACGAAGATCATCCGCGGCCTTCCGGTTGGCACAGTGCAGCCAGTAAGCGATGGAAAGTCCGACCAGGCCGAAGGTGCCGCTGATGAAGTACATCGCGGTGTGCGGTTCGAATCCGAAGAGCGTTGGGTGTTCGCCGGCAGGCATGAGCTGGAGTCCCGTGCCGGCGCTCGAGTGCATGATCGCGTTCTTAATCCAGGCCTGCGTGCCCCAGACGTCGCCGACGAAGTAGCCGATCGCAAGCCAGATCGCACCGAGCGAGAGGACCGTCAGTACCAGTTTGATTCGGAGGCCAGGCGCGTGCGGGTGGAAATCATGATCTTCCTGGCCGTCCATGCCGGCATGGCCGGCATGGGAGTCATGGGCATGGGACTCTTCAGGCTTGAAGTGGGTGGGGCCGGTGAAGATCCGGAACCACACTCGGAAGGTGTAGTAGGCGGTGAGGCCGGCGGTGAGGATGCCGATCCAACCGAGAAACCGGAAACCGGCCCCCTCGCTGATGAACGCCTGGGCGAGAATCTCGTCCTTCGAGAAGTAACCGGCGGTGCCGGGGATGCCCGAGAGCCAGAGGCTGCCGACGAGCATCGCTCCGCAGACCACGCCCCATCCGGGAATCCGACGGATGCCGCCGAGTTTGCGGAGGTCGAGCTGGCCGCCGAAGCCGTGCATCACGGCGCCGCAGCAAAGGAATAGCAGTGCCTTGAAGAACGCGTGGGTGAGGACGTGGTAGCAGGCGCCGAAACTCGTCGCGAGGCCGAGGCCCATGAACATGTAGCCGAGCTGCGAGACCGTTGAATACGCCATGACCCGCTTGATGTCGTACTGGGCCATCGCGATGGTCGCCGCGAGCAGGGCGGTCAGGCCGCCGATCCAGGCGACGGCTTCGAGTGCATGCCCGCCGAGGTCCTTGTTCATCAGGAAGAACGGCATGGTGCGGGCGATCAGGTAGATCCCGGCGGTCACCATGGTGGCGGCGTGAATCAGGGCGGAGACCGGCGTCGGTCCTTCCATCGCATCGGGAAGCCAGACGTAGAGCGGGAACTGGGCGGACTTTCCGAACGCTCCCAGCATCAGGCACCAGGGGATCAGCGTCGCGGCCCAGCCGTCGTACTGACCGGCGCCAGTAGAACCGGACTGCAAGGCTGCAAAGAGAACGCCGAACTCAAGGCTGCCGTATTCGAGCCAGATCAGGTAGATGCCGAGGGCCAAGCCCAAGTCACCGATCCGGTTCATGATGAAGGCCTTCTTGGCCGCCGCAACTGCTGCGGGCTTCTTGTAGTAGTAGCCAATCAGCAGATAGCTGGCGAGGCCCACGCCTTCCCAACCGAGATAGAGCATGACCAGGTTCTCGCCGAGGACCAACGCGGTCATGGCGAACAGGAAGATGCTCACACCCGCGAAGAACCGGCAGTACCCAACGCCCGTGTCCTCCTCCATGTACTCGCTCGCGTAGAACGCGATCATCGTGCCGAGGAAGGTGACGAAGAGGATCCAATAGGCGCTCAAGCCGTCGAGATACAGGGCGAAGTTGGCGCGAAGCCCGTGCCATTGGTCACCGGCGGATCCCGAGCCGCTCGACCAAGAAATGTCGATCCAGTCGAAGAGGTGGACGACCACCGGGCTGGCGAAATCTAGTTTGGAGACGGTGATCGTCGCGATCACGAATGATCCGGCCAAGGCGGCGACGGTGGTCCAAGCAGGCAGTCGACTCTTGACGCCGAGCGCCGCGTAGATGCCGCATAGGACCGCGCTGAGCACCGGCAGCCAGATCATCCAAGCCGCGAGGGCGAAGGACTGTTCATCGACGACCGGCGGAATCGGCACCTGGAACCCAAAGGGTGCGCCGGCGGGAAGTCCGTGGGACGAGTCTCCGCCGCCGGCCATGGCGACGTTCGCAAGTGCGGTGTGCGCGATGGCGCTCAGCATTCCTTCAACTCCGACCATGCTTCAGCGTCCAGCGTCGGCTTCCGGCGGTAGAGGAGCACCACGAGTCCGAGGGCGAGTGCCGCCTCGGCCGCGGCGACCGTGAGAATGAAGATCACGAAGACTTGGCCCTCGGGATTCAGGTGCATGCGGCCGAAGGCGATCATCGCGATCGCGGAAGCCTGGAACATCAGTTCGGTGCACAGGAACATGAGGATCATGTTCCGGCGGGTCAGGAATCCGACCATCCCGATCGCAAACATCACGGCACTGACCAGAAGCACGATCTGGATGGTGCCCGTGGTGATCGGGACCATCGTGGATGCTTCGCCAGCTTGGGTCAGCGAGACGGCGACGTCGTTCATGACGAGCCTCCCGCGAAGTCTGATTCCTCGTCTTCGAGCAACGGCGGCATTCCGGCGGCGACCCGAAGTTCGTCTTCGCCGAGATCGATCTGCCGTCGAGCAAGGACCACGGCACCGAACATCGCCATGAGGAGGATCACGCCCGCGACTTCGAGGCTCACCGGGAAGGTGGCCACCAGCGACCAGCCGACCAGCTGGGCGTTGGTCGGCATGGCGCTGACCGGAAGCACGATATTTCGAGACTCGTCCGCGATCTTTACATCAACGCTGGCGTTGGTTCCGTCGAACCGGATCGCCCGGCCGTCGACGCGTTCGATGGTGAACGCCGCCGGGGTGGTGTCGGTCGAGTCTGACTCGATAAGGTCGGCGACGGTCTCTTTGAGTTGGAGTGGAAGGCCGTCAAGCACCATCCAGCGATCCTCTTCGACGGAGGCGAGCGACGGGGTCATTCCCGGGGCATCCGGGCGAACGCCGCCATCGACCAGCAGGAACGCATCGCTCAGGATCGCCAGCAGGACGAATCCGACGACCAGTGCGGCGACGGGTTCGCGGGGGATTCGATCGTAGAGCGCTTCGCCTGCGGTGGACGTTGCATCCTGCGCCAGCATCAACACGAAGAGGTAGGTAATCAGGATCGCACCGGCGTAGACGATGATCAGGGAGAACGCCATGAACTCCGCATCCATCAGCAGGAACATGCCGGCGGAACTCACCACGACCACCACGAAGTAGATGGCCGCGAAGACTGGGCGGGGATGCGTCACCATGCGAGCGGCACCGGTGATCGCGGCGAGGCCGAAGATGATCTCGAGGATCGGCACCGGCGCATCGGCGTCAAGCCCCTCGAGGACCTTGACCATGATGAAGGCAAGGGCGCCCGCGCCGGCGATGGTTCCGACGATTCGAGTCGCCTTCCGATGCGGACGCATGATGAGGTAGAGGCCGATCGCCCCGACGACGCACGCTGTGTAGAGGATGGATGGCGTCATGCCTGTCTGAATCCGTCGCGTACGGCGTGAACGGCCGGTCGAATCCTTTCGACCGATTCCAGCGCGTGGCTGGGACCGTCTGGGAGCCGACCGATCGTGGGGTCGGCGGGGGGGGAATGGCCCTTTGAAGGACCGCGAAGTGCCGAAGAATACGCCCCGCCGCCCGGGGTCGCAACCGGGGAGCATCCCTCGATCCGTGAGATTGATGTCAGCAGCGGGGATTCGGGCCGTCGATCGGTTCGAAATCAGTTCGTTCGGCGGCTTTCGCGCTCCCCGGCTACCTTGTCCGCATGTCCGATTCCGTGCGTCGCATGATTCCCAATCTCCTCACGCTGGCTCGAGTCGGCCTTGCCGCATGCTTCTTCGCCATCGTGGCGGTGGCCTTATGGCCGAAGGAAGGGGCCGGGTACGACGTCGAGGCCCGTCAATTCTGGGGCAATGTGGCGGTTGTCATCTTTGTCGTGGCCGCCATCACGGATTTCGTGGATGGATTGCTGGCTCGCCGGTGGAAGGTCGTCAGCGTCTTCGGGCGAGTGATGGACCCGTTTGGTGACAAACTGTTGGTGATCGGGGCCTTCGTCTTTCTGGCCTCTCCCGCCTTTCTCAAGGTCACCCCCGTCGATGGGGGGCATTTTCTCTTCGTGCCGTTCGATGAGGCCGGGAATGTGGAAATGGCGACCGGAGTCCGTCCCTGGATGGTCGCCATCATCCTCGCTCGGGAGTTGCTGGTGACCAGCATCCGAGGGGTCTTCGAAGGTCTGGGAATAGACTTTTCGGCGGGTTCCAGCGGGAAATGGAAGATGGTCCTTCAGTCGATCGCCGCGCCGTTCGCCCTCTTTGTCGCGGTCAATCCGTTCGCCCAGGAGTCCCTGAACTTCATCGTGGTGCGCGATATTCTGATCTGGCTGACGATCCTCATCACGGTCTGGTCGGCATGGCCGTACCTCTTTCGGGCTCGCTCGATTCTGGCCGGAGACCCCACAGCGGGGTCTGGGAGCGAAAAAGGACCCGAAAAAGGCCCCGAAGCATGACCCAGAAAATGACCTCGAACACACCAGATCCGTCGACCCGACCCTCGCCTGCCGCGGTCTTCCGCTCGATGGGCGTGATTCCGGCCCTCGCGGTCACTGCCGGGGGGCTTGGCTTTCTCAGACCCGCTTCGGGTACCTGGGGCTCGCTCCCACCGGCCGTGGTGGCCGCGCTGCTGGCGATCTTTGGGGCGCCGGGCTGGCAGATCGATCTGGTATTGGTCCTCCTGCTGGGAATCGGCTGCGTCGCCTGTCTCCGATTCGGCCGGTCGGCGGAAGCGATCATGGGGAAGAAGGATCCGGGCCAAGTGGTGGCGGACGAGATCGCCGGGCAGGCGCTCACCTTGCTCGCCCTGCCCTGGGCGATCGCCGATGGCTGGGCGGGTTCGCCCACGCTGCCGGAGGGCGTCACGCCGATGGTGTTCAACATCGGTCTTGCGGTGGTCGGATTTCTGTTGTTCCGCGTGCTCGACATCCTGAAACCACCACCGGCCAACGGACTTCAGCGGCTCGGAGGTGGAATGGGAATTCTGGTCGATGACCTGATCGCCGGCGCCATGGCCGCGGCGATTCTGCAGATCGGTGTCCGATTCATCTACTGACCAGCACGCTGGTCGCGATCACTCTTCATCAAGCGGGACCGTCGCCAGTCGATCGAACAGTGGCATCAGTCGGGCCGACCAGGTCAAGAGGCCGGGATGGCCGACCTGCGCCGCGCGGACTCGGCCGTCGGGCGAGATGATCACCAGCGTCGGAAGCCCGCTCAGTCGCCAGTTCGCGCCGCACTTCGCGGCATCGACGGTCAGATCGTGATCAGCATTCGGAAGTGCGTGATCCTCTGACGTGAGTTGGACTCGGTATCCCTGGAAGCGGCTGTCGCCTTCGATCAGTCTTGCGAAGTCCTGCGAGGCGCGGTCATTGAGTGCATCGTCCGCGGTGAAGAGCAAAGCGACGGGGACCGTCATGTCAGTAAGAGGATCAACCATGTTGCCATCAGCATCGCGCATGGCGATGTGAGGGGCTCGCCGCCCGATCAGGGCTTGGACCGGAGCGTGTGCGTCGCGGGGGCCGCCGGCGTTCGTCAGCGACGGGACCTCCGCCCAGTTCGGAGGCGGCGTCATGGAGAAGCGAGGTCGGCCATCGTTGGGATCGACCGTGGCGTCCGCGGTCCAGTTCGAAAATGCCATGGCGATCGCGTTGCCGTCTGCGAGGGGCATACGGACCCCGAGGAGGATCGGGTCTCCCTCGAGTGCCACCGTGAGTTCCATGATCTGGGGGCGGTCAGGGTCGGTTGATCGGCAGTCGATCACCGCCGCGACGGCTCCGGCAATGTCGACGATTCTCGTCTCGTCGACCGCGACCAGATCCGCGAAGGTTCCTTCGGTCATCGCCGAGAAGAGGAAGGCGGCGCCGAGTCCGAGACGAATCGAGAGATCGCGATTCTTGAGTATCGTTCTGAAGTCGGGCGGCGCGACGCGAAGATCGAATTGTCGGAGAAGGGGATCTCCGACCAGCAGGGAATGACCGTCGCAAACCAGATCGCTGCCGCCGCTCGGACCGCTCCAACTGTGGACGCTGAATCGAAGTGGGCGATCCGCTGACTCACGCGAGTACGCGAGGGCGGATCGTTTGGGTGGCGCTGCGACGTGGTCATTCTTTGTGACGACGCTCGTCTCGACCATCACGTCGAGTTCGGTCAGCGAGTTGAGATAGGTTTGAGACGCCTTCAGTAGTGCGCCGCCGTTGAAGGTCTCCTTCGCGGAACCGCTGACTTCCTCGTCGAAGAATACAGATCCGAGGGCCCGAGGCGTCAGGACCGTGGCGACCGCAATCGCGGCAAGTGCGCATCGAGTGCGGAAGGAAAAGTTCAACGCTCGCGAGGTGGTGGGGTTCATCGATTTGATTCCTCTTGATCGGGCATTGATCGCGGGGGTTCGTTGGAAGATGCGGCGACATCCGGCGCAGGAAGCCACTTCGGGACGTCCATTTCCAGAATCGTCACTTCGGAGCTTCGACTTCACCGAACCGACACCGGTTCTTGAATTGAATGTCCGGCGTACCGGCAGGAATTGCGCCGGGTCTATCGGGGTTTCGAGGGCAGATCGATTCGCGGGGTGGTCATCGTTCGTGGGTGAGAAGGTCTTCCACGGTCTCTCGTCGTCGCACCACTCGAAAGTCTGAGCCATCGACCAGGACCTCGGCGGGGAGCGGCATCGCGTTGTATCGGCTCGCCATGGTCATGCCGTAGGCGCCGGTGGCGAAGATCGCAATGAGATCGCCCCGGTCGCAACGAGGGAACGATCGGTCGCGAGCGAGGAAGTCACCGGTCTCGCAGATTGGTCCGACGATGTCGACGACTTCGAGGCCCTGGAGTTCCGGGCGTTCGGTGCGGATCGCCGGGACGAGCGAGGGTGGAACCGTGGTCGGCCACGCAAAGTGGAAAGCGTCGTAGTGACTCGGACGAAGTAGGGCGTTCATGCCGCCGTTGCAGACTAGAAACGTCTTGTTTCCGGAGGTCTTTCGCACCACAATTTGGAGGAGGAGGATTCCCGCGTTCGCCGCGATCGCCCGGCCGGGTTCGAGGATGACCTTGGTTCCACGACGGGCGCGGTCCGTAAGCAGCGGACAGATGGCCTCCGCGTACGTCGCAGCGTCCGGGGCACGGCCGGTCTCGTAGTCCGCGGCAAACCCGCCGCCGATGTCGAGTCGGTCGATGGTGCCACCGTCGTGTTCCACGCGTTCCGCGAGTTCGAGCATTCGTTTCAGTCCGGCGACGAACGGTCCGGTCTCGTAGATCGGCGAACCGAGATGGACATGCAGGCCGGTCGCGGCGACGGCGGGGTTGTCGCGCACCGACGCGAACACGCCGGGTACGCGATCCGCATCGATTCCGAACTTGGTCTCGCGAGTGCCGGTGGTGGTATGTCGATGGGTGTGCGGATCGACGTCGGGGTTGATCCGGATCGATACCGGCGCCACGCAATCGAGGTGCCGGGCCACCGTCGCGATGGTCTCGAGTTCCTGTTCGCTCTCGACATTGATCGATCCGATTCCCACCCGCAGTGCGGCTTCGATTTCGGGCGCCGTCTTGCCGACCCCGGCGTAGACGCACCGCGCCGCAGGAATGCCGGCTTCGAGGGCCCGGTGGAGTTCGCCGCCGCTCACCACGTCCATGCCTGCGCCGAGATCGCCCAGAAGGCGGAGCACCGAGAGATTCGCGTTGCTCTTTACGGCGAAACAGATAAGCGGGTCCACGGGTGCGAACGCCGCGCGGAATCGCTGGTAGTGCTCGGTCAGCGTCGCGGCTGAGTAGACGAAGGTGGGGGTGCCGACCTTGTCCGCGATCGTCGCGACGTCGACGTCCTCGGCGTGAAGGTGGCCGGATCGGTGGTTGAAGTGGTCCATGCGATCGGCAGGATAATCGCAGCCGCGTCGGCGTGAGTCAGAGCACCCGGACCGCGCGGGGATATGAGCCTCTGACGTAGAGGCTGCTGCAGTGCGTTCGGGCGTCCTCGATGGCGGCAGCGACGGGGGCGTCGTCGCGATGCCCTTCGAGGTCCGTGAAGAACGTGTACTGCCAGTTGTCGAGGCGTGACGGCCGTTTGTCGATGTGGGTCAGATTGACGCCCGAGTTTCGGAACGAGGCGAGCACGTCGACCAGGGCGCCCGGTCGGTTGGCGGTCTGGAACTGGACGGTGGTCCGATCGTTGCCGGTGGCCGCGGGGGCCTGTCTTCCGATGACGAGGAACCGCGTGATGTTCTCGGCTCGATCCTGGATTCGATCGAAGACGACCTTGACGCCGTGGATCTTTCCGCCGAGCCGACAGCCGACCGCGGCGGTCCGATTGGCGGTGGAGGCCCGAATCACCGCGGCGGAGGTGCTCGAGGTCTCGATGATCTCGACGTGCGGCAGCGTCGCAGCGAGGAATTTGCCGCACTGGGCGAGCGCTTCCGGCTTGCTGGCGACGGCGCGAATGTCGTCGGGACTGCAGTTGGCCATCAACGCCTGATCGATCGCGATCAGGCTCTCAGCGCAGACCGGCGCCTCGTGTTCGGCGAGCGCGTCGAGGGTCTCGGTGATCGAGCCACCGATGGAATTCTCGTAGGGCACGAGGCCGTAATCAGCACGGTCGGTCATGACCTCTTCGACCACCGAATTGATCGAGGTCATCGGGGCGAGTTCGGTGCTGGATCCGAAGTGTCGCAGGGCGGCCAGATGGCTGAAAGAACCGGCCGGTCCGAGGTAGCCGATGCGGAGTGGTCGCTCGAGCCTGAAGGAGCCTGACATCAACTCCCGCCAGATCGCCTCCACGGTCCGTTCGGGGAGCGGTCCCTGGTTCGACGCCAGAACCCGCTTCAAGACCGCCGACTCGCGGTCTGGGGCGTAGATCGGGGTTCCATCACCCTGTTTGGCGCGTCCGACTGCGACCACCACTCGGGCCCGCTCGCTGAGGAGTTCGATCAATCGCCGATCAAGGTCGTCGATTCGAACGCGTAGATCGTCGAGATTTCGAGGTTCTTCGGCGTTGGGCTGATCTGGGTTGGTGGGTTCTTCGGGCATCACTGGAAGGTACGCCATGCGACGAGGATGGGTTGGCCGTAGTGCGGCGGAAACCCCGAATTGGTCGATATCCACCACCGTGCTGTTACTTCTCCGACATTCACTGGAAGAGGTCACGACGACGTCCACTCCATGGTCGGCCGTCGATCCGGTCTCCCTGGCCGTGGTCGGAGGCGTTGGACTCGTACTACTCCTCTTCGGCGGACGCTTATTTAGGCCGTGTCTTGTGCTGGCCGCCGCCGTGGCCGGCGCGATGCTCGGACTACAACTGGCCTCGGCCACCCGGGATGCCACGCTCCCGGCGTGGACGATGAGTCTGGGTATTCCGCCTTTGGCGTGGGTGATCGCGATGCCGATCCTCGGGGGGATCATTGCCGCGATCTTCTCTCGGCTGGTTCTGGCAGTCCTTTTCGGCGCCACCGGGGTCGTTGGGGTGATGCTGATTGCGGTGGCATTCATCGGTCTTGGCGACGGCGGAAGTGAACCGGGATCAACCGCCGATGCTTCCGCCGTAGTCTGGCGCGCCCAACCGCAGGAATCACCGGCACCAGCCACGGAGAAGAATGACCAGGGATTTCTCGAGGGGATTCGCGCCGCTGCCGTGGAGGAACTCGGTGGTCACGTCGTAGATGCCGCCACGCAGGGCGGTCTTGAACAGGTCGAAGAGACCCGCCGGCGACTGGGCGAAATGACCGACTCGCTGTTCGGAAAATCCCGCGTCTGGTGGGCCGATCGGACGAGTCATGTCGCACCGGCGACGCTCGACTTGGTCATGGCCATCGCCGTCGTGGTCGGGATCGCCGGCTTCGTGATCGCCTTGATTCGACCGGTATTCGTGGCGTCCATTGGGACTGCGGTGCTCGGAGGATGGATGCTCATGGCATGTGGCGCAGTGCTCTGGTCCCGAGTCTCGGCAGCCGGAGATCTTCCGTCCCCGTTCCTGATGTTGCTCGGCTGGGGGTTCGCGACCGCCGTCGGGGTATTGGTGCAAGCATCCACCGCTCCGGCCAAAAAACCGGCGAAGACGGCTCCCCCCGAGGCTTGAAGAAGGCCCAAGGTCGCCGAGAGAGCCGGGAAAGGGCCATTGGCAGCGATATCTGGTCACGGGTCCGGTATTGAACCGATATCGAGGCTTGACCCGGAATCCCTTCCGAGGGCCGCGAAGCGGTCTCCTCGAAACTGATCGCCAACGGAGCCGTTGCCATGACGCCCCTGATCCTCGCCGAAGTCGGCGACCTGACGTTCTCAAATACCTGGGAGACGATCCTCAACTCGTTGGATCTCTTCCGACGTCCCGATGAGATCCTTCAGATGCTGACGTCCTTGCCGATTGTCGGCGCCGCGGTCGTCACCGCAGTAGGAGTCGCGTGCGTGTTCCGGGGATACAAGTGGCACAAGCTCGTCGTCGTCCTTCTGTCCTTGATGCTCGGATTCGCGGTGGGGCGGATGATCAGCCAGGACGTCGGAAAATCGACGGTCGTCGCGATCTCTCTCGGGGTGTTGCTCGCCGCGATCGCCTCGCCGTTGTTGAAGTACGCCGTCGCGGTCTTTGCAGGCATCGCCGGCGCGGGTATCGGCGCCACGGCCTGGTCCTTCTTCAATCCGGGTGAGACGGCGATGGCCTGGGCCGGTGCGGGAATGGGCTTTATCACGCTGGCACTGCTTAGTTTTATCTTCTTTCGAATCGTGGTCATCGTCTTCACGAGCGTCGGTGGGGCGGCCATGATGGTGATGGGATCGGTGGCGTTGCTCCTTCAGATCGATTCGGTCTCGGTGCAAGTCCGGGAACAGCTTTCGCTCCATCCCGGCGTGCTTCCTCTGGTGGTGGTCACCGCGGCGGTTCTCGGCATCGTGCATCAACAGGGTGGTTCCACGGAATCCGCCGGCGAAGAGGATTGAGTCCCATCCGATATCTCTGGTCGATGTATGGCGGCGGACTTCGGTCCGGCGTTCTCGCCCGTGTTCTGCCCGCGGGAACCCTGATGATTTTGATGGCGGGTTGTTCGGGAGGGGCGACCTCGCCTGTGCCGAACCCGCCGCCGGCGTCCGGCTCGCCTGAGAAGGCCGCGGCATCGGACGCGGCTTCGACAGAAAAAAGCTCTGGAACACGCATGAAACAGGATGAATCCGGCCACGGCGTGGCCACCGGCGATCGAACCCCAAATCGACTCGTCGACGAGACCAGCCCCTATCTGCTGCAACATGCCTACAACCCGGTCGACTGGCGACCGTGGGGCGAGGAGGCCTTCGAGGAGGCAAAAAGGCGGGACGTGCCGCTTCTGGTTTCGATCGGTTACTCGACGTGTTACTGGTGTCACGTGATGGAGCGGGAGAGCTTCGAGAACGAAGCGATCGCCGCGATCATGAATCGCGACTTCGTCTGCATCAAGGTCGACCGGGAGCAACGCCCTGACGTGGATGAGATCCACATGACGGCGTGCCAGATCTTCACGGAGCTGACCGAGGGCCGTGCATCCGGGGGCTGGCCGCTCAACGCGTTCCTGAATCCTTTTACGCTTGAACCATTCCTGATCGGGACTTATTTTCCGCCCGAGCCCTCCTACGGTCGCCCCAGCTTTCCGCAGATTCTCGAGAATATCTCGGGTGCGTGGTCCACCCGTCGCGAAGAGATCGTGGCGCAGGGGAATCGGATCGCGACGCTGGTCAAGGAGCGGCTCTCCGCGGATGCCACCGAGACAATGCTTGATCCGTCGCTGGGACAGTCGACGGCGAGTGGACTGCTTCGATATCACGATCCGGTGAACGGCGGATTCGGCGGCGCGCCGAAGTTTCCCCAGCCGGTGTTCCTCGAACTCATGATGGAAATCGGTTGGGATCAGCCGGCGATGCAGGCCGCGATTCTCAAAACCCTCGATCGGATGGCGGTGGGTGGTGTTCATGACCAGGTCGCCGGAGGATTCCATCGTTACTCGGTCGATGCGGAGTGGACCGTTCCTCACTTCGAGAAAATGCTCTACGACAACGGGCAGCTTGCATCCATCTACGCCGAAGCCCATGACCGGACCGGCGATCCGTATCACGCCGAAGTGGTACGGGGAATACTCGAATACGTTCTTCGCGAGATGACCGACGTGGATGGCGCGTTCTGGTCTGCGCAGGATGCGGAAGTCAACGCTCGCGAGGGCGGCACCCAGATCTGGCTGCCCGCGGAAGTGGAAGCGGTACTGACCGAAGCGGGCCTCGAAGCGGATCTGGAATTCACGATGTCGCTCTACGGTCTCGACGCGGGCGCGAACTTTCGAGATCCACATCATCCCGAGGCGGCACCTTCTCACGTGCTGCGACTGCGGGATCGGCCTGAGGTCGTGGCGGCCGCCATGGGGCTCGAGCCCGCGGAATTCGCATTACGCCGCGACCGCGTTGATGCGGCGTTGCTGGCCGCACGCGAGTTGCGACCTCAGCCAGGTCTCGACGACAAGATTCTCGCGGGCTGGAACGGTCTGATGATCAAGGGGTTCGCGGATGCGGGCCGGGTGCTCAAGGAATCGAGGTACATCGATGCTGCCAATCGGGCTGCGGATACGGTTCTCAAGAAGCTCGGTCGGCCAGACGGCGGGCTCAATCGCACCGCCCGCGGCGACGTCGTACAGATCGACGCGTTCCTCGAAGACTACGCGTTACTTGCCGAGGGAATTCTCGCGCTTCATCGCGCCACGGGCGATCCCATCCGGTTGGAGCAGGCCGCGGCGCTGGTCGAGGCGGCGCGGGTTCGATTTTGGAATGATGAACGGGGCGGATGGTTTGACACCCAAGCTGGTCAGTCGGACTTGATCGTCCGTGCGGTCAACATGAATGACGGTGCGGTTCCCAGCGGTGCGGGGACCATGCTCCTGAACGTCTATGAACTTTCGCAACGAACCGGCGACCCGTCCTATCTGGACGGGATGCAATGGGCGCTCGCCGGGATGTCCACGGGCATCGCGCAGAATCCGAGCGGAGCAGCTCGAAGTGTGATGGCGGTGAATCGGCTCGCCAAGTCGGATCCGCTTCGGCTTCCGGGGATGCGACCGGTTTCCGCTGAGGAGCCTGCTGCGAAGCCGACCAAGGTTGTCGCTGCGATCAAAGATGGCGATGGCGCGGGACAATACGTCCTTCAATTCGAGATTCCAGACGGCCAGCACCTCAACGCCCACGAGCCGGGCGGCGACACGCCCGAGTCCGAGGGGCTGATCGGGCTCTCGCTGGTCGAGGTCTCCGGGGGTACGGTCCGAATCCAATGGCCGGAAGGCACGCCGTGGCGAGATGGAATCCGCGTGCATGCCGGGACGCTGGAGGTGCCCTTCGAGGTCACCCGCGAGGCACCCGGATCCACGGTGGTGTTCATGGTCGGCTGGCAGGCGTGCGACGAGCGAGTCTGCTTCCGACCCGAAGAGGTGGAATTCGCGATCCGTCCTTGAACCTTGGCGTCGGGTGGCATGGTCTCTACCATCTGCGGGATGCGCACCATGACCGACATGACCAACATGAACACTCCTTTTCGAGTCATCATCATCTCGACCGGCGGAACGATCGAGAAGACGTACTGTGAGCTCGGCGGCGTCCTGAGCAATCAGATGAACGTGCTTGATGTACTCCTCGCCCAGTTGGAACTCGACGGGGTCGAAGTGTCAAGACGCTCCTTGATGAACAAGGACAGTCTCGACATGACCGACGAGGACCTCGAGTCGATCGTCGCTTCGGTGCGTGACGCGCTGGCGGAGCATGACGGCGTGGTGGTGGTGCATGGCACCGATCGGCTTGCCGATACTGGGGATCTGCTCTGCGAACGACTGTCGTCGCCCGGCAAGCCCGTGGTGCTCACTGGCGCGATGCGTCCGTTTGAGCTCCGCCAGACCGATGCCATTCAGAACATCACGGAGGCCCTTCTGGCCGTCCAACTGCTCGAACCGGGAATCTGGTGCGTGATGCACAATAAGGCGATGCGTTTTCCGGGCGTTCGGAAGGATCGGAATCGCCTCACGCTGGTGAAGGACTGAACGTCGGCGTGCCATTGCGGACTCGAAGCTCAAGGAATGGGTATCCTCCGTCCTGAACTTCTGGAGCCTCACGCATGTCGACTTTTCTCACCGCCCCCATTCCTTCGAAAAAGCTTCCGGGCGGCATTCCCTACATCATCGGGAACGAGGCCGCCGAGCGGTTCAGCTTCTACGGCATGAAAGCAATTCTCGTCGTCTTTATGACGACGTATCTGTTCCTCATGCCAGGTGCGGTCAGCAACGAAGCGATGCCCGATAGCGAGGCGATCGAGAAATACCACTTGTTCACTTCGGCGGTGTACTTCACGCCGATTCTCGGAGCCTTGATCAGTGACATCTTCCTCGGGAAGTACCTGACGATCATGATCCTGAGCATCGTCTACTGCATGGGTCACGGGGTGCTCGCGTTGATGGGTCTCGACGACGGCATCGACCCCGGTTGGATGCTCTTCCTCGGACTCGGTCTGATCGCATTCGGCTCCGGTGGCATCAAGCCTTGCGTGTCCGCCCACGTCGGTGACCAGTTCGGCAAGACCAACGCCCACCTGCTCACCAAGGTGTTCCTCGCGTTCTACTTCTCAATCAACGTGGGCGCGTTCGTTTCGACCCTGCTCACGCCTTGGTTTCTGGAGTGGTACGGGCCGCACCTTGCCTTTGGAGTTCCAGGTGTGCTGATGTGCATCGCGACCTTCCTGTTCTGGTGCGGGCGGAAGAAATTTGTCCATGTCCCGGCGGGTGGTCTGAAGTGGTTCCGGGAGACCTTTAGTTGGAAGGGCGTCAGTGCCATTCTGAAACTCGGCGTGATCTACGTCTTCGTCGCCGTCTTCTGGGCACTCTTCGACCAGACGGGTTCCTCGTGGGTGCTTCAGGCGGAAGATCTGAATCGCAACTGGATGGGCGTCACATGGCTTCCGTCGCAGATTCAGGCGGTGAATCCGATCATGATCCTGGTCTTCATTCCGCTCTTTGCGTTCGTGGTGTATCCGTTGGGCAATAAGGTGTTCAAGCTCACGCCGATCCGGAAGATCTCGATTGGGCTCTTCATCATGGTGGTCGGGTTCGCGATGGTGGCTTGGGTCCAAGGAGCGATCGACGCCGGTCAGCGTCCGAGCATCGGCTGGCAGATCGCGGCGTACGCGATACTCACGGCGTCGGAAGTCATGGTGTCGATCACCTGCCTTGAGTTCTCCTACACGCAGGCGCCGCGAACCATGAAGTCCGTGATCATGGCGCTCTTCCTGATCAGCGTGTCCCTCGGCAGTCTCTTCACTGCCGGCGTGAACCACCTGATCCTGGTCGAATCAAATGCGACTGAGGCCAAGAACGTGGCCGTGCAGGTCGGAATGCTTGAACTCTCCGATAATGGGACCGGCATGGCATCGGCCGCCCTCGCGAAGGCTCAGGGGCTTGGCTTCGAAACAATGCCGGGCGACGGATTTGCGCTCAGGCATGCGGGCATCGACGCCGTACTGGGCAATGATGACGACATCCAAATGGGGTTCGAACCGGACGGCACAATGGCCGGATTCGTGAACCAGGAGGCCGACGCCATCAACAAGGCGATCGATCGCATCGGTGGATTCTGGGAAGACCAGAAGAAGCTCCCAAGTTCCGCCGAGGGCACCAAGATCCTCGCGGGGATCACCGATCCCTGGGGACAGCAGATCCGGTACCAGATCAAGACCAGAATCAGTTTCCTCGTCACCAGCGACGGGCCGGACAAGGTCTGGCAGAGTGAGTACGACATTCGAGCCGAAGTGACCGTTTCATCGCAGACACCGTCGCAGCAGCGAGAGTCGATCGCCAATGCAGGTTCTGGGGATCTCCTCGGGTTCGCGCGTCCGGAGACCACTTGGTTGGAACGACGCAAGCGCGAGATCGCCGCCGAAGACGGCACGGATATCCAGCCCTCGTCGTCGGGCGATGGCTCAGACTCAGGGCCAGCCATCGACGAGGCTCCGGACTTTGGTCGATCGATCCGATGGGACATCGGGGGTGCGAACCTTCTCTCCGGCGCCAGCTACTTCTGGTTCTTCACCTACGTGATGCTGGGAACGGCGGTCCTCTTCGTGCCAGTCGGCTGGTTGTATCGCCCCAAGACCTACCTCCAGGAAGAGGACGGCGATGGCGGGTCGACCGAAAAGTCGGCGGCGTGATCTCGTGACCGCGGAACCAGGCCGTCTGATCCGGCTCCGACGACCGCCGGTCTTCAACGTCGTCCCTGAGCGGTGGATTCCCGAGTCCGTGGATCTCGAGTGCGTGGATGAGGCATGGGCGTCGCTCGGTGCTCGGAATCCGCGTTACCACGACGGCGAGGTGCTCCACGTACTCGGCGTGGTGCGCAACGGCCATGGTGGCGCGGCGGTTCATCTCGCGCCATCGAGTTACCGGTTCCACGCAGTGCGGGCGATGGGAATCGACACCGGCATCCGTCCACTTGGTCTCAAAGGGTTGTGCGTGGTGGCCGAAGGGGGCACACTCGGCCTCCTCGCGGGTCGTCGTAGTGACGCGAGCGGATCCTATCCAAGCATGTGGGAGTATCTCCCCGGTGGTGGCGTACCGCCCGAGGCGGATGGCTCGGTTCGGCCCGATCTGGTCTTCCATCGCGAGCTCCACGAGGAGTGCGGAGTCTCGTCGACGAGCGAGCCGGTTCCGATCGCCATCCTGCGCGATGACGTGGTCGGAACTTGGGAGGTGGTCTACCGCTGCACCCTGGCGTCCACACCGACCGTCTCGCCAGGCTGGGAACACGACGAATTCGCGGTGGTGACTCCCCTGACCCTTCCCGAGCCGTCGAGCGATGCTGCCCGAGCGATGTCGCCGCTCGCCACCCTGGTCCTCGAGGGAATCGCGACGTGAATCCGCGAGCCGCGGGGCTCGCTGCCAAGGACCGCGGTGATGAGGAATGAACTGGGTCAGTGACCGATGGCGGCTGAAGACAGGACTCGCCCGTCATCGAGACCGGCGTTGACCCACTGCGGCCTGCCCAGCCGATTGGTCACGATCTGACTCACGGTGTCCCGCATCCTGATCGCGACCGCTTCGTCGAGCGGCGCGCCGATCGAGCCGGAGAGTCGAGCGGGGGTGAGCAGGTCGCGGAAGCCGTCGGTGGAATCAAGCAAGGCGAGATTCGAGCCCGAGATGTTCAGGCCGAAGCCGGTCTTGCCGGGGGTCCCACGCGGCCAGCCAAACCCTCCACCGCCGTACAGGCCGACTTCGCCGTCGACCAGTACCACGTATCGGATACTGAGATTGGTCGACTCCGTACTGACCGGCGTCCGACCCGCTCGCGGCTTCCAGAGCATCTGTACATGGACGATCTGTGCTTCCTCGAAGTCTCCGGACGCCAGCGTCTCCAAGGGGATCGTGCTGAGCACGATCGAGACCTTCGCCGGATCGACGGTGTAGGCGCCGTAGCCGAAGGAGGCGGTGAGTTGGACTGGATTCGCGGTGCGGGAGGTCACGGAGACGAGGCCGGATGGCGACGTCGGTGCACAGGCGGAGACCACGAGCGCCATCAGGATGGCGGTGGTCGTCTTCCATGTCGAAGTTCGTCGGGCAGACGGTTCAGGCACCCGTCGGTTCACCGGTGACTCCCGTCGGGGTCGTCGTCGCGGGGGTGATCTCGGGCGAGGTGCCCCGTCCGCCAGCGATCGGGATTCCCAGCGTGGTGGCCACGTCGCGTTCGACGATCGACCGCAGTAGATTGCGAGGAATACCGGGGAGTTGCGTGCCCTGGCTGAAGGCGTTGATTGAGTAGATGGTCTCGATCGCCTTGGCCGGGGTTTCAGTGGGCCAGCCACTTGCAAAGAGCAGTTTGTCGGTGATGTCCATGCTCGCGGCGCCGAGCAGTGCCTGAAAGAGCTGCCAGGGTCGATGGACGAGGCCGGCGGTGTCGGCAAAGAGTCGGCGGTGCTTCTGAAGCAACACGAGGGTCTCTTCGACCCAAGGGGCGCCAATGCCACTGAGGACGACGGAGAGGTTGGGGAGGGACCTGGCGACTTCATCCCACGCCAGTGGTCGATCGAATTCGAGAATCGCGCCGGGCCCGACTGGGCCGGGCCTCGAGACGAACACCGGAAGACCGAGTTCCTCGCAGCGTTCCCAAAGTCGCATGGCCGTCGAGTGGGTTGGATGGTATCCCTGGTCGGAAGGACAGACCGTGATTCCGACGAATCCCATTTCAACCGCTCGATCGACTTCGCCGAAGACGTCGGGGGCGAGGGGGTCGATTCCTGCGACGCCCATCAGAAGGCCTCGGCTCTTCGAGACGATTTCGGCGACCCACTCATTCGGAATGCAGGCGTCCTGCCGGTCGGCTCGGTAGGCGAAGACCAAGGCGGCGTCGACACAATCGAGATTCGCCTGGAGTTGTTCGGGCTCCGCGGATTCTTTGATCCAGCGGTCGGCTCGAGCTCTCCGAAGGATCTCGGAAGTCTCTCGTCCCAGTCGTTCGACCGAGGGCCAGATTCTGGTCTGTGCGTCAATCACCATGGTTGGTTGCTCATCCCCGAAAAAAGGCGAGACGATCGGGTCGTCTGGACCGACGTGGTCCGTCTGTAAAGCATGGTACTCGACCATCCTCGGTTGAATCGAATCTTCTGAGATCTGACGGTTGATTTTGGAGTCCGAAAACCCCGTTCCTGACCATATCATCGGCGAAATGGCCGTCGGGCCTATACTCGGGGCATGCCCGATACGTCCTCGAACCCCCAGACCCGGGATGCCGTCGCCTGGAATCCGACTGAACTGGCCGAAAACCCGCATCAGTCGGCCGAGAAGGCGGGCAAGGTCCGGTCGATGTTTGCCTCGATTGCGGGGTCCTACGACCTCAACAACCGCCTTCATTCCTTCGGGCTGGATCAATCGTGGCGGAAGCGGACGGTGGCCTTGGCAGGCGTGCGGAACGGTGATGCGGTGCTCGACATGGCGTGTGGCACTGGCGATCTGACCGAGGCTTTCCTGCATACCGGAGCCGCGGAAGTGATCGGCGGCGACTTCACGCCGGAGATGCTCGAGCAGGCTCGCCGGAAGGCGGCGCGTCTGCCGGAAGGAGCCCGGCCGGTCTATGAACATGCCGATGCCATGAACCTCGAGTACGAGGATCAGCGCTTCGATGTGGTGACGATCGCATTCGGGATTCGCAACGTGACGGATCCGGCCACCGCGATCCGGGAATTCGCCCGCGTGCTGCGACCGGGTGGCCGACTGGTGATCCTCGAGTTCGCGGAACCTCGGAATCCATTCATTCGATGGGGAAACCGGTTCTACACCACGCGGGTCATGCCTTGGACCGCCTCGATGGTCGCCCGTGATGGATCCGGTGCCTACCGATATCTGCCTCGCTCGATCGAGACCTTCCTCGATCCGTCGCAACTCGCGGAGTTGATCCGCGGGGCCGGTCTGGTCGTGAAGCAGCAGGTTCCCCTGACCTTTGGCGTCTGCGTGGCCTCCCTCGGCGTCCGAGCGTCCTGACGCTGCCGACGCTCGAACCCGCGGGGTGTCGGTCCTGCGGGTGACGGGCCTGGGGCGAAGACCCCCAAAGTCGCTCGGCGTGAAACGAATACCCCATCCCATCGGTTTTTCAGGTGCCCCCCTCGACGGATGATTCCGTCTCTCGCGACCCAGGCGCCTGGCCGGACGACCCGACCCACCGCGCCGCTTGTGGAGTACCCGATGCAATATGACATGGATGTCGAACGTCTTCTCGAACTTGCCCTTCAAGGTGAACGGACACAGCTCCGAAACTTCATTGACGAGTGTCTTAATCGGAAGAACCTTGAGCCTGGTGAATTCCTCTCTGAAGTCATCTCGCCCGCGCTCACGCGGATCGAAGCATGCCGGCGAGAGGATCGCGCCACGGCGGCGGCGATTGCAATCGTCATGAGCTCGTTGCGGCTTGCCGCCGGTCGGGTGATCGAACGCATGGCCGATACCCCGAATGTCGATCTCGAGCATGGCCGACGCATCCTGCTCTTCTGTGGCCAGGGCGCGGCGGAGCAACTTGATGCGGAGATCATGACCGCGGAGTTGGAGATGGACGGACACGAGGTTCGTTTCGGCGGAAGCAACGTTCCGAGCGATGAGATCCTGACCGACGTCGGCGCGTGGTCACCCGATGTCCTTCTTCTGTATGCGTCATGCCCGAGCGACGCGCCGGGAATTCGAGAGATCATCGACACCATCCGCGAGATCGGCGCCTGTCCTGATCTGCAGATCGCGGCAGGTGGCGGTGTCTTCACTCGTGCCCCTGGTCTCGCCGAGGAAATCGGCGCGGATATCTGGGCCGACGATGCCGGTGACCTTCGTCGAGCGATCATCGACGACCCGGATCGCCGAGCGATCCCGGAGCAACGAACGGTCGGACGTGGGAAGCGACTCCCCAAGGCCGCTTGAAGGTTGCCGATGATGATCGTGCGGATGAGACATCCCGAGGTTCGACGAGCGCCCGAACGCCCGTCGAACCTCGGGATGTTCTAGATCCGTCGGTCCTCTCCATCATCGACGGCGATGCTTGGAGAGGCGATTTCTAGGAATCGACACCGATTGCGGATACACTTTTGAGTCATGGAACGGAACTTCGAACTCGGTTTGATTCAACGGGCGAAGCGCGGTGACGCGGAAGCGCTCGAGGCTTTAATCAACGGTCACCGGCTCTCGCTCCATCACTTCCTGCTCCGTCTGACCCGGCGTGAGGACGTGGCCGAGGACATCGCGCAAGAGGCGTTCGTCCGGGTGCTGCGGAATCTTGATCGATTCGACGAACGCTTCCGATTCAGCACCTGGCTTTTTACCATCGCGCGGCGTCTCTGGATCAACTACATCCAGAAATTCCGGCCGGTGCCGGACAGTGACATCATCGACGGCCGTGCTGGCCACGGCGAGGGTCCGCGGGATGTCGCGGAAATGAATGAGCGACGTGGAAGAGCATCGCAGGCGGTGGCGCATGCCTTAGATTCGCTGAATCCACGGCAACGTGAAATCGTCGAGCTCTTCCATGGACGACAACTCGCGATCCAGGAGATCGCCCATCGGCTGGATCTTCCGCTGGGGACGGTGAAGAGTCACTTGTTCCGGGCGCGGAGGCGAATGGGGGCCGCCTTGATCGAAGATGGCCGCTTCGGTGACGAAGCCGCGATCCTCGGAACCGAGCAGTTCGAGAGCGTGGGCAAATGACCGACCGAGCCAAGGAACCTCGCGATTTCGCCGATGCCGTGATGGCTCGATTGGACGGGCTCGAGTCACGGGATCGGCGTCGATGGCTTGATCGTGACGCACGACGGGCGCTGTGGGCCGTGGGAGGCCTCTTCACCGTGGTCGTACTCGCGGCCGGCGTGAGTTGGATGATCTCGTCGCCTGGGTCGGAATCGTCCGCATCGTCCACGGTGGCGACGCCAGGCGTTCAGGATGCCTTCCGGCGTCTCTCGGTGGATCCGGCGGACGCCCCGAATTCGACCCGCGAACCGCTCGAGAATTCTGACGGATCGGCAACCCCGGGTGATGCTGGCCGGTACGACTCGGCAGTCGCCGCCGGACCCGGGCACGCAACCTGATCGGGATTCCCAACGCGTTCGCTCGTCAGCTCGTCATGTCGCCCGCCGTCGCCCGACCTCGGATCGAACGGCACG
>JAPKCC010000039.1 GCA_028823105.1 Phycisphaerales bacterium | reverse complement strand
TCGTTCACGCCGATGCGGATCGGAATGCCCGCGGCCTTACAGGCGTCGATCACCGCGTTGACCTGATCGCGATCACTGATATTGCCCGGGTTCAGCCGGATCTTGTGCACGCCCGCTTCGACCGACTCGAGCGCCCGCTTGTAGTGGAAGTGCACGTCGGCGACGATCGGGACCGGCGTCGACTTCATGATCTCCGCGAGTGCTTCGGTGTCCTTGCGCTCGGGAACCGCGACTCGCACGATGTCCGCCCCGGCGTCGGCCAGCTTCGTGATCTCCGCGAGGCAGCCGTCGATGTCGTGGGTGTAGCCCGAGGTCATCGACTGGACGGAGGGCGGGGCGTCTCCGCCGATCTGGACCCGGCCGACGCGGTCGTCGCCGAGGATGAAGGATCTGGTCTGGCGTCGCTGGTAGCTCATGCCGTTGATTGTAGGAGAGGCGAGCGGTCTCGGACACGATTCGGGCCCATTCGGTAGCATCCGAGGGTCGCCCGATTCGGCGACCGTCCACGGCGTTGCCGTGAATGCAGGCCCGGTTCCAAGCCCGGATCCCGGCCTCCCATCCAGAGACATGCCCCGGAGCCTCGCCGATGACCATGGCCGAAACCCCCATCCGAACCAGCGGTGCCGTCAAGTTCAAGCTGTCCGTGATGATGTTCCTCCAGTACGCGATCTGGGGCGCCTGGCTGCCCATTCTCTATCCATTCCTTCTGGGGTACCGCGGGTTCAGCCTCGAGGAGACCGGACTCTGTCTCTCGGCGGGCGCCATCGGCGCGATCTTCGGGCCGTTCCTTGCCGGCCAGCTGGCCGACCGGCTCTTCTCCACCGAGAAGCTGCTTGCGGCGAGCCATTTCATCGGGGCCATCCTGGTCTACCTTCTGGCCACGGCCGATGGGTTCGTTCCGTTCGTCGTGCTCTCGGGGGTCTACGGGTTCGTCTACGCCCCGACCCTCTCGCTGACCAATTCGATCTCCTTCGCCCACATCGCCGACCGCGACCGGGACTTCGGTCCGATCCGAGTCTGGGGCACGGTCGGCTGGATCGTGGCGGGAATCCTCGTTGGGCAGTGGCTGCTGCGGACCGCGACCCCGGATCTCGCCGACATGGCGTATGGGGTGTCTTCGACCCAGCTGGCCACCGATCCCGACCAGTTCATTCCGATTCTGCTTGAGGAGAATCCGGCCGTTCGGGACAGCTTCGGCGCAGGGGCCGCGAACTGGGCTGTTGAAGAAAAGATCTCCACCGCCGACTCCGGGGACGTGGTGGTGGCGTACATGGCCATGAAGATCCGGAAATCAGTCGCCGACGAGGAAGCGAAGGTAGAAACGGAGATTCAGAACGGGGGGGCGGCGCCGACGGCGGAGGAACGGCAGGCCGGCATGGCCCAAGCCGCTCAGAAGGTGGTTCAGGCCGGCCTTCAGGACCGAGGACGACGATTCGCCTTCAGCATGAGCGCCCTTCTCGGTCTGGTGATGGCCGTCTTCTGCTTGTTCCTGCCACACACCCCGCCGACCCGGGTCGAAGGCGGCTCCCAGCGAAAGCTGGCGTGGGCCGAGGCCCTCTCGGAGATCAGGTTGCAGCCGTTGCTGACCCTGTTTCTGATCGCGGTGCCGGTCAGCATGATCCACCAGTTCTACTTCGTCTTCACCAGTGAGTTCGTCACGGGGATCCAGAACACCACCGGCAGCGCGGGTGCCGACCAGTTCGCGGCGGCGGTGAACCAGGTCTTCGGCGTGGGTGGCGGTGGACTGATGACCATCGGCCAGATGAGCGAGATTCTCGTTCTCGCCATGATTCCGTTCTTCGCGAAGTCGCTTGGCCGAAAGCGGCTCCTGCTCATCGGACTCGCCGCCTACGCCCTGCGCATGGCACTCTTCGCGTACAGCCCCACGCTCGTCCCGGTGCTGTTCGGGGTCGCGCTCCATGGCCTGTGCTTCGGCTGCTTCATCTTCGTCGCCTTCATGGTGGTCGATGAACACACCACCCCCGACATTCGGGCCACCGCCCAGAATCTCTTCAATCTGGTGATCGTCGGCATCGGCATCATCGTCGGCAGCTACTTCGCCACCGCGGTGGTCGGAAGTTGGGCTGCCATCCCCGAAGCCGCTGGTGGGGGCATGGATTACACGAAGTTGTTCAGCGTCCCGATGTGGATGGCCATCGCCTGCTTCCTGGTGATGCTGGTCGCCTATCCACGGCACTCCAAGCCGATCGCTGCCGGCTGACCGTTCGGGGATCTGTTCCGATCTTGAAACGACGACCGCCCGTGGCCTGCAGCCGCGGGCGGTCGTCGTTTCGGTCTCAGGTCGGTCGCCGCGTCAGCCGGCCTTGCGAGGCTCAGTGTCGGCAACCGCGTCCGGGTGGATCGGAAGATCCTGCAGCATCCCCGGCACCACAAGGTCGGCGATCGGAGTGCCTTCCTCGATGGGTGTTCCATCCATCCGGGTGATCACCGGCATCGGGTTTGCCTTGAGGTGGTTTTTCAGGTCCTTCGTGAGCTGCTCGCGGACCGGTTCGTCAAGCTTCGCGAAGCCTTCACGTCCCCGGCATTTCGGGAATCCACTGCAGCCGAGCCATGGCCCGCGCTTGCCGTCTCGAAGATTAAGCGGTTTCTCTTCGCACTTCGGACAGATGAGGTCCGTCACCACCGGCGGTGGGGAAGGGAGTTTTAGGCAGCCCTTTTTGTCGAGATTGAGCACGAACTTGACGTCGGGGAAGTTCGGACTCGCCATGAACTTCCCGAAGCGACCGGTTCTCAGGATGAGCTGCGATCCGTCTTCTGGGCACTTGATGTCGACCATCTCGGGAAGGAGCGGTCGGCCCGTCCGATCGATCGGGGCCGCGTAGTCGCACTCCGGATAGGCGGTGCAACTCAGGAAGCGGCCGTTCTTGCCGAACCGGTACCCAGTCTTCTCGCCGCACTTGGGACAGGCGTAGGGTGCGGGCTCGATCTCGGCTTTCGCGTGATCCATCTCTTTGTAGGCGCGTGCGAGCGACTCGCTGAAGCGTCCGTAGAAGTCCCGGAGCATATCCCGCCACTCGACGTGCTCTTCCTCGATCGCATCGAGTCGTTTCTCCAGATCACGGGTGTAGCCGAAGTCCATCAGTCGCGGGAACGCCTCGACCATCTTGTCGGTCACCACCTCGCCGAGGTCGGTGGCGAAGAACCGACGGTCCTCCTGCACCGCGTAGTTTCGACTTTGGATCACCTTGATGATCGATGCGTAGGTCGATGGCCGACCAATCCCCTCGTCCTCCAGTTTCTTGACCAGCGAACCTTCGTTGTATCTCGCCGGCGGGCTGGAGAACTTCTGTCGAGGATCGATCGCGAAGGGAGCAGTTTGATCGCCATTTTCGAACGACGGAAGAACCTGCTCGTCGCTCGCTGCGATGCCGCCGACCCGCGTCCAGCCGTCGAACGCCAGCACCCGGCCGTTGGCCTTGAGCACCGCGCCAGTGTCCCGGTCAGAGCGTCGGAACTTGACGGCGGTCGAGTCCCATTGGGCATCGGTCATCTGGCAGGCGACGAATCGGTTCCAGATCAGCCGGTAGAGCTTGAGCTGCTCTTCGTTGAGCGTCGAGGCGAGTTGGTCGGGCGTACGTCGAGGGTCCGTCGGACGAATCGCCTCATGAGCCTCTTGCGCGTCCTTGTTGCTCGAGCCGTAGAACCGAGGCTTGTCCGGGAGGTATTTTACGCCGTGCCGCTCGGAAACGTAGTCGCGAGCCAGTGCGATGGCGTCCGCGGAGAGGTGGGTTGAGTCGGTCCGCATGTAGGTGATGAGGCCGACCATGCCTTCGCCGGGGACGTTGATGCCCTGGTAGAGCATCTGAGCAATCCGCATCGTGCGGTCGGTGGCAAAACCGAGGGCGTTGCTGGCCGAGACTTGAAGAGAACTCGTGATGAACGGCGCGAAGGGCTTCGAGCTCTTTCGAGTGGTCTCGACCGAATCGACCGCGTATCGGGTCGCTTTATCGAGCACGCCCTGGACCGTCCGGCGGAACTTGGCCGGGCCCTTGCCAGCGGTGTCTTCTTCGCTGGAGATCGTGACCTCGGTCATGCCGACCGCTTCGGCCACCGAGATCATCGGCTTAGAAAGGTCCTCGATGGCATCCGCGGTGCAGCCGATCGAGAAGCGGCTTCCGCCGACTTCGACCAGTTCCGTCCGCAGGCCGCGGTGCTCGGAGAGCCAAGCGTTCTGGCGCTTGATCGTCGGCGCCTTGCCCTTGTCATCGAGCGAGCTCATGAAGCCCGCCCAGTCTGCGGTGAGTCCCGAAGCTGTGGCGGGATCGAGTGCGAGCTTCACGCCGACTTCCCAAGATTCGTCCGGAATGAACACGTCGATTTCTCGCTCACGATCGACGATGAGTCGGGTCGCGACCGATTGCACTCGACCTGCGGAGAGTCCCCGGGCCACAAACTTCCAGAGCAACGGGGAGGCTTGGTATCCGACGATGCGGTCGAGGATCCGGCGTGCTTGCTGGGCATTCACCTTGTACTCGTCGATGGCTCGCGGCTTCTCGAAAGCGCGGGCGATCTCGCTCTTGGTGATCGCATTGAACACCACGCGTTTGGCCTGATTGGGTTTGACGCCGAGGATGTTGGCGAGGTGCCACGCGATGGCCTCGCCCTCACGGTCAAGGTCAGTCGCGAACCAGATCTCCGTGGCTCCCTTGGCGGCCTTCTTCAGGTCGGAGACGGTCTTCTTCTTCGCCTCGAGAATCTCGTAGGTGGGATTGAAGTCGTTCTCGAGGTCAACGCCGGGTACCGGTTGTTTAGAACCCTTTGGGGCCTTGCTCGGCAGGTCTCGGACATGTCCCACCGACGCCGTGACGACGAACTCGGGGCCCAGGTACCGATTGATGGTCTTGGCTTTCGCCGGGCTTTCCACGATCACCAGTTGCTTTCCTGCGGCCGAAGGCGGTGCGGGATAACTGGAGGTCTTCTTGCCACCACCGGCCTTCTTGACGGTCTTCTTGCCCGGCGTCTTCGCGACCGCCTTCGCCGTCTTCTTGGACGGGGACTTCTTGGCGGAGGGCTTTTTCGTGGTCTTCTTCTTGGTGGCCATGCGGGTACTTTGAAATAGGAACCTTCGGAAGCGACGATCGGTCGCTGATCCGAAAGCCGGATAAAGGAACGAATAGGAGATGTCCGACGGACGCCGACCAGAGCCGATTCGGCCAGCCGGGGGGGCGGCATTGAAAGATTACGAGTGGGGTTTCGTCAAGCCCGAATCGAAAAACGCCCTCTTACGGTCCAAAAAGGGGGTTCCGGCAGAGACTGCGCGTTGTTTTACGAAAAAAAAAGTCGTTCACCTCAGTACTCAGACGGGATTCTGGAGCCGGTGGATCGCTTCCTGGGCCAGATCCACGGCATCTCGTCCTTCTGCGTCCAGCCGGATCGCTCCCGGAACCGCGGAGAACCGTCGCAGCCAGGTGCGTTGCTGTTTGCCATAACGCCGGCTTCTGATCTTGATCTGCTCCTCAGCCTCGGTGAGCGAGCACCGCCCCTCAAGGTGGTTCAGGATCTCCCGATAGCCGACCGCCTCTTGTGCCTGGATGCCGAGCCCGCCTTCTGACTGGAGTCGCCGTGCTTCCTCGACCAGGCCCGATTCGAGCATTGCCTTCACTCTTGCGTTGATCCGGCGGTTCAAGGCTTCCACCGGCCAATCAAGAATCAGCAGGCGGGTGTCAGGCCGTCCGCGGACCGTGTCGGACCATTCCTTCTGCTGGACCGAGAGCGGGATGCCGGTCGCCGCATGCACTTCGATCGCTCTCACCAGTCGCCGATGATCGTTGCGATGGATTCTCAATGCCGATTCGGGATCGACGGTGGCGAGGCGGTCATGGAGATCCGCGCTGGGGACGTCCTTCAGTTCCTCGCGGAGGGCGTCGTTGCGACGGGGCCCTTCGAAGACACCTTCAAGCAGGGCCCGAATATAGAGGTTGGTGCCGCCGACCACGACGGGGTGGCGTCCTCGCGAGCGGATGCCCTGAATCGCATCCTCGGCGCCATCCAGCCAGTTCCGCACGGTGAATTCCGTGGATCGTGGATCGACGAAACCGCACAGGTGGTGAGGCACCGCGGACAACTCAGACGGGGTCGGCTGCGCGGTACCGATGGCCATGCCACGGTAGACCTGCATCGAGTCGGCCAGCACGCACTCGCCACCGTGGGGAAGGGTGCTCGCCAGTTCGATCGACAAGGCGGTCTTACCACTCGCGGTGGGGCCGAGCAACATGATGATCGGCCGGATCGATGAATCGTCCGGCTTTGCGGGCACCGTGTTCTCTGGCGAATCGTCGGTCACTCGCTGAGACGGTAACGACCGCTTGGAAGCGACGCGATATCATCGCCCCCTTGCGCGGGTGAACCAGCCAGCCGCGATCGCAACCCGTGGATTGAATTCTCTAGGAGAGTCTCGTGCCCAGTGCCGCTCGAACCACCATCGATGCCGTCGAGGTGTCTGGAAAAACCGTGCTTGTCCGCGTCGACTTCAACGTCCCGATGTCCGAGGGCGAGATCACCGACGACAGTCGGATCCGGGCGGCGGTGCCGACCATCCAGTCGATCCTCGATCGTGGGGGATCCTGCGTGCTGATGAGTCACCTCGGACGCCCGTCGGGGAACGGCTTTGAAGCGGCGTTCACGTTGGCGCCGGCGGCGGCCCGCCTGGCGGAAATTCTGGGTCGTCAGGTCGATCTGCCGAGCGGCGACTGCGTCGACGAGGTATCCATCGCGGCAGTCGGTTCGATCGACCCGGGTGGGGTCATTCTGCTCGAGAACCTACGTTTTCACGGGGCGGAGAAGAAAGGCGACGCCGACTTCGCGGCGCGTCTCGCCTCGTACGGCGAGTTGTACTGCCAGGACGCATTTGGCGCGGCGCATCGCGCCGACGCCTCGATGGTCGCCGTGCCCGAGGCCATGGCGGGGCGGCCTCGGACCGCCGGACGACTGCTGGAGGCAGAACTCAAGTACCTCAGCGGGGCGATCGATTCCCCGGAACGTCCGTTCGTCGCGGTGCTGGGAGGGGCAAAGATTTCCGACAAACTGGCCACGATCCGACACCTTGCAGGTCGGGTGGACACGCTCGTAGTTGGCGGTGCCATGGCGTTTACACTGCTCCGCGCGATGGGGCATGGAACCGGGCGGAGTCTGGTCGAAGAGTCGATGATCGATGAGGCGCGGGCCATCATCGAGGCCGTCGAGGCGACGTCGACGACGCTCCTTCTGCCGGCGGACTTCGTGTGCGCTGGGTCACCGGCGGCTGGCGTGGAGACCAGCATCTCCGGACGGAACATCGAGCCTGGCTTGATGGGGCTGGACATCGGGCCCGCCTCGATCTCCGCATTCGTGGCGGCCATTCGCGAGGCCCGAACGGTCGTCTGGAACGGGCCGATGGGGTTGTTCGAGATCTCGCCCTTCGATGCAGGGACGTTGGCGGTCGCAAAGGCGATGATCGATGCCACCACCGCAGGCGCGACGTCGGTCATCGGTGGCGGGGATACTGCCGCGGCGGTGAATGGCCTCGGTCTTGCGTCCGGCTTCACGCACGTCTCGACCGGCGGTGGTGCGAGCCTCCGAATGCTCGAAGGCGGGCCGATGCCGGGCGTGGAAGCGCTCGATCGGGCGTGAATCGACGCCAACGTCGGTATCGCACTCGTGTGGCGTGGCTTTCAGGCCACGCGGCGGGTAGGCTAGAGAGGCGACCGCCGGCATTCCGGGGCCCCCAGGTCCACCCGGTCCATCCGATCGTGGGTCGTGTTCTTATTCTGAAAACCGTCCGATCAGGAGACGACCAAGCATGTTTCATACATTGATCACGACCGCCGCCACCGCTGTACTGGCGACGTCTGCGTTCGCCGCCGAGTTAAAAGTCGGGGACAAGGCTCCCGCGGTCGAAGTCGAGGAGTGGATCCAAGGCGAGACCACGGTTGGAGCGGGGAAGCCGTACGTGGTCGAATTCTGGGCCACCTGGTGCGGTCCGTGTCGCCAGTCGATTCCCCACCTCAACGAGCTCTACAAGAAGTACAAGGGCAAGGGGTTGTCGATCATCGGCGTGTCCGATGAAGTCAAGGCCGTCGAGAAGGTCCGAAGCTTCGTCCGTGGCAAGGGCGACGGCATGAGCTACTCGGTCGCGATCGACGGAGGGGTCAAGCGAAACTTCTTCGACGCCGCCGGTCAGAAGGGGATCCCCTCCGCGTTCATCGTCGCCAACGACAACTCGATCGCGTTCATCGGTCATCCGATGGATCCGAAATTCGAAGAGATCCTCGCCAAGGTCGTCGCTGGGCGTTACAGCCCGACGCTGATGAAGAAGGCGGCGCCCAAGATCGCGGCAGCGGAACGAGCCGCGAAGGTTCGCAATTTCGGTGACGCCTATCAGCACATGGACGACGTGATCGAACTCGATAACACCGTCTTCGTGCAGGTTGCCCTGGACAAATACCGTCTCATGGCATCCGAGCAGAACGACTCGGCCGCCGCAGACCTGTGGGCGCTTGAAATGCTCGAGATGTACTCCGACGATGCAGGGGCGCTGGCGATGATCGCGGAGTTGACGGCGGCTGATCCCGACGAAGAAACTCGCAATCTCAAGGTCGCTCGGCAGGCCGCTGACGCGATGATCAAGAAGAGCGGGACGAGAGACCCCGACGCGCTGTCGATATCGGCGATGGTCGCATTCCACGACGGCGACCCCGATCGGGCGATTCGCGAGCAGATGCAGGCGTGGATGACCGCGCATCCGGACATGAAACCCGAATTCAAGCGGAACCTCGATATCTATCGAGGCCAAGCATCCCGTCCTGGCGCCTCCCGGCGTTGACCTCCGCAGGAAGCACGAAATTAATGACCGGCTCCCTCCTCGGGGGTCGGTCGTTTTGATCCCGGCATACGAAGGTGATCGCTTCATGACCGATATCGCGACCGGTGTCTCCAATCTCCTCACGCGACCGGACGTCGGCACGTTGGTCAGTGCGTCGATTCTCTCCGCGGACTTCACGAAGCTCTCCGCCGACTGTCAGGCGGCGCTCGACGCGGGTGCCGACACGCTGCACGTCGATGTGATGGACGGGCACTTTGCCCCGAATCTTTCCATGGGCCCCGCGGTCTGCGGCGCGGTTCGACGAGGGGCCCCCGAGGCCTTCCTCGATGTTCATCTCATGCTGACCGATCCGACGTCGTTCCTCGAGCCCTTCGCGAAGGCTGGTGCCGATCATTGCACCGGACACATCGAGGTGCTTGAGGATCCCACCGCGTTTCGTGATCGTTGCCATCGCCTCGGCTTGTCCGCGGGGATCGCGATCAATCCCGAAACGCCGCTCGCAGCGCTCGATGGTGTTGCGGAAATCTTCGACCTGGTGCTGGTCATGAGCGTGCACCCCGGCTTCAGCGGTCAGTCGTTCATCGAGCCCGTGCTTGAGAAGACCAGGGCCATCTCGGCCCGGCTCGGTCCGACGCAGCGTCTGGAGATGGACGGAGGCGTCGCGCCGGCCAACGCCGCGACGGTTCGAGCCGCCGGATGCGACGTGCTGGTTGCGGCCACCGCGATTTTCGGCGGTCATGACTACGCCGCTTCCATTGCCGCGCTCCGCAACGGTGGGGGCGGTTGATGTTCGGTGGTCGTCGAACGAGGGTTCTCTGGCTGATTCGTTGTGGTGAAAACGAGTGGGACGCGGAAGATCGACTCCGAGGCGATGAGGATCTGCCGCTGACTCTGGCCGGCGAAGCCGCGACTCGCGAGGCAGTTGAACGTGCCTCTTCGCTTCCGTTTCCCAGGCCCAGCGTCATACACCATCCGCTCGATCAATCCGCAGTATCAACCGCCAAACTTGCCGCTACGGCGCTCGGGAGCCGACTGCGGGGCAATGACGAACTGGCAGATCCGTCGCTGGGCGTTCTTGCCGGAATCACCTTGGAGGAACTCCACGATCGATTCGAGCGCAGGGCACGGCAATGGGAGGAGGACCCGTCGACCTTGATGCCACCGGATGGCGAGCCCTTTCAGGACGCTCGGGTTCGACTCATCGAGGCGGGACGGACGATTCTGCATCGCAATCGAACCGATGCGGTGGGGATCGTGCTTCACGATCTCGCGGCCGGGTTCCTGCGGACCGCGCTGGCGGGTCTCCCGGAGGGCAATCCTCGGCGTTGGATGGAAGGTCGGGCGCGGGTCGAGACGTGGGCGATTCCCGCGGATGTCACCGAACGGCTCGATCATGTGCTTGAAGCCATCGGGTCCGGCGACGGAAACTGAGCGGAATCCGCCAACTTCTCTCGGTGGCTGGTATCCTCGCACGCATCGGTTGATCCCTGCCGTGGGGATTCCATCGACCTCGATTCCGTGATTTCGAGAGATGACCGTGGCGAAACAGACGTGGGAACAGGCCGACATCGCCGCGAAGAAGGCGGTGCCTGAAGGGCTTTGGGTCCAGTGCCGAAAATGCGGCGCGACGATCTTTGGCAAGACGCTCGAGGCGAGTCTCGAAGTCTGTCCGAAGTGCGACCACCATCATCGCGTGACCGCCAGAGTTCGCATCCGGCAACTCGTCGACCCCGAGAGTTTCGAGACGCTCAACGCGGATCTCACGGCATCGGACCCGCTCGGCTTCGTCGATGTCAAGCCCTACCGAAGCAGGATCGAAGCGGCCCGCCGGAAAAGCGGAGAGAACGACGGCTGTCTCACCGGAGTCGGATTCGTCAAGGGGCGAAAAGTCGTTCTTGCCGCGATGGACTTCACCTTTCTCGGTGGCTCGATGGGATCGGTCGTCGGCGAGAAACTCGCTCGGGCGGCCGAGCATGCCATCGATCATGATCTTCCACTGGTGATCGTCTCCTGTTCCGGTGGCGCGAGAATGCAGGAGTCGGGCTACTCGCTGATGCAGATGGCGAAGACCTCCGCGGTGCTCGGGCGATTCGATGAAGCTGGAGGTCTATTCATCTCCGTGCTTGCCGATCCGACGACCGGCGGGGTCACCGCGAGTTTCGCGATGCTCGGCGACGTGATTCTGGCGGAACCCAGGGCGTTGATCGGTTTCGCGGGGCCGCGGGTGATTCGAAACACCATCCGCCAGGACCTGCCACCGGGATTTCAGACGGCCGAATTCGTGATGAATTCCGGCTTCGTCGATCGAATCGTCCATCGCCGTGACCTGAGAAGTGAGATCGGTCGCATCATCGATTACGCGGGCAAGTGATCGAATGACCGAACAGACAAAGCCCCGGTTCGCCGGATGGAAGGTTGCGGTGTTGACGGGCCTGCATGCCATCTGCTGGGCGGGCGCCTTTCCGCCGTTCGGACTCTGGCCGCTTGCGTTGGTCTCGCTGGCACCGCTGGCGGTCGCGGCGATTCGAGCTGAGCGACGGCGGACCCTCGTGCTCTGGACGTTTCTGACCTCGACGATCGGCTGGGCGGTCTTGAACCTGTGGGTCGGTGAGATCAGTGGGGCGGGACTGCCAGCGATGGCGATGTACCTGGCGGTCTGGACCGTGCTCGCGGCGCTCTGTATTCGTCGGTTGGAACGACGGCGGCGATTCCGATCGCTCCCTCTGGCATTGGTACTTCCGATCGCCTGGCTTGGAATCGAGTTCATCAGAGGGTTTATCTTTTTCGACGGGTATCCCTGGTACCTACTCGGTCAACCGTTGATCGGTTGGCTCCCGCTCGCGCAGATCGCGGATCTCGGAGGAATGGAACTGGTGGGGGTTCTTCCGGCGGCGATCGCTGGCGTACTCGCGGACGGATGGCTGAGACGTGGAACGGTTTCGCGGCGTTGGCTTGCCGCGGTCTGCACGCTTCTGCTGGCGGGGTTGGTGGTGGCCTACGGTCTTGTGCGCGTGCGTCCGCTCGGCGCGGGGTTGCGCGGACCGTCGATCATGGCGCTGCAGACCGATGTTCCGCAGTCGAACAAAGTTCGATGGACCATTGAGCAACAGAAGCGTGACTTCATCTCCTTCCGGGATGCGACGTACGCCGCGGTTCGGTCGGCGACCGCGGCCGAACAAGCGGTTGATCTGGTCATCTGGCCTGAGACCATGCTGCCCGGGCCAGGATTCGATGCAGGATCGATCGAGGCTCTGGAGGCTGGTGGGTACTGGCCGGGGAGACGATTTGCCGTCGCAGCGATGGATCTGGTCGACGCGATCGAGACGCCGATGCTCTTCGGGACCTCGACGATCATTGGGCTTCGTGAGGCGGGTGGGCAACTCGCTTGGGACGAGCGATACAACAGCATGGTGCTCGTCCATCCTGCGGATGCTGCGGATGCTGCGGATGCTGCGGATGCACTCCCGGATATCGAGCCGCTTCGCTATGACAAGATTTTTCTGACGCCGTTCGGGGAGACCATGCCCTACATCTCCGCGTGGCCGTGGCTGCAGACACAGATGCTGGCCTTCGGCGCCCGCGGGATGACGTTTGATCTCAATGGCGGGAAACAGATCGTCCGATTCCCGATCGAATGGGTCGACCAGGACGGTCAGGTCCTGTCGACGTTCTTTGCCACTCCGATCTGCTTCGAAGACACCGTGCCGTTGTTGTGCCGTGATCTCATTTGGTCCAACGGCCAGAAGGTCGTGGGCCTTCTCATCAATGCGAGCAACGACGGCTGGTTTGGCAACTCAGACGGGATTCGGCGAATGCACCTTCTGGCCGCCCGATTTCGGGCGATCGAGAATCGGGTGCCGATGATCAGGGCCGTCAACACCGGGATCTCGTGCGGCATCGACAGTTCCGGTCGCGTGCTGGACTCGCTTCCATCTCGACAGACCGGGATGCTCGGCCCGTCAATCGTCCGACTCGATGATCGATGGACGCTTTTTTCAGTGATCGGCCAATGGCCGGGGCGGAGTATTCTGGCGATCCTCGTCTTGATGCTCGCCTTCGCGGGGGTGATTGGCGGGGGATCGCCGGTCGAACCGATGAGACAGGCTGCGACAGGCTGCGGTGGAACCGTCCGTCCAGACTCGCCCGAAGGTGAAACGACATGAATATTCGAACGTACCCATCGCTGTTGACGGCCGCTCTTTTCGGGATGATGCTTGCCTCGTGCGTCGAGCCGAACCCCGCGAAACCGTGGAGTACTCGAGATCGGAGCCTGACCGTCATCGAGGTTGACGAGGTTCACCGATCCCCGCAAGTGATCGTGATCGAAGAGCCTTCGGAGGCTTTTTCAACGGACGAGCCCACGCGGATCTCCAGCGAGGCGGATGACTGGATGGCCGAAGCACTGGTGGTGGTAGAGGTCGTCGAACCTGTTCGGCCCTTGGTCGCAGCGCCGGTGGTGCTGACCGGGACGACCCCGGCTGCTCGAGCGACGTCATGGTTGCTGCAAGCGGTCACCTATCCGGAGGCGGTGATTCGGGCGAACGCCTTTGAGGCGCTGGAGGGGAATCCCGTAGCGCTCTACGAGGTCGCACCACTCGGCTTCATCGACGAGAACCGCGGGGTTCGGTTCATCGCGACCATGTCGGTCGGGGACGCCGGTCTCGATAATCTTGCCGCGTTGATCGAGCCGCTGATCATGGATCCTTCGGACTCGGTTCGTGCTTCCGCCATCTACGCACTGCACGCCCTTGGGCAACCCGTTGATCCGAGCCCGCTCGCCGGCATGGTCTTCAGCAACAGTCCCGAGATTCGAGGAAACGCCTATCTGGTCCTCGGTCTGATGGGGAATTCGACCGCCATTCCGGTGATTAAGGCGAATCTCGGAAACGGAATGCGTCTCGAGAATGCCATGCGAGTCAGGTTGACGGAGCTTCAAGCGGCCGAAGCGATGGTTCGGCTTGGTGATGAAGACAGCATCGAGCCGATTCGCGCGGCGTTGTTCACGCCCGTCGAACAGGGCGAACTCACCGTGCTCGCCTGTGACATGCTTGGCCGGCTCGGTGACGAACAGGCCAGGTCAATGCTGTTCCGCCTGATCATCGCCAGTGGAAAACAATCTCGACCTCCCGAGATCCAAATGGCCGCCGCCGCCGCGCTTTTTAGGCTCGGGCCGCCACTTCCGGAGCAATTGTCAGCCGTGGTGCTGTCCCAGGTGAACGCCAGAGATCTTCGTCGCCGTGTGCAGGCTGCGGCGATTCTCGGCATCGTCCCCGGACCGGAGGCGTTAACCGCCCTCGAAGGCCTTCTGACGGACGCCGAACCCATGGTGAGGACCGCGGCGGCAGGCTCGATTCTCAGCCGAACTGACAGTTGGGGTTCGGCGACGGCGATCGTTCCAGATTGACACTGGAGGCCGGTACAGGTACAAGAAACCGCCCCAAAAGGAACTCGGACGGATGATTCCGTTCGACGTACCCTGTGAATGCTCGGTCGACGATCTCGATCGACCTCTTTGCTCCGATTTCGGCCGTGGGCCGATCAGAGCACCATGTGTGACTCTTCGCTCCGGCGAAACGGATCAGAAACGACCTTCAGGCTCGAACCGCACGTCGGTCTCGACCTCAGGAAACTCGATCCGTGTAAAGGGTTCGAAGGATTCGAACTCCTCGCCAGCCCGTTCGCTCTGAAAGGAATTCCGCCAGTGCACGTCCTTACCAAACTCTTCATCGTTCTTGTCTCCCTTCTCGCGGTGATGATCACGCCGTTGGTGGCGGTGAACGCAATGAACGAAGAGTCGTTCAAGACCAAGTGGATGGCTTCCAATCAGGGCAAGAATGCCGCCCTTGAGAACCTCGGATTTGAGCAGCGGGTTCGGATGGCGGAAGCCTCTGCGGCCGCGGTCCAGTCGAAGGAACTCGAGCTCCGAATCGCCGAACTTCAGAAGAACGGTGACAGCAAGGTCGCCGAAGTCACCCGCCTTCAAGGTGAACTCGCGCTGGCTCGAGGCGGTCAGGAAGAGATCAACGCCAGAATCGGCATGATGGCCGAGACACAGCAGGCTCAGCAGAAGCTTGGCGAGACGCTGGTCGCAGAACTCCGGTCGCTTCGAACCCGAGCCGTTGATGCGGAGCGACAGTCCGTTGATCTTGAAGAGGAACTGGGAATCATCCGTTCCAACCTCGAGGTCGCGGAAGCCGCCCGACGGGCGCTTCAGGAAGAAGTCCAGCAGCTCAACGACGAGCGTGACCAAGCGGTCGACAAGATCGCTCGATACGTCGCATACATCGGCGAGCTTCCCTCGGCCCGGGCCGGCGCTCAGGCTGGAACGCTCCCCGCCGATCGAAATCTTTCCGCCACCATCATCAGCGTCCGCCGCTCAGAGGGTTCCACCCTCGCGGAGATCAATGCGGGCAGCCGTGACGGCGTGCAGGAAGGCTGGGTTCTCACCCTCGCGGACGGCAGTCGATTCGTCGGCAACCTGCGGATCATCGAAGTCGACGTGAACCGGGCAACCGGCGTCGTCGAGCTCGAGGATGCGAACAACCGTGGTGAGGTCCGATCCGGCCAGAGAGCGATCGCCCGCAAGGGTCAGTGATCCAGGCACGTGTTCGAATCGTCAGCGTTCCCAAGCCGGCAAAAGCCGCTCGTCTCGCAAAGCTGATCGTGTACGCAAGGAATTACCCATGAACTCCATGACCGCACCCGTCCGACAGTCCGGAGGCGACCTCGACGTCTATACCGGCCTGCTCTTCGCAGCCTTTATCGTCCTCAGCGCCGGCGTGATCTCGGTGGCGATGGCCAATCTGAGCCAGACCGAGCCCTCCACGGACCGGACCGCTTCCATGCAGTCTGAGAACGTGTTCCTCGGGCTCCCCGGCTTTGACGTCGTCAAATGAGCCTGCTGGCGGTTTGAGGATTTGAACCGTCGCCTGCGTCATTCAGCGACCTACCCATGCGGGCGTCTCTCGATTGAGAGACGCCCGCGTTGCATTCCCGGCGTCCGTCTGGCTCCTCGGGTATTCTCGCGGAAGGACCGAGGTGGTCGATCACCGGATGGACCTCTCGGGGCCTCTTGAGCCAACTCGTCCTTCCTCCATGGACACTCTTCATCATGTTCTTCGATTCCATTCTTGGTTGGTTCAGCGTCGACATGGGCATCGACCTCGGTACATGCAACACCCTCGTCTGCGTGCGCGGTGAGGGCATCGTTCTCAATGAGCCTTCCGTCGTGGCCGTCCGAAAAGGGACGAACCGGGTCATCAATAACGGGACGGCCGTCGGATGGGCCGCGAAGGATATGCTCGGGAAGACACCGGGATCGATCTCGGCGATCCGCCCGCTCAAGGACGGCGTGATCAGCGACTTCGAGATCACCGAGGCCATGCTCAGTTACTTCATTCGGAAGGTGAATGGTCGAAGTCGGATCTTCGGCCCGCGGGTCGTCATCGCGATTCCTTCGGGAATCACCGCGGTGGAGAAACGCGCCGTGCTCGACTCGGCGGAGCGAGCGGGGGCTAGGAAGGTCTATCTCATCGAGGAACCGATGGCGGCAGGAATCGGCGCCGGACTTCCGATCGCCGAACCGACCGCGAGCATGATCGTCGACATCGGCGGTGGCACGACGGAAGTGGCGATCATGTCTCTGGCCGATATTGCCAGTTGCGAGTCGGTCCGGGTAGCGGGTGACGACTTCGATGAGTCGATCATCAGCCACATGAAGAAGAGCTACGGCTTGACCATCGGCGAACAGACTGCGGAGCGGATCAAGATCGAGATCGGATCGGCGGCTCCGGTCGGCGACACGATGAACATGGAAGTGCGAGGTCGGGACATGGTCACCGGGCTCCCACGGAAAACCGTGGTCACCAGCGACGAGATCCGCGACGCACTCGCAGAGCCGGTCAATCAGATCGTTGAAGCCGTGATCCGAACGCTTGAACACGCCGAACCAGAGCTTTCAGCCGACTTGGTCGATAACGGGATCATGCTGGCCGGTGGCGGGGCGTTGCTCCGCGGCATTGGGGTCGTCATTTCCAACGCGACCGGTCTCGACGTCCGGGTCGCGGAGGATCCACTGACCTGTGTCGCCCGAGGAACCAGCATCTACCTCGAGAGCCTTGAGGACTGGAAGGCGACGCTCGAATCGGATCTCGACGAAGTCTGAGCCGCTCGACGGGAGGCTCCTGATCAACCGTACGCGTCATGTTTTGATAGCCCCTTTCTCACTGGCGATGCTGGTGGTGTTCGTGCTGTCGCTTCTTCCCACCACCTGGCTGATTCCATGGACGACTCGCCTTTCGGAGATCGTTCGACTTCCGTTGGTGCCGATGGGCGACGTGGCGACCTCCGTCCGCATCTGGCTCACGGTGGATGGAAGTGGTCTGGCGGATCGGGAGCAGTTCAATCTGCTGGAGACCGAGCGGAACGAATATCGGAGGCGATTTCATGCGGCAAGAGAACGGGTTCGCGAGCTTGAAGGTCTGGTGACCTCGCTCCGCGGTCTTCCGCCGACTGGTGATGTCGGCGAATTCGTGGCCATCGAGGTGGATGTGGTGGGTGGCGATCCGAGCAATCCGGCGTCACCGCTGCGGGTGAACGCCGGAACTCGGCGTGGCATTCTGCCGGGGGCGGTCGCGGTGCATCGAGGCGACATCCTGGTCGGTCGAGTGCTGGCCGATGTCGGCCCGACCACCGCATGGGTCCGTCCCGCGGTGGGATTCGGACTGCTCGACGCGCGGCTCGTCGATGACCAGAGGGTGGCCGCCAACGGGCCGGGAGGCGATGGCGTGCCCGTCCAGCTCCGACCGGATGAGGGAGGCTGGACGACCACCATCGATCGAGCCTCGGCGGTCCAGGTCGGAATGGTCGCACGATTGCACGATCCTGGCTGGTCGAGATTCGCGCAAGGGTTGGTGATCGGCGTGGTCAGGGAGATCCGCACGCTGGAGTCGAATCCCACCCGAAAAACGGTCCGCATCGATGTTCTCAACGATCCGCAGCGGCTCGACCACTTCCTTGTGGTCAGTCCAAAGAGCGGTGAGGGAGGAGCGTCATGAGGCTGGGTATCTTCGTCATCGCGCTGGCCATCTGCCTGGTGCTTGATTCCAGCTTTCTGATGGCATTCGCGATCGGTGGTGTTCATCCGATGGCCACCGCGGTGTTGATGGTCTTCGTCGGTTTGTTTGCGCCTCGGCGGACCGTGCTGTGGACTTCGCTGGTGGCGGGGATATTCCTTGATCTCGCCACGGTTTCGATCTATCGAATCGACGAGCCGTTCTTCCTCATCGGGCCATATGCGATGGGATGCGTCTTTGGGGCCAACCTCATCCTGCCGATCCGTACGATGGTTTTCCGGCGGAATCCCATCGCGGTCGGATTGCTGACCATTCCTTACCTTCTGGCGGTGGACGTCGCATTCATGGCGGTCTGGACCATTCGAGGCCTCTACGCGGAGACCTCGACGCCCTGGGGCGACGCCTCGGCCGTGTCGGAACTTGGTCGACGGTTGGGCGAGGCGATCTACACCGGTGGCTTCGGAATTCCGTTCGCCTGGATCCTCCTCCTCACCTGGTCGAGTTGGCGGTTCGAGGTTGGGTCGGTTCGTCGCTGACGGTCCTTGGCGGATTCCCGCGAGGACGCCGGAACGGGTATCTTCGCAGCCATGCAAGGCCTGGTCTTTTTCGATGACGGACGTGGTCACTTCGGTCCCATGACGGATCTACGGTCCGCGGTGGATCTTCGGAGTGGAATCCTCACCACTGCTGAGCGGCTTTCCCGCGATGTCGGGCTCCCGACGATCGGGATGGTGGTCCCGCGGGCGCTCGAGGGCGTCGTCGCAGCGGCCCATCCAAATCTCGCCGTGAACATGCTGCCGGAAGGCGATGGGCCGTTCTTGGTCTTGAACGCGAGATTGCTCGAACTTCCAACCGGCGGGTTGCCCGCCATGGGGACGGCCGTGGTCGATCCCGACGACCAGTCGATCGGCGCCGCACTGCTTGACCGGCCGGCGCTTCGATCGCTCTTCGAGGATGGGGAACTTCCAGACGACGTAGCAATGACGACCTCGGCCGACTTGATCCTCGCGAGGGCCGCCTGGGATGTATTCGCGACCGCCGGGAGTCGGGTCGCGTCGGATCTTCATCTTCTGGCCGCGGAGATCGGGGCGACCATCGACCCTCAAACTCGAGGCGCGACGGTGCTGGGAGATCATCCCGTGTGGGTCAGCGACTCCGCGGAGATCGACCCGGGGGTGGTTCTTGATGCGCGTGAGGGGGCGATCTTCATCGGACCGCAGGTTCATCTGGGGATTCATGCGGCATGCCACGGGCCGTGTGCGATGCTCGAGGGAACTCGGATCGCCGACCATGCGACGATCAAGGCCAACACCGTGATTGGACCGTATTGTCGCATCGGCGGCGAGGTGGGTGGAACGGTCTTTCAGGGCTTCGCCAACAAGAGTCACGATGGGCATCTCGGTGACAGCTGGGTCGGGTCTTGGGTGAACCTGGGCGCCGCCACGGTGAATTCGAACCTCCTCAACACCTACAGCGAGGTCACGATGAGACTGACGCCTGGTGGCCCGCGGATCCGGAGCGGTCGGCAGTTCCTCGGTTGCGTGATCGGCGATCATGCCAAGACGGCGATCGGAACGAGAATCATGACCGGCACCATGATCGGGACCGGCGCCATGGTGGCGACGAGCACGCCGCCGCCGGTGACCACGCCGGCATTCTCGTGGTTGACCGACGCCGGCACACGGTCGTACCGCTTTGAGAAGTTCATCGACGTCGCTCGGAGCGTGATGGGCCGACGGGAAATCAGCCTCGAGATCGCCGTCGAGGATCGGCTCCGCGTCCTGCACGCGGAGGCCACGGCGGAGCGCGGATCGTGACCGCCGGGACGTCGGCCACCGGCCAACCCGAGGTTCTCTATCTCATCGACGGCTACGCCCAGTTCTTTCGAGCGTATCACGCCATTCGGACCGAGATGCACAGTCCGGTCACCAGTGAACCGACGCACATGACCTTCGGCTTCACGGACATGATCCTGAAGTTGTTTCGGGAGTATCGGCCGAGCCATCTCGCCGTGGTGCTCGACGTGTCTGGTGATCGTGGCACGTTCCGTTCCCAGATATTCCCTGAATACAAGGCCAATCGTGATGCGCCACCGTCAGATCTGAAACCGCAGGTGGATCGGTGTCTCGAAGTGCTTGGTCAGCTCGGCGTTCCCTCGTTCGGGCTTGAAGGTTTCGAGGCCGACGACGTGATCGCGACGATCGTGCGACGGATGCGTCGAGAGCGCCCCGAGGTCGATATTCGGATCATCTCGAAGGACAAGGACCTGCAGCAGTTGCTGGACGAACAGGTGTCGTTGATCGACGTGCACAAGGACACCTCGACCGGTCCGGCTGAACTGGCGGAAAAGACGGCTGATCCCAAACGCGACCTACCCGGGATCAGGCCGGATCAAGTCGTCGACATGCTGACCTTGATGGGCGACAACGCCGACAACGTCCCCGGGGTGGAGGGCATCGGGCCGAAGACGGCGGCGAATCTCGTCGCCGAGTTTGGATCCATCGATGGGGTCTACGAGTGCATCGACGGTGAAGAGGCGATCCGCGATGCCAAGCGGCGGATCAAGGGCAAGCGGCGCGAGAATCTGCTGGCGGCCCGGGATCGAATTCCACTGGGGAGAACCCTCATCACGCTCAAAGACGATTGTGAAGTCGCCTTCGAGCTGGAAGACACGGCGGTTCGCCTCGGGGATGTCGACGCGGCGGTGATCGATGAATCGATGCGGATTCTGGGATTCACCCGTCACCGGCAAGGCTTTCGATCGCTGCTGCAGCCGCCCGGACTCGATGCGGTGAAGGTGTCCGCTCCGGTGGCGGAAGCCACCGCGGATGACGCGGCGGGAACGCTGTTCGCCAGCGCCGACGACGTCACCGCTGGTCCGGTTCAGCCGGTCGATGGTGACTACCGGATCATCTCGACGTTGGAGGATCTCGACGAGATCGTCGCCCGATCCCGGGAGGCGGGCTTGGTCGCGATTGACACCGAGACCGATTCGCTGGGGCCTCGCACCGCGAAGCTGGCGGGCGTCTCTGTTTCGTGGGAAGTCGGATCAGGCGTCTATGTGCCGTTGCGTTCTCCGGAGCCGAAGGATCATCTTGACCTTGAGACAGCGCGGCCTGGTCTCGAGCGACTGCTCGGAGATCCGGGGATCGGGAAGATCGGTCACAACTTGAAATTCGACCTGGTCGTGCTGCGAGCCCACGGTTTCAAGGTGCGGGGGGTCGTGGGCGATTCGATGGTCGCGTCATACGTCGAGGATGCGACGCGAGCGACCCACAAGCTCGATGCCCTGAGCGAATCCGTGCTCGATCGCCGTTGCGTGCCGATCGAAGCGTTGATCGGGCGTGGGAAGAACCAGAGGCCCTTCAGCGAGGTCCCGCTGGCTGAGGCCGCGCCGTACGCCGGAGAGGATTCGGACGTCTCTCTTCGCCTTGAGCGGCATTTTCGGGCACGCTTGGAATCGGAAGGGCTCGCCACCCTCTATGACCGGACCGAGGTGCCGCTGGTCGAGGTTCTGGCTGGTCTCGAGTACGAGGGAATTCGAGTCGAACCCGATGAACTCGATCGGCAGCGAGAAGGGCTTCAGATCAGGATCGAAGAGCTCCGGCAAAGCATTGTGGAGGCAGCGCCGCATGCGTTCAGTCCGGACTCGCCCAGACAACTGGCGGCCGCACTCTTCAACTCGCCATCTGCGGAACCACCCGGATTGGGGATCAAGCCGTTGAAGAAGGGGAAGACCGGCCCCAGCACCGACGCCGAGGTGATGGAGAAGTTGGCAGATGATCCAATGGTCCAGACACCGATTCCCTCGCTCATCCTCGAGTACCGGCAACTGACCAAGCTCGTCAACACCTACCTCGTCGCATTAAAGGCGGCCATTCGTCCAGAGACCGGGCGAATCCATGCATCCTTCAATCAGACGGTGACCGCGACCGGTCGGCTTTCTTCGAGCGATCCAAACCTCCAGAACATTCCGATCCGGACCGAGGTTGGTCGCCGGATCCGGCAGGCGTTCGTCGCAGATCCCGGGCACGTATTGCTCGCGGCGGACTATTCCCAGGTCGAACTTCGGATGCTGGCGCACCTCTCGGGGGACGAGAATCTGCAGGCGGCGTTCCACCGAGGTGATGATGTGCACGCGGCGGTCGCCAGTGAAGTGATGGGCATTCCCCTCGATGAGGTCGACGCGGCGGCGAGGACCACGGCGAAGATGATCAACTTCGGCATCGTCTACGGTGTGACGGCCTACGGACTTGCCCGAAGACTGGGTGGCGATATCGATGTGCCTCGGGCCGATGGGATCATCGCTGACTACAAGGCGCGTTTTCCGGGAATCAAAGATTTTCTCGAAACCTGCGTCGAGCAGGCTCGCACCAAAGGTTGGGTCTCGACGATTCTGGGGCGCCGTCGGTCGATTCCGCAGATTCATGCTCGCAACCCGCAAGAGCGTTCACAGGGTGAACGCATGGCCATCAACACGGTGGTGCAGGGGAGTGCCGCAGATCTGATCAAACGGGCCATGATCGATCTGCACGAGACCCTCCCGGGCGTGCATCCTCGGGCCCGCATGATCCTTCAGATCCATGACGAACTGGTCTTCGAGGTGCCTCTAGACGAGGCGGAGCCCGTCGCTTCCCTCGTCCGGGAACGTATGGAGCAGGCCATGGATCTGGCGGTTCCCCTCTTGGCTGAGCCGTCCTGGGGGCCGAGTTGGGCGGACACGAAGTAACCTCCGCATCGTTACCGCCTCATTGGCCTTGGAGCGGGTTTCTCGCCGACTTGACGGAGGCGAGAGGGACGCTAGTCTGTACCGTCTCAGCGGTTCTCCGCCGAGGTCTCGCCGATTCGGCGAGTGGAAAATTCAGCGAGGGGCGGTAGCTCAATTGGTTAGAGTACCGGCCTGTCACGCCGGTGGTTGCGGGTTCGATTCCCGTCCGCCTCGCTTCGCGGCTTCCCTTGGGAGGCCGCGTTCCATTTTTGCCCATGCACTCGATTCCCGGTCAAGTCGAGCAGCTCGCCGCTCAATCGGTGGGTTCATTCCCGGGCTTCCACTTGATGTTGCAGCCGAGGCTGGACCGCTGCTCACTCGGAACCGGTCGGTCTTCCAGGACGGCTTCGACCGCCGTGTCGAGATCAGCGCCGGTCACCGGCTCCTCGCCGCCTGGACGGCTGTCACAGAACTGGCCGCGATACACCAGTCGCCGTTCCGCATCGAAAAGGAAGAAATCCGGGGTGCAGGCGGCACCAAAGGCCTTGGCGACGGATTGGTCCTCGTCGAACAGGTACGGGAAGGTGTAACTGCGTGCTTCGGATTCAGTGGCCATCTTGTCCGGATGATCAGCGGGGTGGGTCTCGACGTCGTTGGACATGATCGCGAAGATCGCCAGGCCGTCTTTCGTCCAACCCCGGGCCATGTCGGAAAGTTGATCCGCGATGTGGGTCACGAACGGGCAGTGGTTGCAGATGAAGGCGACCAGGACGGCCGGTGCGCCGGCCGCATCCTGGAGTCCGTGCATTTGGCCGGCGGAATCCGGGAGGCTGAATTCGGGGGCGATGGTGTGGAGATCCACCATGGTGGAGGGGGTACGAGGCATGTGGAGGCTCCTGAACAGATGACGATGAGTTGGAAGAATGCGTGAAGACCAGAGGGGCAGTTCAGCTCTGGCCGATGAGAACACCGCACCCGAAGACAATGAGGCCGCCGACCATGGTCCCGAAAAGGGCCTTGAGAATTGGGGTATCCATGTATCGGCGCCGGATGATCGAGATCGCGAAAAGTTCCACCAGAACGACGATGACGGCCACCATGGTGGCGAATTCGAAGTCGTTGATCAGATACGGGAGCGTGTGCCCCAGTCCGCCGATGGTCGTTGCGCCGCCGCAGACCAATCCTCGAGCGACTGGCGATCCTCGACCGCTCATCTTGCCGTCGTCGCTCATCGCCTCTGCGAAGGCCATGCTGATACCGGCCCCGAGCGCTGCGGCGAGCCCGACTTTGAACGTCGGCCCCGTCTCCTTGGTGGCGAAGGCCGCGGCGAACAGCGGGGCCAGGGTCGATACCGAGCCGTCCATCAATCCCGCCAGTCCAGGTTGGACGACCTGCAGGATGAACCGTTTTCGATCCGCCTCTTCGACAGTGCTGGGGTCTTCCGGAGTATGAGCGTCGGGTGAGTCGGTCATCTTGGTCATCGGAGTTGCACCAGGATCAGGACCGCGATGATCGCGACGACCAGGAGCACCACGGATTTCGTGGAGAGGATGCCGCCGGCCTTGTCGGTCGGCGTGCGACTGACCCGGTTCTCAACGATCTCGTTGCAATGCGGGCACTGGTATGCCTCGTCCCAGATCTCCCCTCCGCAGTCAGGGCAGTATCCGGTTTCGCCGGCGAAACGATCGAGGTCGTCATCGGTGGGATCTTCATCAGCCATGCCGCGAGGCTATCAGTCTCGCGGCATGGATGTGGCTCCGATCGTGGCAACGCGGTCATTTCAAGCGGATCTTTTTAGGTTCCCTTTGAGCCCTGACTGGAGGAGCCGTACGGTCGCTCAGCGCGGTCACGCTGAACGTGCATGACGTGAACCCGGTTGCGTGTCCTCGATGGCCTTTTCGGCGTCGAGGCTGCGGCGGATTTTGTCGATGCCGCGATGTTTCCAGTTGTTAATGGTGGTCACCGAGACGCCCAGGCTTCGGGCCGCGTGAACGTAGCTCTTTCCTTCGCACACGATCATCCGGAGCGAGTCCCGTTCGTCGGGGCTCAGTCGTCCGAATGCTCGTTCGACGGAGTTCATCGTCGCGACGCTCTCTTGGGTCTTCCCTTCGAGGGCATCACCGGCTTCGTACCGTTGTCGTGCCTGAGGCTTCACCTTCTCGTCGAGAATCTCACGAAGCCGAACCGACCTTGAGTAACGACGGCGAAGGATGTTGTGCACGATTTTTAGAAGATAGCTGACCGAGATCTCCAGTTCCTCCAGGCGGGGGTGCTGGAGAAGCCGCACGAAGGCCTCTTGCGTCGCATCTTCGGCGACGGCCGGCTCAGCCGACTTTCTCGCGAATGCATACACGCGTTCGTAGTACGCTTCGAAGAGGTTGAGTACGAGGTCCGAACGGTGTTGTTTCACGTCTGATGCTTGAGTGTCCATCGCGATTCGCCTTCCTGCTGTTGTCGTTCCTGAAATCCCGGAGCGTTGCGGTCGTCTAGCTCAATCAACCAGCCGCCGCTTCATACGTCTTCTTGACCCACCCGGATCCGGCGTCTTGCCGGAGGGTCGTTACGTATAAAACACGGTTCGAATGGCTTTCTCTATGGGGTACATACCTGAACGTACGTTTAGAACGCAATAAACGCGGATTTTTATGTCTTTAAGCCATGTTTCTCGTACGATCTAGTCGATATTCTCCGGGTTAATCTCAGTGCACGGGACGCACATTCCCGTCCTTCATCTCTGGTGCGGAGCCCGATGCAATCTAATCAAAGCGTGATCATCGCCGACGACCATTCGCTGATTCGCTCGGCATTGGTGGCGCTTCTTAATGACTCGGCCGGTCTCAGTGTGGTGGCGGATGTCGAGAACGCCGACCAGGCCCTCCGGGAGACCGCGAGGAATCGTCCGGACGTCGTGGTGCTCGACATCGACATGCCGGGAATAGACGCGTTTCAGGCGGCGACAGAAGTCCGGCAGATCAGTCCCAAGACCGAAGTGATTTTCCTCTCGGGCTCGTGCAACGACCACTTCATTGAATCCGCGAAGGCCTCCGGGGCTCGCGGCTACGTCTACAAGGGTGATGATCCCGAGGAACTCGTGGCCGCCATTCGAGCGGTCGGGAAGGGCGGGTCGTTCTACTCCACGAGTGTCAGCGAGCGCATCGCCACGATGCCCGGGCAAAAAGGGGACGGTTCACGGCTCTCGTTGCTCTCTTCACGCGAGCTGGAGACCCTCCGATACATCGCCAAGGGACTCTCGAAGAAAGAGATCGCCCCGCTGATGCACATCAGCGTGAAGACGGTGGACAAGCACGTCACGCAATTAATGACAAAATTGGAGATCCATGATCGGGTCGGCCTCTCGCGCTACGCGATACGCGAAGGCCTGATCGAGCCCTGAGCCACGGGCTTCTTCGAATCCGAGGCGGTCGGGATGATGTAGATGATTTAGATGATCCAGAGGACGAATCAGATCACGCTTGGTCGTCTGGCGGATACGTCCCGAGAAGCGTCCGCGCGCAGGCCAGCAGTGCGTCGATCTTGAACGGCTTACGAAGAAAAGCGATTCGTTCGAGTTGGGGTGGGTCGTTCACGCCGCCGGTCACCAACAGGCAGGGGATTTTCACGCCGGATTCTCGAAGGCTTCTCAAGCATTCGACTCCGGTTCGTTCTGGCAGATCGATGTCGAAGACGAGCAGTTCAATCTCAGGGTGCTCCGCAAGGATCATCTCGACGTTCAGAGCGTCACCACGCGAAAGGACGGTCGCGCCGACGCCTTGGAAGAATTTAACGAGCACGTCGCGGATCACCTGATTGTCTTCGACCACCAGCACTGAAGTCGGGTTCCGCTCCCGGGTTCTGAGGGTTGTCGGCTCGTCGACGGCATCTATCACCCTGCTTCGGACCGGAATGATCGCCTGAGCTCCCAGGCCGCCAAGGGGTGATTCCAGCAGTTCGAATTGACCCCCGGACTCCTCGACTACCCGGCAGCAGATGGCGAGGCCAAGTCCGTTGCCATCGCTCGAATCGCCGCTGACGAACGGGGCCTTCAGTCGATCTCGATCCGCCGGCAGGATTCCAGGACCGTCGTCGTCGACCCGGATCTCCACGGAATCTTTGGCGATCCTCTTTGCCGAAAGTTGGATTCGTCCGTCGGCCCCGAGCGCATCGCGGGCGTTGACCACGAGATTCAGAATGAGCTGTTGAAGGACGCTCGGTGGCGCGACGATCACCAATTCGCCACTGTCTTCGCCCAGATCGATCGTGGAATGAAAATCAAAGCGTTTCGGGAGCAGTCGGCCCGCCGTTCTGGCCACGTTTTTGAGTTCTGCCTCAAGCGGGATCTCGACCGGTTCGGCGTCCCCTCGCTGGGCGGCGAGGAGACGTGCGACGAGTTCGCCCGCAGAGGCGATCGTCGATCGGATCTCCTCGAGGCCTTCGACGAACGTGGGGTCCTTGGCGTGGCGAAGCAGGAGCGAGACTCGTCCGGAGATCGCGAAGACGAGATTGTTGAAATCGTGGGCGACGCCGCTGGTCAGCTGGGCGATGACTTCCGATCGTTCGAGCGAACCCTTGAGGGCGGCGAACGCCTGTCGCTCGCCGGCCGATTCCTCCTGTTCGATACGCCGGCCGATGGCATCTCCAACCCGAGACAGCTCGGTGAGTGTTGAACTGGACCATTGGTCGAGGGCCTTCGTCTCGAAGTTCAAGACGGAGGAAAGCCGTCCATTGAGAAGAATCGGAAGGAAGAGCGCCTGTGGGTTTTCGGGAGTGCCAATCAGCGGGAGCCCGCCGCTGAGGAGTCCAAATTCGTCAGTGATTCCGGCCAGCGGATCGATGGTCGGGGTATGGCCTGAAGGGTCGTTCGGCCATGTCGCGAGCAGTTTCACTTCTCTGGAGGGTTGGGTGATTTCAAACCAGGAAAGCCGAGCGAGGTCGAGTTCCTCGCCGATCAGTGCGAGTAATTCCGTCGCCGTTTCTTCTGCTTCTTCGGAACTGGCGAGGGCCTCGATCGCCGTCGCGACCACGCGGTGGACATGGGCTGCTTCCCGTTGATGACGTTCCGTTTCGACTCGATCGGTCAGGTCGACCAGCAGCATCTGGATCGCGCCGGTGTCATCGGGCAGGCATCGTGCGTACATCCATCGCCAGCCTTGGGAGTCGTCCTTGATTCGGAACTGACCCTGACCAGCGTGTGCCGGTGTCGCATCATCGATGATCGATGAAAGTGTTGACTGGTCTGATTCGTGGACGTTCTGTCGCCATCGGGTCGGCGACAGAAGTTGGGGTGTATTCGGTTCGGGCAGTTCCAGTCGCAGCCCGATTCCCGGGCTCCATCCGATGAGATTGCCGTGTGCGTCGATCGAGAGGAGGCCGAGATCAGGCGTTTTTGCCAAGGCGAATACGTTGGAGGGGCCGCTGGAGGATGGAGCCGAGGCGGCGCGACCCCTACGGCCCAACGCGAAGCCGATCGCCACGAAGATGATCGCCAGAACCAAGAATTCCCAGTTCACAAGCGTCCAGGCGGCGATGATTGGAATTTCAGGAATAGCGAGGAGGGTGCTCATCGGGAATGAGCATATCTCCTCTTAGGAAGAAACGGGATGGCAGGATGCCGATCACGAACGGTCCAGGCCGCATGTCACGTCGCTTCAGGGTGCCCGGAGGGAGGCGAGCGGCGGGGAACGAGCGGTTCTTCAGAAGCAGGGGCCCCATTCCACGAACATGATGCCGAGGTCTTCTCCATTCACCACGCCGTCACTGTTGAAGTCTGCGGCGCAATCGGGACAACGTCCCCATTCGACGAAGAGAAGGCCGAGATCGCCACCACCCGTCGTTCCGTCGCCATCGAGATCGGTCGGGCAGTCGGTGCCGCACTCCTTAGAGATCGTATTGGATCCTTGATCAGAGAATGGGCCGCCGATCTGGTCGGGCGTGTTGCCGCAGATCACGCTTGATCCGATGGCTGGCGTGCTGGAATTCCAGCTGTAAATCGCGCCGCCGCCATTCGCGATGTTCTCTGAGAACTCGCATCCGTTGATGACAGGGCTGACCGAGAAGTTGTGCATGGCACCGCCTTCGCCTGCGGCGGTATTGGCGCGGAACACGCATCCTTCGAAGATCGGGATGTTGGCGCTGCTTGACGGATCCGCGTTGAAGATGGCACCGCCCTCGTCGGACGCGGTGTTTCCCGCGAGATCACAGTTCGTCAAGGTCGGCTCGCTCGCATCGTTGTACATGGCACCACCGTCGCTCGAGGCGTGGTTCAGCAGAAAGGCGCATCCTTCAAACGTCGGATCGCTTCCGTTGAAATTGAGAACAGCGCCGCCGAAGTACGACCGGTTTCCAGAGAAGATGCAATCCGTAAGTACGGGGCTGCTGCTCATGTTGTAGATCGCCCCGCCGAGCCCCTGGGCGAAACCGTTGTCGAGGAACTGGCATCCTTCGAGGCGAGGATTGGCGGCGACGCCGGTTTCGTCGCCGTTGTAGATGGCGCCGCCATACTCGGCCTGATTCTCCACGAAGACGCACCCTCGAATCGTCGGATTACTCCCGTCGCGATTCCAGCATCCGCCGCCGAAATACTCCCAGAAATCGATCATGCTATTCCCGTTCCAGTCGTACCAGGTCGCCAGGCAATTTCGAATCGTGAAGCCCTCGATGATCGTCGCGGGCGTTTCGCCATTTCCGCAGAAGATCCCACGTCGTATTCCCTCGCCGTCGATGATCGTCTCCTGCGCAGTTCCGGTGGCCTGCACGACGATGCTCTTACCGACAAGGTCGACGACCTGGTCGCTGGGTTCGGTGTAGACGCCGGGGCCCACAAGGATCCAGTCTCCGTCGTCGGCCGAGTCAACGGCTTCCTGGATCGATGTAAAGTCGCCCGTACCGTCCGCGTTCACGGACAGAATGTCGCCGGTGGCGATATGGACTGGGGTGGCCGAGATCATGAGATAGAGCGCGATACGTCCGGGCAGTGATTCGTGCATTCCCTCAGTATTCAGAATGGTCGCGGTCGCTGCAAGTGAATCTTCCGGTACGTGACGCTGGAGCCAAAGAGGAACGGGTTTTCGGGTTCTGGCGGGAGTTCGATCGGCGCTGAATCGCACGCGAAGCTTCGCCTCGAAGTCAAGCGCTCGCGATCGCCATCGCAGTCTTTTCGAGCCCCGATCGCTTCAGGGCATACCCCCGA
>JAPKCC010000127.1 GCA_028823105.1 Phycisphaerales bacterium | reverse complement strand
CGTACACGTGGACGTTGAGGCCACCTGGGCTGTAGATCGAACCATCGACGATCTGGGCTCCGCCGACGAAGTTGAAGACTTGTGAAGAGAAGTCGAAGGGCGGAAAGGTCGGAAAATTAGGAGCCGCGAAAGGGTCCGTGAAGGAATCCCACTGGTAGTACTGACTCCCTCCCTCCCCACGCCAATCCGGGACGCTCGGATCGATTAGATCGGCGAAGGAGACGGTTGCAGTACTCAGTGCGAGGGCGAACGCGATGGACTTCATCTCGGAAATCTCCAGAAATCAAACGGAATGAGAAGCTGACGCACGCGAAACGGTTGGACCACGCTGGTCGTCTGACCAAGACTCCGTACGTCTTGAACACAGAAATCTACTTTGGTCTGCAAAGTTGGAATACATCTGCCGAATGAACTCTTCGTGAAGACTGAGTCCATCGCCTCGGCGTGCCAATCAAGGCTAACAACCGAGAGAACCTGAATCAAGCACCTTGGATGATTCGCAGGGAATCCTCTGACGGCTTCAACTTCCCGGTCAATTTTCCGAGGGAATCCCGTCCGCTCGATAGACTCTTCTGGCGACCCGGGCCACCGCCGCCCCGCCTTTCGACCCACTCAGGATCGCCCCATGCCTCTCGACCGGAATGGAATCACTCGACGTGCCGCCCGCGAGCTGCAGGACGGCTTCTACGTGAATCTGGGAATCGGCATGCCGACGCTCGTAGCCAACCACGTGCCAGAGGGAATGACCGTCTGGCTCCAGTCCGAGAACGGGCTACTCGGCATGGGACCGTTTCCGACCGATGCGGAAGTCGATGCGGACATGATCAATGCTGGTAAACAAACGGTGACCGGGGTGCCGGGCCATTCCTTCTTCTCGAGCGCCGAGAGCTTCGGCATGATCCGCGGCGGTCATATCGATCTCGCGATTCTTGGCGCCATGGAGATTAGCCAGGGCGGCGACATCGCCAACTGGATGATCCCCGGCAAGATGGTCAAGGGCATGGGAGGCGCGATGGATCTCGTCGCGGGCGTCCGCCGGGTCATCGTCACCATGGAACACAACAACAAGCGTGGTGACCCCAAGATCATCCCTGAATGCACCCTTCCGTTGACCGGGTTGGAGTGCATCGACATGATCATCACCGATCTTTGCGTGATGGAGATGGACCGGGACCGACGACGCTTCCGAGTGATCGAGATCGCTCCAGACGTCACCCCTGACGAGATCACCGAGCGGACCACCGCAGAGATCCTTTTCGCCGACGAACTCCGGACCATCGAATCATGAATAGTCGCCTCGCACTCGTCCTCGCCGCCTCGACGGCGCTCTGCCTTCTACACGCCTGCACGGGCCCGACCTTGGACCAGAAACTCCCCGATCTCACACCCCTCTTCAACGGCGTCGATTTCGAGGGCTGGAAGGTCGATGACGTTGCCGCCACACACTGGCGGGTCGTCGACGGCGAACTCGAATTCGACGGCGTGAAGGGCGACCTCTGGACCAAGAAGTCCTACGAGGACTTCGGCCTCGCGCTCGAGTGGCGATGGGAAGGCCCCTCGCAAGGGCCGATGCAGCGACCGATCATCGAGCTGGACGGCTCCTATCGACTCGACGAGAACGGCGACCAAGTCACCGAACTGGTCGAGGAGCGAGACAGCGGTATCTACCTACGGGGCAATTCGAAGAGCCAGGTGAACCTCTGGGAATGGCCGGCAGGGAGCGGCGAGGTCTACGGGTATCGAACCGACGGCAGCATGCCCCCCGCTACTCGGGCCGCCGCGACCCCTCAAATGAAGGCGGACCACCCCGTCGGCGAATGGAACCGGCTCTGGATCCGGCTCGTCGGCGAGACGCTCGACGTGTGGCTCAACGATGAACACGTGATCGTCGCCTGCGAACTGCCCGGCGTTCCTGAGTCGGGCCCGATTGGTCTGCAGGCCCACGGCTCGGGCATCCGTTTCCGGAATCTGTACGTCCGCGACTCGACGCCGTACGACCCGACCCTGGACCCCGCGGTCATCGGTGCAGAACGAAGAACGTCGACTCCCGAATAAAAACGCCCCGATCCAATGATCGGGGCGTTCACATGATTCTCATGGTGTCTTGTCGAACTGCGGTTTCGCCTGGCCCCGGATGAACCCGAGTGGGACCGGCGAAGGAACGGGCGATCAGAACTCGCGTTCGCGGTGCTGCATCTGCGCCTTGAGTCGGGCGAGAATCGAAGAGTGCATCTGGCTGACCCGGCTTTCCGACAGGTCCAGCGTGATGCCGATCTCCTTCATCGTCATCTCTTCGTAGTAGTAGAGAATCACGATGAGCCGCTCGGCCCTGGAGAGACCCTTGGTAAGGAGCGACTGGAGGTCCTGCCGCTGAACCGCGGAGAGTGGGTTCTCCTGCCGGGTGTCCTTGACCACATCGATCTCACGGACGTCCCTGCTCGAATCAGTCTCGAACCACTTCCGGTTCAAGCTGACCTGAGATACCGGACGGGAGTCCCGCTTCAGTTTGCGGTATTCCTCGGGGGAGAGTTGTAGCCGTTCCGAGATCTCGTCATCCGAGGCGGCACGACCGGTCTCCATCTCGATCTGTTTTCGAGTCGTCTCAAACTTGCTGGTTCGCGAACGCACAAGCCTCGGCACCCAGTCCATCGACCGGAGTTCGTCGAAGATCGCACCACGAATCCGCTGCGTGCAGTAGGTCTCGAACTTCACGTTCCGGCCTGGATCGAATGCGTTGATCGCATCCATCAGCCCGAAGGCGCCCGCCGACATCAGGTCGTTGGTATCGACTTCCGATGGAAGCCGCATCGCCATGCGTTCCGCCGTGAATCGAACGAGATCGTGGTATTTCTCGATGAGGAAGTTGCGGACGTCTTGCGTCTGCTCCTCTCGATACATGCTCCAGATCTCCTTGATTGGAATCTCTGAAAGGCAGGTGTCCTTCGCCCGCTTCCGAGTACCACTGGTTCCGCTTCGAATTGCAGACCGTTGCTTCCGCGGCGGAGCCGGGGGCTTGGGTACCGAAGTCTTTGGGTTAGAGGTTGCGACCTGACACGAATCATCCATGGCGATGCCCGTCTCTACGACGGTCTGCTTCGCTGGGGATTTCTTCGGTCCTGCCTTCGGCACGACCCCCTTCGCCGACTTATGAGAAGTCGACTTGGTGGTTCGCTTGGGTTTTTCGACGATTTCTTCAACCGTCGCCGTGGCAATTGCCTTCGTCGTCATCGGTCCGCTCCTTGACCTTCGATGACCAAATATTATCGACAACGCGTCCAGTTGCGTTGCCGCATGTCGACTCGATGCTCCTGCATTTCTGCAGGTCTTCACGGTTTCGCATCATCAATACTCATGATGCAAAGGTGTGAAGAACACTTCGAAGTCAATCAGGATCGACGGGAAGTAACCGGCGATCTTGATGTTCATCCCTCGCCGATCCTTGACGAGGGACACGAGGAGTATACGCAGATGTTTTCAAACGCGTGAACTCCTGGACGATCTAGGTGGAGGAACGGTGTGTTCGCTTCAATCTAGAAACATCCTGAAAGATCAAGGCACCTCCGACGAGGAGGCGACGGGAACTTCCACAACAGGAGAATCCAGTTCTCCCGAGGATTGATCAACAATCCTTGGATCTTCTGGCTCTTCATCGGTGGAAAGGTCGGCCTGCACCATCTGTGTGGCCTGATTTGAGACATGTTCCCGGAACAACCTCTCCAGCACGAAGCCAACTACCAGACCTATCGGCCACAAAACAAGCATCACGAGCAACGCTCGCGCAAGAACCGCGCTGAAAGGGTTCTCCACGAACATCCCCGAAAGAATCGCCACGATAAAACCCCCGACCGCCACGAGACATGCCGTTGGCACCGCCATCGAGATCTCACGGGATTCTGAAGCCATGGAGGGACCGCCTTCAGGTGACGTCTGCTGAGAATCGAATCACGACCGTCTCGCGGACGAGCGGTCAGGAACGACGAAAGGCCCGGAGGAGTCCGGCAAGGAAGCCCCGCTCGGGTCGCGATGCGGTCGACGAAGGATCGTCACCTTCGAGCAACGTCCTCGCCAGATCTCGAATCGCCACCGCCGCCGGGGTATCGCCGGCGATGAGGGACAAAGGTCGTCGACGTTTCACGGCCGCGACGACTGAGAAATCGAATGGAATGACGCCGGCAAGCGGGATGGACCGGCCGAGATGGCGTCGAGCCACGGCATCCATCCGTGTGTGCACTGCAAGCCCCTCCTCGGGACAGCCGACCATGTTCACGACCAATGACAGATCGGTACATGCATCCCGGCTCAAGACCGCCTTGGCCGTCGCATAGGCATCGGTCATCGCGGTCGGCTCGGGCGTGCAGGTGAGAAGCACGGAATCCGCCGCGCCGGCGAACCCCACGGCATCGGCACCGATTCCCGCGCCGACATCGATGATCACCAGATCGACGACTTGCTCCAGCGCACTCAGTTGCTCGATGATCCCTTGGCGTTGCACCGCATTGAGCGCGGCGAGTTCCGCGACCCCGCTGGCACCGGGAATCAGCCCCAAGCCACCCTTGCCACGGATACCTGGAACCTTCATCACGATCTCGGCAAGTCGGCGGCGGCCCTTGAGTACGTCCTCGAGCGTTGCTTTCACCGTCAAACCACACAAGACATCCGCATTGGCACATCCCAGATCAGCGTCGAAGAGCGCCACGCGTTGGCCAGTTCGGGCGATTTCAATGCCCAGATTGAGGGCGATGTTCGACTTTCCAACCCCACCCTTTCCACTCGCCACGGCGATCGCCCGCGCCAGCCGTGGCGTCTCGACCCTCAACCCGACCGGTCGCGCATTGGGTGCAAAACTCACCCGACCGCTTCGGACACTCGGCACGGACTCGCGAGCGGAGGGACCGACGCTGGCCCGCGCCGACCCGGCAACGAGTCCCCGCAGCATGGAGGCCTGATCACTCAAGACTTCACCGGCTCCCCGAGCATGAGATTCGCCAGTCGCTCGCTGGTCGCTCGTTCGACATCGTTCGGGACTTCCTGGCCGGTGGTCACCCAACTGATCCGGCGACCGATTCGACGAACCACCGAGACCAGCATGCCGAAGGTCACCGCCTCATCAAGTTTGGTGAGCACCACCCGGTCGGGTCCGAGCGTCGAAAACGCTTCGGCCTCGCGGAGAAGTACTCGCTCGGCGGCGGTCCCGGACAACACCAGGTGCGTCTCATGCGGGCGAGCCGCGTCGATCAGCGCCCGAAGATCGGCGATGCGATCCGCGTCATTCTGACTTCGACCCGGAGTATCGATCAGGACCGCATCAAGATCACTGCATCGATCCAGCGCGGCCCGCATCTCGGCCGGGTCCGAGGCGACTTCGAGCCGCAGGCCAAGAATGTCGGCGTAGGTTCGAAGCTGATCAACCGCCGCAATTCGATAGGTGTCCGCCGTGACCAGTCCGACCCGGATCTCCTCACGCAGCGTCATCGTGGCGGCGATCTTGGCGAGCGTCGTGGTCTTGCCGACACCGGTCGGACCGACGAATGCAATGGTCCGAGGTCGGCCGTCGCGAGGTTTGACGAATTCAAGGTCTTCGGCGGTGGGAACCAGCGCCGAGATCTGCACGAGCAGCGCTTCCCGAACTCGCTTCGGGTTGGCCAGCGACTTTGGATCCAACTCGTCCTGAAGGACGGCGATCACCCGCTCGGCGAGATCCCGGGAGAGTTCCTGGGCGATCAGCGATGCGTAGGCCTCGGTGAGTGCCTCGGGACGGCCAAGTGATTCAGACGATTCAGAACTTGAGCGGTCGACTGCTGACGGACCACCGTTTGCGAGCATTCGCCCGACGGTGTTCCGAATCGCCACCAGCTCATCCGTCGCATCCGTCGCATCCGTCGCATCCTTCTCATCAGTCTCTGGCGTCGCATCCGCTTCATCCACCGCATCTGCGGCATTCGACGCCACGCTCAACGGCGCCACTCCTCCAACCTCCAGAGTGGCTGAAGAAACGTCCTCTACGGCGTTGGCCTCCCGACCGGCGGCCTCGATGACGGCCGACGTCACCGCCGCAATCGGCTCGTCCAATTCGTTCGGGTTGCTGACGGTCGGCGCCAGAATGGACCGTTCCGTCTCGCGCTCAAGCGCGATGACTCTCGGCGCGGGCTCCCTCGAAAGGTCCGTGCTCGGAACGACGCTTGGCACCGCGACCTCCTTGGCCGCCTCTTGAACTTCCGGAAGCAGAACACCGCCTTCGCCAATGATGAACCGTTGCGGCGCATCGCGCCCGGGCACCGTCCGTTCCGTGTGGACCACTGCGGCGGGACCGGTTTCGGCCGTCGCCTTCTTCGGCGCCTCCACCGATCGGGTAATCACATCGTCGGGGCCAGCAACGCCGGCCGAGGATCGGGCGGCCTGCTGGCGTTCGAGTCGGATGGCCAATGCCTGGGCTAGTTTTCGGGTCTTCTCCCGGTCGACCTCGAGGCTGCCGCTCGACACCGGAAGGTCGATGAGGTTGATGAGGTCCTCTCGTCCATTCGACGTGGCATCTTCGCGTACCACTGAGGTGGTGGAACTCGACGATCCGTATGCTCTCGCCGCGGCGACGCCGGTGCTCGAAGGAACCTCTGAGGTACCGACCGGCTGGGCGTTCACCGGCCGTTCGACGACTGGTGTCGACGCTTCGATCGCGGAGTCCGATTCAGATGCGATGACCTCGACGATCTCTCGTCCACCGAGGCCGAAGAACCCGCCTCGTTTGAAGGTTCGAGTATGGAGGACCACGGCATGCTCGCCAAGATCACTCTTGACGGCGCCGAGGGCCTCGGACAGCGTAAATGCTCTAAAAGTCTTGAGTCGCATGGTGTCGCCCTCCTGGCGCTTCCCGACGCGTTCGATGGTGTCCAGACGATCTCGCCTGAACCTTGAAGTCCAACTTGGTCGGTGGTGACGATTGTCGCCATCGACCTCTGAGTTTCGATCAGCACCGATGCAAGCGGCGAAGACCGGTGTCAGATCCCATCAGATCCCATCAGATCCCATCAGATCCCATCAGATCCTCTGATGGGTGGCCGCGAGGGCCCACGATCCCGGAAGTCTATCCCGGACGTCGATCCCAAGACCATCCTCTTCCTTCTACCCGACCCTCTTCCTTCTACCCGAC
>JAPKCC010000038.1 GCA_028823105.1 Phycisphaerales bacterium | reverse complement strand
GCGGCCGGCGGATCGAATGCCGCGGGCTCGTCGCTCGTCGCGGGCTCGTCGCTCGCCGCGGGCTCGTCGCTCGCCGCGGGCTCGTCGCTCGCCGCGGGCTCGTCGCTCGGAGCAGGATCGTCAGTCGGAGCGGGATCCGCCGTCGGCTCGGCAGGCGCCGGCTCGGCAGGCGTCGGGTCGGCAGGAGGGGTGTCCTGCAAGGCCCAGGCGTTGGTCGAACCGATGAACGTCGCCAGGAGGACAGCCGCGGCAAGACCGCGACCAAGTTCTGCGGCGAAAGATCTCGAAGAAAATACCATGTCGATCACACTCCTCTGAGTGGTGTTGTGCGTGGACGGAAGGCACATCACCCGACGGCTGGACGAAATGAGAACGTCAAGCCGCTGAGTACCAAGTCATGTCTGTCGCTGGCGGAAACCCCGTCAGTCGACGAGCGATGAGGAAGACTACTTCGCCCCCTTGAGCACCGCAACCTGAGAGCCACCCGAATGATCCACCACGACGATGAATTCAACTCGGATTTTTCTCTCCTACTTTCTCACTTTCGAAGATCCGTGATCCGACTCTGCCGTTTCCGTGCCGAATCCCCAAGAGGGACATTTTACGCGGCGATCGAAGCACAAGATCCCTTCTTATTTTTCCGCACACTCCGACGACGCTCACGCGAGTGGCCGTCCAATCCGATCAGGCCCGGTTCGGCGCCAGAGGCGATGCCGGTTCCGATGCCAGAGCGCCTAAGTCAATGGCTTGCAAGGGTTTCCGAGACTTCATCATTCGAATAAAGGCGTCGAAGAGGTAGGCTGACTCGTGAGGTCCGGGGCTCGCCTCGGGGTGGTATTGCACGCTGAAGATGGGACGTTCGAGATGCCTGAAGCCCGCCACGGTGCCATCATTCAAGTGCCGATGGGTCACCTCGGCACCAGCCGCCACAAGTGACGCCTCATCCACACAGAACCCATGATTCTGGCTCGTGATCTCCACTTGGCCGGTCATGCTGCAGCGAACCGGCTGATTGGCGCCTCGATGGCCGAATTTCAGTTTGTAGGTGGTGGCCCCCATCGCCAGGGCAAGAAGTTGATGGCCCAGGCAGATCCCAAACGTAGGAATCTCCCCGGCAACCTCCTTCAACGTGCGAATCGTGGCCTCGACCGCGGCGGGGTCTCCCGGCCCATTGGAGACAAAGAGCCCGTGTACTGTTCCGCCCTTGAAGGCCTCTCGAATCGATGCTGCGGACGTGTCATGCGGGATGAACCGTACCTCGCACCCTCGTTCTCGAAGATGACGATAGATGTTCCTTTTGGCGCCGCAATCCAGCGCCAGGACCACCAGAGGCTGATTTTTTGAAGCCTTCTCAGACATCGAGGCGGCCCATTGGCCAAGGCCTTCAGTGAAGACGCCTGGCTCCGATGGTCCGGCCTTCGCGGCGAGATTACACCCACTCATGGAGGCGACCCCACGAGCCCGAGCCACGAGATCCTGATCCGAGATGCTGGGGTCGGATTCGAGGACGCCTCGCATGGCCCCGTCATTTCGGAGCATGCGGACGATCGCCCGGGTGTCGAGGTCCTCGAGACCCGGAATACCCGCCTCCGCCATCCATTGATGAAGATGCTCGCTCGACCGGTAGTTGGAGCGGACTCTCGAGTAATCGCGAATGACCAACCCCGCAACGGCGATCGATGGGCCTTCTTGATCCTCGAGACTGATTCCGTAGTTCCCGATCTCGGGTGCAGTCATCACCAGGATCTGGCCGGTGTAACTGGGGTCGGTGAGGGCTTCCTGATAGCCACACATCGCGGTATTGAAGACCACTTCGCCACTCGAAGACGCGGCAGCGCCGAATCCTCGACCTTCGAAGATCGCCCCATTCTCCAACGCAAGACGAACCCCTCGAACCCGAGCGGGGCCTTCGATCAAAACGTCGTATCCACCGTGAATGACCATCGTGGCGAAGTGTAGCGAACCGACTGCCGGAGAGAAGATCCCACCCGGATCGGAACATTCATCCACAAACGCCGATCGGACTGGTTGGCTGGAATCCCAGACGTACACTCGACGCGTGAGCGATCTCTTCGCACCTCCTCTGATCTCCGGCGAGTTCGTCCGCGTCGCGGTCGAGCGCGCGGTCGATCGGTATCCCGCGGGACTTCTCTATTCGCTCCCGCAGACCTGCGAGGACATCCAGGCGGGGCACCGTGTCCTTGTACCGCTCGGTCGCGGGAATGCGCCGGTCCCGGGAACCGTTGTCGAACGCATCGGAACAGAGGCAGTCGTCGCGGACGGCCTTCATCCTGACCGCATCAAACCGATCATTGAACGCACCGATGACCTCCCACCGCTTCCCTCCGAACTGCTCGGTCTCTCGACCTGGATCTCGTCCTACTACGCCTGCCCGATCGGCATCACGCTCGCGAATATCGTCCCGGCGGCGGTCCGGAAAGGCATCGGGGCCTCCAAGCGACTCCTGATCAAGCCTGTCGCGTCCCCGCCCGACCCGCTTCCCCGACTGGGAAAAAAACAACGGGCGATCTACGACGCCATTCTTGCCACGGCCGCCACCGAATGGCCGATCGCCTCCAACGACCTCGCCGAGCGGACCGGCGTCGGCGGAACCGCGATCCTCAAGCGACTCGCGGAACTGGGCCTCCTCGAACTCGAGTCGGTCACGACCGTGGAAGCCAGAGCGAGAGCCGGAACCGGAATCGAGGATCGCGAGGTCGAGTTGAACGCATGCCAGGCCACGGCGGTCGAGTCAATCGGTAACACGCTCGGCGGGGGCTTCTCGAGCCACCTCCTCTTCGGCGTGACCGGAAGCGGAAAGACCGAGGTCTACCTTCGGCTCACCCGACAAGTCCTCGACGCCGGCGGGGCCGTGCTCATTCTCGTTCCGGAGATCGCCCTCACTCCCCAGACGACCGCCCGCGTCCTGGCCCGATTCCCCGGCTCCCCAGCGGCGGTCCTCCATTCCGGCCTCACGGCAGCGCAACGACATCGCGAATGGCGTCGGGTCGCTGATGGCCAGGCGAACATCGTCCTGGGAGCCAGATCAGCCGTGTTCGCGCCGATTCCAGATGGGCGGCTCGGCCTCGTCATCGTTGATGAGGAACATGATCCGTCCTACAAACAGGATCAGGCGCCGCGGTATCAAGGACGGGATGTGGCCATTCGCCGCGCTCAACTCGCGAATTGCCCGGTGGTCCTCGGCTCTGCGACCCCGGCCCTCGAAAGTTGGCACAACGCGACCAGAACCACCCGGAGCGCCATCCATCGTCTTCCTGAACGAGCCCCCGGCCTGACGCTTCCGAGCGTCGAGATCGTCGACTTCGCCGAGGAGCGTCGAGATCTCGACAAGACCGGGGTCAGGTTGATCGGCCCCCGACTCGGCGCCGCCATCAAACGCACCCTTCACGGCGGGGGCCAGGTGATGCTGCTCCTGAATCGCCGAGGGTATGCCAACTACATCGCGTGCCCCGATCACCGCTGCGGATGGGTGATGACCTGCACTGAATGCGATGCGGGAATGATCTGCCATCAGAACGCCCGATCATCCGGTCGAGACCGCTGGGTCCGCTGCCATCACTGTGACGCCCAGCTCCGACTGCCACCCACCTGCCCACTCTGCCGCAAGAAGACGACGGTCTTCGGGCTCGGCACGCAGCGAGTGGAGGAGGATCTCGCCCGCCTGCACCCGGATCTCGCCCGAAACGGTGCCATGGTCCGGGTCGATTCGGACTCCATGAACACCGGGGACGACTTCCATGACGTTCTGGAACGGTTCAGAACCGGCGAAATCCGGCTTCTTGCCGGGACCCAGATGATCGCCAAGGGGCTCGATTTTCCGGGGGTGCAGCTCGTGGGCGTGATCAACGCGGATACCGCCCTGAACATGCCTGATTTTCGAGCCGGCGAGCGGACATTCCAACTCGTCGCGCAGGTGGTCGGCCGATGCGGTCGCGGCTCATCTTCCGCAAAGGCGATCATCCAGACGTTCCAGCCCGACGCCCCCGCCATTCGCCGAGCGGCGGAACACGACTACGAGGGCTTTGCCGAACGGGAACTGGCAGATCGCGAGCGATTCCAGCTCCCACCGGTCCGACGACTGACTCGAATCGTGATCCGCGATGGTGGCGAGACCCAAGCCCTCCGACTGGCGACAGCGCTCGCCGATCGGCTCCGATCCCTCGAGTGCCTGGAGGGAATCGAGATTCGGGGCCCCCTCCCCTGTTCGATCGCTCGAATCGCAGCCCGCTACCGGATGCAGTTGGAGATCTTCGCCCAAAGTGCCGGGGATGGGTCTCGATTCATCGCAAGCGCTCGAGCAAAGGGGGTCTTCACGGGGCCGCTCGCCCTCGGCGAAGCGGTGGCCATCGACGTTGATCCGACCTCCCTCATGTGACCCGCCAAGGTCATCAGCGGCCAACATCCTGAAACCAACACAACCCATCTTTTCCGAGGCCATTCACCCCCGAAATCGGGTCGTGATCGGATAGAATCCGGAGATTCAAGAACGAGTTCCTTCGGGATTCGTCTGCATCATCAGAGTTCACCGCTTGAACGGCTGGTTCGAAGGGTCAACGTATGTCGCTGAACGGCTGGAACGCCGAGTTCGTTGAAGAGAACTACCGCCAGTGGAAGACCGATCCGACCTCGGTCGACGTCGACTGGCAGCGGTTCTTCGAAGGTTTCGAACTCGGGTCCGCACGATCCGAGGCCGGTGATCCCGAAGTCGCGCATTCCCTTCAGGGAATGGTCGACTCGCTGATCTACCACTACCGGGACATCGGGCACCTCGCGGCCGATCTTGATCCGCTCGATCGCCCCCGCCCGTTCCCGGAGACGCTCACCCTGGAGAGCTTCGGTCTCGGTGACGAGCATCTTGACCACACGTTCGATCCCGGTGTACTGCCGCTGGAGAATCCTGCGTCACTTCGCTCGATCATCAGCCTCCTCGAATCCACCTACTGCCGGCACATCGGCGCCGAGTACATGCACATCCAGGACCGCGAGAAGCGGCGATGGCTGCAGAAGCGGATGGAAGGCGTTACCAACGAACCACCCCGAAGCGACGAGGACCGAACCCGGTTGCTCGAAATGCTTGCCTCGGCCGACGCGTTCGAGAACTTTCTTCAAACCCGTTACGTCGGCAAGAAGCGATTTGGCATCGAGGGTGGCGAGTCGCTTATTCCGCTGCTTGACACCATCGTCGAACTGGCCCCGGTCAACGGGATCAACGAGTTCGTCATCGGAATGTCGCATCGCGGTCGTCTCAACGTCCTCTGCAACATCCTCGGAAAGACCTACGGGCAGCTCTTCACCGAATTCGCCGAAAGCTGGGAAGAAGACTTCATCGCCGGCACCGGCGATGTGAAGTACCACTGCGCCTTTTCCCACGACCGAATGACCCGAAGCGGACAGTCGGTCCGTCTCGCGCTCGCCTCGAACCCAAGCCATCTGGAGTTCGTCGATTCGATCGTGCTTGGACGGACCCGGGCGAAGCAGCGGCTTCTTGACGATCGAAACCGTGAGCATGTCGTTCCCCTCCTGATACACGGCGATGCCGCCTTCGCAGGCCAGGGAATCGTCGCCGAATGCTTCAACATGATGGGGCTCGATGGCTACACGGTCGGAGGAACGCTCCACATCGTCGTGAACAACCAACTGGGGTTCACGACTGAACAGAAGGACTCCTTCAGTGGGCACTACGGAACCGACATCGCGAAGATGATCGACGCCCCGATCTTCCATGTAAACGGGGACGATCCCGAAGCCGTCGCATGGGTCGCTCGACTCGCGGTCGAGTACCGCCAGGCCTTCCACAACGACGTGGTCATCGACATGTGGTGCTACCGGAGGCGTGGCCACAACGAGGCCGACGAACCGAAGTTCACCCAACCCCTCATGTACGAGCGGATTCAGAAGCATCCTCCCGTCGCGAAGCTGTACCGAGACAAACTCTTCGCCGACGGCGTCGTCGAAGAAAACCGGTTCGCCGAGATGCAGGCCGAGCACATGAAGGCCATGGACGAAGCCCAGCAACGGGTGGCGGAGAATCCGGAGGACCCGCGAATCGAGCCCTTCGGCTCGCTCTGGGAGGGGTTGACCGACGAATACGACATCACCTCCATCGACACCGGAATCGACCGAGCGATCTTCGACGAGGTCTTCGAAGGCATCGGACGTCTTCCGAAGGACTTCAACCATCACAAGACGCTCAGCCGCGGATTCGCCAACCGTCGAAAACTCTACGACGCAGGTGAGGTCGAATGGGCCACCGGCGAGGCGCTCGCATTCGGGAGCCTTCTCCTTGAAGGCCACCCGATCCGACTCACCGGCCAGGACGTAGAGCGAGGCACCTTCAGTCACCGTCACATGGTGATTCATGACCAGAAGACGGCCGAGCGCCACATGCCGATCAATGAGATCCGCGAAGGCCAAGCGCAGTTCTGCGTGCACAACAGCCCCCTGACCGAACAGGCCTGCCTGGGATTCGAATATGGCTACTCGCTCACCGATCCGCGAATGCTGATCATCTGGGAGGCCCAGTTCGGCGACTTCGTCAATGGAGCCCAGGTCATCGTCGACCAGTTCATCGCGTCCGCGGAGAAGAAATGGCAGCGATCTTCCGGGTTAGCCCTCTTCCTTCCGCACGGCAACGAAGGCCTGGGACCGGAGCACTCCTCCGCGCGGCTGGAACGGTTCCTGCAACTCTCCGCCGATGAAAACATGGTGATCTGCGCTCCAACCCGAGCCTCACAGATCTTCCACCTCATTCGACGGCAGATGAATCAGACGTTCCGCAAGCCGTTGATCATGATGTCCCCGAAGAGCATGCTCCGGCTACCCGCATCAAGAAGTCCGATCTCACGCTTCCTGACCGGCGGATACCTGAACGTGATCGACGACACCCGCTTCGAAGAAGCCGGCGGCGATCGCAACGACGTCCGTCAGGTGATCTTCTGCGCGGGAAAGGTCTACTACGACCTCGCGAACCGACGTGACACCATCGACCGAAAGGACGTGGCCATCGTGCGGATTGAACAACTCTCGCCGTTCCCCGCCGGCGATGTCCGAAAAATGCTCGGCCAGTACCCGAATCACGAGCAGGTCACTTGGGTCCAGGAAGAACCTCGCAACCATGCCGCGTTCTTCTTCGTCGAACGATGCATGCGAGAACTCCTCGAGATCGAGGTCGACGACATCACCCGGGTCGCCAGCCCGAGCCCCTCCGGCGGCTCGACCGCGATGCACGAACAGGAACAACAGAAGATCGTCCTCGCCGCCATCGATGGCGGCGGAGAAAAATTCCGCAGCGGGGCTCGCAAGTCGCCGCAAGATTCCAAGAAGACGAGCGGCGGCAAGACGACCGCCCGTTCCAACTGAGACCATCGAGTCTCAAATTGCCTCCCATGGAGTGACTCTGCCGTACGATCGCGGCACTCACTCGAAGCAGACCGCACCCTGTGTCCGAGACGGCACTGAACCCCAGCAGAGGGAAACTCCAAGCCATGAGCGTGGACATCACCATCCCAAGCCCCGGCGAATCGATCACTGAAGTCACGGTTGGAACCTGGATGAAACAATCCGGCGACTGGGTCGACAAGGATGAAATCATCCTCGAGATCGAATCGGACAAGGCGACGCTCGAGATCGCCAGCCCCGCCTCCGGACTTCTCACCGCGACTGGTGCAACCGGCGATGAACTCGCCGTCGGCGAAGTAATCGGCGCCATCGACACCTCGGCGACGAAGCCGGCCGCTGGCACCGCCACCGCCGAATCGGCCTCGGCTTCCGCCGGATCCGGAGACGTGAAGGCGACGCCTGTCGCTCGAAAAATCGCCGCCGACGAAGGGGTGAATCTCGCATCGATTAAGGGAACAGGCCCTTCCGGACGCGTCACGAAGGCCGATGTGCTCGCCGCACGCAGTTCCGCCCCGGCGACGACGGCAGCCCCCGCCACCCCGGCACCGTCCGCGGCGCCGGCGGCTCCAGCAGCGCCCGCGACGCCAACCCCACCAGTGGTGATCCCCACTTCGTCGACCATTCCAGGCAGCCGCGAAGTCCGGCGAGTCCGGATGACCAAACTTCGAAAGCGGATCGCCGAAAGACTGATTCATAGCCAGCACACGGCGGCCACACTGACCACCTTCAATGAAGTGGACATGACCCGCTCGATGGCCCTCCGCAAGGAGTACAAGGAGGCGTTCGCCGAGAAGTACGGCGTCGGACTCGGCTTCATGAGCTTCTTCGTCAAGGCTGCGGTTCAGGCCCTCAAGGCCCAGCCCACCGTGAATGCCTCGATCGTCGACGATGAGATCGAGTATCACGAGTACATGGACGTGGGCGTCGCGGTCGGCACCGAGAAGGGGTTGGTCGTTCCGGTGCTGCGAAACACCGAAGGCATGTCCTTCGCCGAGATCGAAGCCCGAATCAAGGACTTCGCAGTGCGGGCTCGGGCGGGCAAACTCACGGTCGAAGAGATGACCGGCGGGACGTTCACCGTGTCCAACGGCGGCGTCTATGGGTCGATGATGTCGACGCCCATTCTCAATCCACCGCAATCCGGCATCCTCGGAATGCACGGCATCAAGAAGCGAGCGGTCGAGGACCCCGACAATCCGGGCAACATCGTGCTCCGTCCGATGATGTACATCGCCATGAGCTACGACCACCGGATCATCGACGGAACCGAGGCCGTGACGTTCCTGAAGACCATCAAGGAATGCGTCGAAGCTCCAGAACGAATCCTCTTCGATCTCTGAGGCGTCTTCGGCATTGGAAACCGCACCAGCACCCACAGGGATACTCGCTCCTCCTCCCCCCGGACTTGAACGGTGCGAACACCGTTGATCTCCTCTCAAGAGACCAGCGCCCTCGCCACGGAAGCAGCGACCTGCGACACTGCGTCCGTGACCACGCCCCCTGCTACTCCATCCCGCGATCCCGGCCACGCCCCGGTCATGCTGGCAGAGGTCCTCGCTGGGCTGAACGTCGTTCCCGGCGACGTGGCCCTCGATTGCACGGCAGGCCGAGGTGGACACGCCTCCCTTCTGGCGACCGCCGCAGGTGATGACGGGACGATGGTGCTCTGCGATCTTGACCCCGAGAACCTCGACTTCGCCACGGAACGAGTCCGGGCGACCGGGCCCATCCGAGTGACCCCCTTCCAAGGATCCTTTGCTCGAGTCCCCCGGGATCTTCGTGCGGAAGGTCTTCTGGCCAATGCGGTCCTGGCGGATCTCGGTTTTGCCAGCACGCAGATCGACGATCCCGCCCGGGGTTTTTCCTTCATGAGGGAGGGCCCACTCGACATGAGAATGGACCCCACCGGAGGTATCACCGCAGCGGAGATTCTGGCCGGGAGCGACGAGCAGGAATTGACCCGGATCATCCGCGAATACGGTGAAGAACCGTTGGCTCGACGCATCGCGCAAAATGTTGTCCGTCAACGAGCCGACGAGCCGATTCTTACCACGGCGGATCTCGCCGGACTTGTTCGCAGTGCCTACGGGCAGCGTGCCGCGTCAAGCCGACTCCATCCCGCTACCCGCACCTTCCAGGCGCTCCGAATCGCGGTCAACGACGAATTCGGAGCCCTTGATGGACTGCTTCGGCAGATCATGGAAGCCGCGGAAGCGATTGGAGCCGACCGACCGACGTGGCTTGCTGATGGTGCGAGGGTGGCTTTTCTCACCTTCCACAGCCTCGAGGATCGACGGGTCAAGCGAGCTTTCGTCGAGCTCGATCGACGCGGTCTCGGATCGCAGCCGGCACGGATGCCGATTCTGCCTTCCGAAACCGAGATCGCGACCAACTCCAGGTCGCGATCAGCCAAGCTTCGGGTCGCCACGGTAGGCGGCCGATCCGGTCAGATCTGAGGGCGCCATGCCCGATCCCCGGCGAAGCGAGTTCGTGACAACGGTGGCTCGACAGAGTCCACCCCGACAGCAGGGACGCTGACGACACATGACCCGAGATCACAAACTGGCACTCGTGGTGGGCTTCGGCCTCATCCTCTTCGTCGGAATCCTCATCACCGATCATCTCTCGACGTCAAGTCGACTCCATGATCCACTTCCGACCAACTCCGTGACCAGTGAATATCTGCCTCCTTCGAGTATTCAAGCGGCGCCGCAGCGGGAGTATCGAGAATCCCCAAGCGATTCCTCGGTTGCCGCGATCGAGACCAATCCGCAGGCCGAGATCACCCTGAGCACCGTGAGGATCGACTCACCGAGACCCGCCCAGGTCGCCAGCGTCGCTGATGCCTCCGACCGCAACGCCGATGAGCCCGTGCGACCCGGCGCGGTCCGACCCTTGACCCACGAGGTCGTATCAGGGGATAGCCTCCAGTCCATCTCCGTCGATTTCTTCGGGACCACGAAGAAGTGGAAGACGATCGCCAACGCCAATCGCAACGTGCTCCCCAATGCCGACGACCTCCGGGTCGGAATGGTCCTGATCATCCCGGATCGCAACGTCGCATCGACCGCGCACCTTCGTTCGGTGGTCTCCACGTCGAAGACCCGTGAAATCAAGGTTCTCCCCGGCGACAGCTTGAGCAAAATCGCGAAGCGCGAACTTGAAGACCAGTCTCGATGGAGGGACATCCAATCCCTCAACGGGATGAGCGGCACCGAGGTCCACCCCGGACAGAGGCTGAAGATCCCGACTCGCTGATCGGATTTGCTGAAAGGCATTCCACACCCATGTTCTGGAAGCTCATCCTCGTGGTCCTCACACTCGGCGGCACCGCCTGCGGGCTGTTGGTGCTTCGACAGCAAGAACAGGACGTCCTTGCCACCCAGAGCACGCTTCGACGCCAGATCACTTCGCTCGAGAACGAACTTCGGGCGAAGGCCTTCCGCATCGGCGAACTCACCAATCTCGAACGCCTCGACGACTACCGAATTCGGACCGAACAAGCCGGGGATCTCACCTGGGTGCCATTTCCGTTCGCACCCGAATTCGATCGACCCCTGAGTGTCCCCACCGTGCCAGCTGATCTGGTGGCACGCGAGCAAGATGATCCGGCCCCCTCGAACCTCGGGAGTTGATGGGATGAATGCAGGCTTCGAGCCGTTGGAAGAACAGACCGATACCGCGGAAGACTCCGCGCTCGACCTGCGACGTGGCGAACGCATCGCCCGGTTCATTCTCTGGAGCACGGCTGCGATCCTGGCCCTTGGTTTCGCGCGAACCCTTCAATTGCAGATCGCCCCGGACCCGGTGATCGTCGAGATCATGGGTCGGCGGCACTCGACGGTTGCGGAAATCAGATCCCGAGGCACGATCGTCGACGCCAAGGGGCGATTGATGGCGATGACCGTGATCGGATACGACCTGGCCGTCGATGTGAAGGTCATCATGGACCGCGCCCGCGAAGAAGGCGTCGATGATCCCCTCACCCCGCTCGCGAGTCTCATCGGCGAGCACATCGGTCTTGATCCAACGGTGATCGAGGACCGGCTCTTCAAGAATGTCGATGCCCGCTATGTAAAGATCGCCGAAGCGGAGGATCTTCTGCATGTCGATCGGATGATGCTCCGCTCCGTGCTCCCGGGCGGCGTCGTCCTGAGTGAGCGAACCACGCGACGAATCGTCGACGGCATTGCGGGAAGAGCCATTCTCGGTTCGGTCGGGGCTTTCGGCCCCGCTTCCGATTGGAGTTCGACCGATGAACTGCCGATCGACGCCGGGCGAGAGGCCGAACGAGCGAACAGATCGAAGAGGAGACAACGAGGATCTTCCGGCGTCGAAGCGGCGCGGGATCGTGCGCTGGAGCAGACCCACGGAAGCATGCGATTCCAGAAGGACGTGAAGAACCGACCGCTGTTCGTTCGAGAAGGCGACTATCAACCAGGTGAAGACGGCGGCGATGTCGAACTCACCATCGACCTCTTCATTCAGGACTACGTGGAGAAACGACTCGCCCGAGCCGTCACCGAACATCACGCGGTCGGCGGCTGGATCGTCGTGATCGACCCACTCTCCGGAGATGTCCTCGCCGCTCATGACCTCATCGACAACGAGGAGGGAAGACGCCGGGGTGGTTGGCCCGAATCCTCGCTGGATCCCATTCGTGACGAACTCGGCGATTCCTTCGGGCGCAATCGCGTCTGGACCGACCTGCTGGAACCGGGCTCGACCATGAAGCCGGTCTTCTGGTCGTGGGCGGTTTCCAGAGGACTCGCCGATCCGGCTGAGACCATTCGAGATGCCAAGGGGCGTGGGACTCCCGGAGGCGGCTTCGGAACGGGCGGACTCACCTTCGCCTACCCCGGGCAACGTGGCAGTCGTCGTATCAAGGACGCCTATGGCCATGCCAACGTGAACTGGGAGACGGCACTCGTCAAGAGCCTCAACACCGCGATGGCGATGGTCGCCCTCCGCATGGCCGATCGAGATCGAAGCCTGAGACAGCCCATCGGAACCGGGATGTGGGAGATGTTCCGGGCCTTCGGATTTCTCAACGAAAACGGAATCAACATGCCGGGAGAGCAGACCGCAATGCTCACCCCGCTCGAAGCCTGGACGCCGCTCTACAGTCAGCTCAGTGTGAGTTTCGGACAAGAGATCGGCGTCACGCCCCTACAACTCGCTCGAAGCTACTGCCCCATCGCCCGAAACGATGGCCGACTTCCGACCATGCGAATCTTCCGGCCGTCATCCGAACTTCCCGTCCGGATCGTTCCGTCTGCGGCCGTGCTCAACCATGCCGATGTCATGGCCACCCGGGGGGCATTGGAAACGGTGATCAGTCCGGCCGGAACCGGCCGGTATGCCATCAGCGAAAAGGGCTATCGCCTCTGGGGCAAGTCGGGAACACCCCAGATGGTGAGATACGAGTTCGTCCCCGCCCGGCCGAACGCCGACGGTGAGCTCGGCGAAGGGACCTGGAACGGAAAAGGCTACTGGGATGAGCGCTACAACCCGAACTTCGTCGGCGCCGGGCCGTTCGACGAACCGCGTCTGATCGTGGCCTGCGGTCTCAACGATCCTGACAAGCACTCTGGCGCGAATCTTGACCACAACGGGCACGGATACGGCGGGGGCTACTCAGCCGGCCGCGTAGTGCGCGACGTTCTGGACCACGCCCTTGAGTATCTCGGGGTGCCGCCGGAAAAGAGGTCGGAAGTCGCCGTGGTACGCCGCTGATCGACTCCGTGGCGCGATCCGGCGCCGGCAACGCACCCCAACCGTTCGAAGGGCGAGGCACGCTCACCGAACGAGACCGGGCTCGACCAGACATCGAATCGTCAGCCACATCGCGTGCGGACGTCAACCAACGTCGCGGCGTGGTTTCCTGTCATCCGGGACCTTCGAGGCCCCCTCGACGGAATCTCGTCCCCGGGCCTCCATCGTCTGCATCATCCAACGGTGCCTGAGTCCAGCCTTGAGTGCGGCCGCCCCCACGAGCCCGAAGAAGATCGTTGCCACCCCATAGACCAGAAGATATCGCGCCGAACCGAAGGCGACCGCGGCCGCGAGCCCTACCCCGAGAAGCACAAAGACGACGTTGATTGCGTAGAGGACGAGCACCGCCTTCTTCACGGAGCCAAAGCTTCGGAGAAGGATGTGGTGGATGTGATTTCGATCGGCCACCGACATCGGAACCCCGGCGAGTTTTCGTCGGAGGATCGCGAGAACGGTATCCATGATCGGCAGCGCAAAGATGATCAGACCGGCGATCACGTAGTGCGTCTGCCCCTCTTCGCCGAGCGAGAGAATCAGAACAGCGCAGACGTATCCGAGCAGCAGACTTCCCGCGTCACCGAGAAAAATGACTGCTGGGTTGAAATTGAATGGAAGAAATCCGAGGACCGCGCCGAGAAGCGCGAGCGATAGAACGAGCCGTGACCCGACGAGTCGATCAGGGCGTGGCCCGATGCCGGCCTCCAACACCGTTCCTAGAAGTTCGGAATCGCGGGCGTCGAATTGACTGTCGCCGTTCAGGTCAAGAGCGACCCCGACCTCGTCGCCGGTCGGATCAGCGCCCCGACGAGCGTCAACGAACGCCCAGATCTTCGATTCACCGAACCGATTCTCGGGTTCTTCAAGAAGCAACGTCACCAGATTCGCCTGTTCATCGATGTCGATGTCGGCCTCGGAGCCAGAAACCGCGGCGATGGCGGCATCCGTCGGCACCTGCGGTTCGATCTCTTGACGATCGACGATCGCCAGCATCACCGCAATCACCACGAAACCCGCCGCCATGATTCCGACACTCCCGGCGAGGAGCCCATCGAGCCCATCGATGAGATTGGCGGCGTTGCACGCTCCGAGAATGAGCACCGCGATGAAGAGTACGCCCGCCCAATAGTAGATCCCATCGACGCTGTACCAAGGGACCCACCCCATCCAGCTTTCGACTCCAGCCGGACTGAGATCAATCCACTTCCAGATCGAGATTTCGCGACCATCAGAAAGGAACCAGACGTTCGAGTTGGGAATCGACCAGTGATTCAGGATCGGACTGATGAGGCCTCGCGTGGCGGCGGTCCCGATTTCGCTCAACGCGAGGAATGCCGCCGCCGCCAACTGCCCCGCGATTTTTAATCGAGGATCCCAATGGAAGATGTCATCGAACAACCCGGTTACGAAGATCGTGAACATCCCCGCCGTGATCGCAAAGGGAACCAACGAGTACTCGGTCACGATGTTTTTGCCACCGCTCGAAACTACCGACGGCAGGACGTAACTGGCGAAGATGCCGCCGAGAAGACCGACAAAGACCGCCATCCCGCCAAGGTAGGCCACCGGATAGGCGTGAGCCTTTCGTCCTCCATCGGGGTGGTCGACGATGTCGAACTTGACCGCGAGCCATCGAACAAACGGAACGGTGAAGAGCGTCACGAGGAAAGCCACGAGCAGGATTGGAAGGAACGCGTTGAGCAGATCCGTCCAATTCGGCACGTTCACCGGAAATCCGCCTGAACGGTCGACTCCGACGAGGACCTGCCATGCGTCCTGAATACTCACCCAGATCCCATCCGACTCGAACATCTCTGGTTCGACGACTGAGAAATCGCCGCGCGGCGGGTACTGGGGATTACTCGCTCCGAGAAGCATCATCGATCTACCTTCCTGGTCTGCAGAATGGACGCGAGGTCGTCGATGGTGGTCTCCAACGCGATCTTCGCCTCGAAGCCGATTGCGTCGCGAATCCGATCGAGATCCGGCTGGCGGATTCGAAGATCTTCGAATCCTTCGTCGAAGGCGTCGGCGTAGGGGATCAGGCGGATCTCACTCTCACTGGAGAGCCGGGATTTTACGAGTCGCGCGAGGTCACCGATCTCGATCAACTCGGCGCGACCGAGGTTGAAGACTCGACCGTGATTCCCAGAATCTGCAAGCAGCTGTGGCAATGCTGGAACCGCATCTCGAACATCGCAGAAGCACCGAGACTGCCTTCCGTCTCCGTGCACCTCGATCGTTCGACCCTCCAGCGCCGCTTCCACGAATCTCGGAAGCACCATGCCGTACTTGCCGGATTGTCGAGGACCGACAGTGTTGAAGAACCGAACCACCACCGTCGGAGCCAGACCTTCTCGATGGTGCGCGAGCGCGAGATACTCGTCAATCGCCTTCGAGCATGCGTAAGACCATCGAGTCGTGGTGGTCGGCCCGTAGACCACGTCGTCCTCTTCCGCGAATGGCGTCCGAGTCCCCTTGCCATAGACTTCGCTGGTGGATGCGATGAGGGTCGGAACCGCACCACGACGGGCGAATTCCAATACCGCTGATGTCTCGTGCACATTCGTTTCGATGGTTCGGATCGGTTCGTCAACCACCAACCGGACCCCGACGGCCGCGGCGAGGTGGAAGGTCCGACCAAAGCGTGAAGGATCGAGATCCGGCAACACGTCGGAGACCCGGCCTTCAAGAAACTCGATTCGACCCGGAGCCGCCGCCATGGCTGATTCGAGATTGGCGATCGAGCCGGTCGAGAGATCATCGATGACGGTCACCCGATCACCAGTCTCAAGAAGAAAATCGACCAGGTGCGAGCCGATGAAGCCCGCACCGCCCGTGATGAGGTTTATTCCACCGTCGGTCAAGTGACGCTCCTAGCTCTTCCGCAACCCGTCCTCGAACACTGTCGCTGCCAGAATCCTTACTTCGACTCGGCATCATTGGAATACGCCGCCATCGCTTCGTAGTTACGACGGAAGTAACCACCAGCCGTATTTCGGGGACGATTGAGAACGACTCCGAGGAATGCACCTGATTGCTCGTTCAGTTGCCGAATCAGTCGGGCGACCAGGCCCCGCTGTTCCGAGTACGCACGAATGACCAGTACGGAGGCATCGGCGGCGTTGGCGATGCTCAACGACTCGCTGGCCACCACCAATGGGGGGCCGTCGATCAGAATCACGTCGAAACGACCATGCATGCTGCCGAGAAACTCGTTCATCGCATCACCATCGAAGCGTTCATAGACTCGATTCTTCGGGGTGCCGGCGGGAATCACGGAAATGCCGTCGGAGGTCGTGGTGATGACGGAATCAATCGAGCGTCCCTCACAGAGAATGTCGCCGAGACCTGGATCGTTCGGATCCAATCCGAGCATCGGCGCGATCTTCGGTCGGCGGAAGTTCGCATCGACGACGGCAACCGATCGACCTGCTGCAGCGGCGGTCGAAGCGAGATTGAGCACGACGGAAGTCGTCCCCGCATTCGGCATGCCCGCTGAGAACAGCACGCTCTTTGCATTCGCGTTGAGTCGTGCTCGACGGAAGGACGCGGCGAACTGCCGGTAGCTCTCGGCAAGCACGGAATTGGGGTGATCCCGTACCACGGTCTCCCCTCTGGTCGCGTCGGTCGGATCGTCCTTTAGATCCGGAATCACTCCAAGAAGTTTCGCTCCGGGAACCGAGAGGACGTCCGTCGTCGTTCGAACGCGTTGGTCGAGAAACTCCCGAATAAACACGATGCCGCCGACGCTCAGAAGCAGAAGAAAAGCGACTCCGGGAATCATCGTGTACCAGATCGGGAAGCTCGGCTTCGTCGGTCTTTGCACTCCGACGGCCAGCGTGACGATGTCTGAGTCGGTCCGCAGGAAGACCGCCCTGATGTCGTCGATCTGACGTTGAATATCCTGCTTGCGTTCTTCTTTGCGTTGGAGTTTCGCTTCGAGTTTCGCAAGATCGGAGAGATGCCCGGTCGACTCGACGAGTGCGATACGCATCGTGTTGATTTCGGAGTCGAGCATTCTTTCGGTATTTACGAGCTGCGACAGGGCGTTGGTTACGCCACTCAGCGACCCAGTCAGATTTCGATTGATGATCTCGTCGACCTTGCGGTCTTTTTCCTGGATTCGAGCGTCAAGCATCCCCTGCGTAGTCCGTACCTGGGGGTGATCCGGGGCGAACCTCGCGCGGTGCTCGGCGAGAATCCCACGGATCGACTGGATCTCCTGAAGGGAGTTCATCACGACCGGGTCCATTTCGGCTTCCCGAATGTCGTCCTGGGAAGCATCTTGAAAACCGGTGAGCTTTGACTGGAGTTGCTTCTGCTGGCCGCCGTACTGCTCGATCTGAGTGAGCACCAGGTTCCGCTCGAGTTCGCGATCGACCAGATCCTCCTGCACCGAACCTCCGTCGTTCTGCAGGGTCAGGATCTCCGACGATTCGATATCGCCTTCGATCTGATTTTCAAGATCCGCAATGTCGCTCTCGATCTGCTGTACGGATACTTCGTACGGATCGATCGCTTTTCGAAGGCGATTCTCACGTTCGTTCTTCCTGGATTGCTCGTAGGTCTGGGTGACGCTGTTCAACAGGACCATCACGTCATCGGGGTTGCCCGCTTCCCACTTGATATCGAAGAACTGTGTTCGTTTGAGATGATTCGCGGTGATTTCCTTCAGCAGCTCGCGAAGTGCGTCGGTGTGATTGACCAACCCGGCTTCGTCCTTGAACTGATTCATCCACTCGATGCCCTGAACCTCTCGATCCCGAACTACCTTGAAGAGCAGCGGCTCCGAAATCGCATTCAGGGCTGCGGTCTGCGAAAGCCGAGCGACCGTGTCCTCGTTACGCGTCTCCTAGCCGATTGCCACGTCGGCGCTCCCGATCTCTTCGAGAAGCTGGTAGCGGACCACCCCGCGGAACTCCGGAAAGAACGCGGCGGCGGCTACGAAACACATGACACCCAAGACCAGTCCGACGAAGCCCGTAACGATGAGCAGGGAGAGATTCTGACGAAGGAGCCGAAGTGGGTCGACGGCGTTTCCTCCGTTGGACGGGGTACCGGCGCCGGCCAAAGCCGAAGTGGAAGATCTTGTTGTCTGCACGCTCATAATTTCTCGTTTTCCAGATCCATCAGGATCCATGGTTTCGGTCAGTCGTCCACTTAGAATCGGCCTAATGAACCTCTATCAATACTGAAGACACAGAGTTCATTGATCACGCTCGCAATCCGCGAGTTTCTCCGTCAAAGCATCGATCTCGTCCTGCTGTTTCGGAGTGGGCCCGCCATCGCCAGCCATCTTGAGCGCAGATCTTGCGTCTCCGCACTTTTTGAGACTCAGGAAGACGGCTGCGATCTGAATCCGATAATCGAGATTCTTCGGATCGATCTTCAGCACGATCTTGGACTCCTGCTGCGCCGCTCGTAAGTACTCCAAGCGGTCCGGATCGGATTCATCGAGCGATTCGGCCATGGCGAAGTAGATTCCGCCAAGCGTGTCACGGAAGGATGGACTGGCCGGCCTGAACTCGACGGCCTCAAGACTCAACGCAAGTGCCCGCTTCAGATCACGCCCACACTGCAGAATGGCGTACGCGAGATTGTTCTTCACCAACTCCTCCTGGGGACGGGCCACTGCGGCACGCTCGAAGAGCTCCATCGCCCGCTCGCAGTCTGGTTCGTCCAAGTTGAGGAGAAGCGTTCCAAGCCGAACGGATGTCGCGTATCGCCCACCCTCTGAGATGCTCTTGAGTTTCAAAGCCCTCTCGAGCGACTCCACGGCGAGCACCTGGTTACCTGCTTCGCTCCATGCCCTGCTGAGTTGCAGTAGATCGTGCAACGACGGACTGCCCTGCGACACTTGCTCGATGAATTCCGCCAGTGCCGTAGCATCCTTCGCCTTGTAGTCGAAGCCACCATCGTTCTTCTGGCTTCCGAAGAGCCATGGGTACCAGAACGCGATCACCTCCATCACACGTTCTTGATACTCCTCGGCTCTCGCCAGCACAAATGGATCCGCAGCGTTCTCGGTGATGTTCACGTCGGTTTTCGCCTTGAATGACGAGTAGACATCCTCAAATTGCCTTAGTCCTCTCCCTTGCTGAACCGCCGCCAGCTTGACCGCCGTTGCATAGGCCGCAGCGGTGGCGGGGTCCTTTGCGAACTCTGCCGGATGAGCCCTAGCGAGCTTCAAGACGGCGTTGAAGTCCGGTGGGATTCGGTTCATTCGAACCCTGATCTCCCGAGCGAGAAACGCCGGTTGTTCCGTCATCTCATAGGCCCTTGAATAGAGGGCCGCCGCAAGGTCGAACTCTTTCCGCTTCTCACGCAGCGAAGCGTTGAGATTGATCAGATAGAGGTTCTTGGGCGCGCGATTCAACGCCTGCTGAGCAACTTGAATCGCCTTGCCGCTCTGATCGAGACGGGTGTCGAGGAGATTCGCGAGCCTGATCGACGCGTCAGGGATATCGTTGCGAATGCCAATGAACTGCTCCAACTCGGAGACTGCTGTTTCGTACTCGAAATTCCGAACCAGAAACTGCACGAAAGCGAGTCGGGTTTTCCAGTCTCTCCGTTCGAAAGCGATGGCTCGGCGATAGCTCTGCGTGGCAGCTTCGAGCACCTCTTTCGCGGCTTCTGAATCCGTCATGGTGGTGAGTTGCAGCTGGAGGGCATCTGCACGAAGTAATGGCGCATCCTCTTGAGATTCGGGCATCGCTGCCGCAGCATCGGCAAGCGCGATCGCCTTTTCGATCTGCTTTACGGCACCCTGTCGATCACCAGAACTCTTCCATTTCTGCGACGCCCTCGCGAGTTCAAGCCGCCCGATGACGATCTGCTCACCGTAATTGATCGAAGCAGGATCAACGTATTCGGCGATGAGCAAATCAGCCTTGTCGAATTCGTTCTCCGCCAGATATGACGTCACAAGATCTCGCGCCACCAATCGGATGATCACCGTTCTTGAGCCCCCTGACTTGACCCGGGCGAGAAGTCTCTCCTGGAGAGGGATCGCTTCTCCGATCTGGTTGGCACTTCTCAAAAACTCCGCCGTGAGCGCCGTGATTTCGACCGAATCCTCGGCTTCAAGATCGATTGCAGCCTTGAACTTCTCCCGCGCCGCCACTCGACTCCCATTCCCCCAGAGGCTTCTTCCTTGTTCGAGAAGAAGTAGGGCGCGACGATTTTCAGGCTCATCGGCCATCGCCGACAGTCGATCGATCGCTTCTTCGAGCTCTCGATCTGATTCCGGCTTGTCACCAGCCTGGCGCTGGAACCGGCTGATCGCGATGATCACGTTGGGATCGGTGTCGTCGAACCCGCGAAGCTTCTTCAAGACCAATGCCGCTTCGTCCACCCGCTCTCTCACCTGTAGCGTGATCCGCGTGTCCTTCTCGGCGACGCTCAGTCGTGCCCATTCCCGATCACTGTAGATCGGCGTCATGACCATCTCCCCCGTCTGCGGGTCTTTGGTCTCCTCTGTGAGGTCCTCGCGGTCGATCCGAAATTGCATCAGCCCCTGAGCAAGCGCAATGGCGTTCCCAATGTTGCCGGGGTTCACATCAAAGACCCGACGCCGCTCGTTGATGACAGACAGCGTGTCTCCGATCGTCTCTTCCGCATCGAGCCATCGTTCTCTGAATGCCGGATTTGAAGACCCCACCGCGAGGTTCGTCCGGCGCAGGACCTCGAGCGCCTGCGAAGTCTCACCAGATGCCGCGAGAAGATCCGAGAGCGCCACGGCGACTCTGACGTCGCGAGGCGACTGTTCATTGGCCAATCTCCACTGCCGAAGCGCCCCGTCACGATCATTCCGCATGGCGAGCAGGAGGCCGTATGCAAATCGGATCTCGGCCGTACCAAACCCCATCTCATCACAAGCCCGCTCCGCCAATTCGAGAGCCTTATCTTGTTCTCCAGCGATCCGATACAACATCAGTTGTGACTGAATCGTAAATTCCGAGTCGCCGTCCAGCTCTCTCAAGAGCTCGATACACACGCGAGCTTTTTCCTCATCTCTCCATTCGGCGCTGAGCGATCGTCGTATCACGTATTTCAGAACCGCCGGTGACTTCTTGTCGTCTTCAATCGCAAGAATCGAGTCATTCAGCCGGTTTTCTTCGGCCTGAACGGTGGCTCGCTGCGTCTTGTATTCGGCCGAGGGGGCTTCGTCGCTGTCAAAGGCGACGCTCGTCGAACGAAGATACTCGCGTAGGTAACCAGCGACCACGACGTCGAGGTCCTCGGGAGCGTAGTCCAATCCCAATTCCTGTTCGACGTTGATTCTCGCCAGCGCTCGGGCACGATCGATATAACTCTTGGATTCACTCTCTAGAATCATGGCCGCGAGCGTGTCGTCTGGATTGAGTTCGCGAAGTTTTTCAGCGAACTCGCGGAGGCTCTCATCATCGTTTTTGTTGTCGGCGATCCCGATCAACCTCCGGAGGGCTTCCACTCGGACTCGACGGTCAATGGTCGGATCGCCCTCAGGCGTGTTGATGATCGAATTAAGAACCCGTTGTCGCTCGGCATGATCACCCGATGCCAGCGCCACGGAGTCGTCCGCGAGCAGTTCCGTTCCGGCAAGAGTGGTACTCGAGCCAGGCTGTGCCCTGTTTCCGATCTCGGCCAGGATCTTCTCCAACACCGCGACCCTCGCCGCGTCGCCTTTCTGCTTCGAGATCTCCTGGGCCTGAAGCGCGTACTTCCGTGATTCCTCAAGACGCCCCTCATTCAAAAGGTCTTGCGCGAAGTCCTGCAGGAAGGCCGAGTCGGTCCACAAGCCCGGAATCCGGTTTGCATAACGCCTCTTGATTCCAGTGGCCACACCGAATTGACCGGTCTTCCGCGCGGAAAGAATGGCTGCATCGAGCTCGTCGGGCGTGAGCGATTCTTCATTCTCGAGCCCAAAGGAAACCAATTGGTTGTAAGCCGTTGCCGCCTTGGCGAACGCCCCTCTAGACTCTGCGACTCGACCACGGGATTCGAGGTTTTCGCCTCGAAGTGTTTCAACCGCGAGAACAGCCTTGTTGATTTCCGGGTCGTTCTGGAGTTCGAATTCCAAGAGGTACGAATCGAGCGAGGCTTTCACATCTTCCAACGCCAGAGCGAGATCCTGACTCGCCAAGCCGCCTCGCATGGCTCGATGAATCTCGATGGCCTCATCGAGCACCACCCTACGCGCGATCTTCTGCATTCTCTTGAAGTAGACCTCGTTGAGATTGACGCTCGAGCTGAATGCCCCGTCGATGTTCTTCCCACCGCCCATGGGGCCACGCGCTAGGCTGATCAATTCCTTGGCCAGTGCGACTCGAGCAGCTGTCTTTTCGGCGATTCGAATCTCGGCCGGGGTCGACGCACCTTCTACGAGACGCTCTTCGGCCATGAGCTCCTCGAGCGCCAGTCGATCGGCTTCCGCCTCCTCTTGCGAAACGAGGGCCATCGTGTTGAGCTGATTCGCCGTGCCTCGGAAGTCCTCGGGATCAATGGCGTAGATCGCACTGGACACTGCGATGATGCCGTCCAAGAGTTCGAAGTTGCAGGCGATCGAAAGCTCCGGGTTACGCGAATTCATCCAAGATTTACCATGATTCGTAATGAAGATGCGTTGGAGACTTTCGAATCGCGCCCGATCGGATTCCGTGGGCGAATTCGCCGCAGCATCCCGAATCGCCTGAACCAGGGTCGCAATTCGTTGCGGATCCGGCAATTCGACGCCGCGACCCTCGAGGTCTTGATCCTTCAAACCCATCTCGGCGATGCGGAGGTTTCGCTCCGCTTCGATCGCGTCAAACTCCAACGCCGGCCCAGCTGATTCGCGAGCTGCCGCCAGTGCATCACTGAAGGGTTGAGTTGCTGCCCTGATCTTCAAGGAGTTGGTGCTCTCTTGGAATGCCTGCTCAAGATCGCCGCGAAGAAGGCCGTACTGATTGCGAGCGTTGGCAGGATCAAGCTTGATCAATTCCTGCAGGTCATTTCGCGTAGCCTTCCATTCGCTGGCAGATCGCTTCGAGGCATTCATCCATTCAGCCTCGAGCAACATCCCTTCGAGCGACGCCCTTGTCTCATTGCTCAAGTCGCCGCGGTTGATAAGAGTGGAGAGCAAGCCTTCCCGAATGCCGATTCCTCGCATGATGGGAATGACCTGCTGACGAATCGTCGCGTCTCGCTCGGCCGGGTCGGGTGCATAGATGGCCTTGTTGGCGACGAGACTTAGAATCTGGTTCTGTCGATCCCTCGCATCAATTTCCGTCTTCGGAACGATGGACCGGACCGCCTCGATGGACTTATCGATCGGACGATAATCAGCCGTCTGATACGGGTCCTTGCCGAAAGCGCGAAAGTACGACTTCGACGCACTCTCAAACTGCCCATTGGCCATGTATCCATCACCGGTCGTGATGTGCTTGATCGGATCGTTCCGGTAGATCACCAAGCCAATGAGCGTGCCCGTGACGAGCAATATCGCCGCGATACTCAGAAAAATAGCGAGGAACTTGACGTTGAGTTTCTGCTTGGCCATGGAAGAATATTCCTCAGGGGTCGGTCTGCTTGGGAGTCACTGATGAGGGAGATTTACGGGCCTCGACTTCAACCCAGTCGGGGAGGCACTGCACGAGTTCGGGGACGAGTTCGGGAAGGACGTCTTCAACGATCTCAAGGAATCGAGGGACCAACGTGTCGAGGGCAGCATCGGTGATCCTGCCCTTATAGGAGAACTGCACCTTGCAGTAATAGGCGTATTCTTCTCTGGGATCGAATGCGAGGTTCTTCACCCCACGAGCCGAAGGACTGATCCGACCATTCGCAACGAAGAAGTATCCGCCAATCTGCCGCATCTTCGGGTCGGTGGGTTCGGGCATGAACTCGACCACCGTTATCTCGTAATCACCGACGGGAAGATACATCTGGTTCACGACTCCGGTCACCGCATCGATGATGGGGATTGAGTCGTACCGCTCGCCGGTGGCGTGGTTGGCCGGCACGTCCGAAGGTGATGCGCCGTCGATCTTGAATTCGATCGGCCTGATGCCATCATGCCCGGGCACCCGCTTCCAATCATCGTTGTTCGCTGCCCAGCACCGCTCGGGGACATGCGGAACGTCGTCGATGATCCCCGTGTAGTACGCGACATGGACATTCAGCACGTCATTGCGACGCTTGTAGTCCCTGGAGAGGTAGAACTGAGTTCCCAGCTCTTCGATCAACTCCGCTGAATACCGCTGGTCCTCACCCTCCTGGGACCAATCGCCGAGGCGAGCGGTGATCGAGTCGAGACTCTCTCGAATATCGAGCGGCTTCTTTCGAAGGTAGATTCCGAAATAGGTGATCACGATCGGGAACGCCACCATCGCGACCATGATCACGATCAGAAGCGAGGCATAGGCCGTCTTGACGCGTCTGTGAAACGAGATCATGAGCGGCCTTCCTGCCCTTGAGCGACAGAGTTCTTTGAGTCTTCCGGGACTTCGATCACCAATCGGCTGACCAGATTCATCAGGCCGAGGAAGCACATGAAGGCGGGGACCAACCAGACGAAACCGACGAAGGTGTGGAATTGACCGGAGGAGAAACCCGGATCCCAGAGGCTAAGCACGCCCAGCGTGGCCACTCGAAGGACGTTCACGATCACCGCCACCGGAACTCCGAGACCGATCAGCAGAATCCGCTGCCACCAGAATTTCAAGCCGACATAGGCCATGAGCGTTCCCAACGCCATGAAGGCCACCAGCATCCGCATGCCAGAACAGGCCTCGGCGACGTTCAGTGGAATCGGCTGCAACGGCGCGCCGCTGGCGTCGGTGCCGCTGGGAAAGATCGTGATCGCATTCCCAGAAAGATCCACATCCACGCCCATCACCAACAAAAGGAGAAACCCGCCGCGAGCGCTGATGTCCTGGAGCCGCTCCGTGATGATGTTGAGAATTCCATCGGTGTAGGTGGTGCCGAACACCACGAGGTAGGCGATCGGAAACCAAAGCAGTCGCATCGGCCGCCAGCCAAACATGGTGAGCACGACTCCGATGAGCGTGATCCCGATTCCGACCGCGCGAGCGTTGTGGTGGATCATCAGCCATTTCGGCCCGATCCCGGGCATGGCCGTCAGATAGAAGGCAAGGCCGCAGATGACCAGAACAATGCCCGACCATGCCGGCTTGAACGGCTGCATCTTCTGTAAGCGAGTTCGATCCCGGTAGACGAGCCATCCCACGATCGCCGGAACCAACAGGGTGTGTCCCCAGTCATCCGGCGAATCGATCGCATATTCGACCTGAGAAGTCAGAAAGTAATAGAACGCACCCGCCAAACAGGCGATCATTACCCCGAGACCCACGTAGAACATCCGCGGCGAGACCTCGATGGTCCCCTCTCCGTCAGTGTTCTGGCTCTCTAAAGGTGCGGTGGTCATGTCTCTTCCCATCGGCTCTGGAGGCCGTGGAATTCAGTCCAAGCCATCCGAAGTCGGCTCGCCGAGGCAGCTTCTCCTGTGACGGGAGTACCCCTCCGCCATTGTGGCGGGTTCGTTCGGATGGAGATTTTCCCAGAAGATTTTCCGAAGAAGGTCTTTCGTCGCACGCTCACCGGATCGTCGTCCTGGTCGAAGCGGTCGATTTCACGTTCTCATTCTCGAAAATCCGGCGGGAGCGTCGGCGACGCCGAGCCGGGCGAGTCAAAATCCGTTGCCGATGTTGGTCGGCGGTGGTCCGAAGACATCGTTTCCGAAGTTGCGATCGAGGAGGAAACCAAACCCATAGGTGAATCGGAAACCATTTCGAATCACTGCCAGCGGCGCTGCGAAGAAGTTCGTTCCGATGTGCACGTGATCATCACGCCTCATGAAGATATCGGGCTCGGCGCGGTTGCGAATGGCCGCGAGATTCACTCTCAACGTCGCTTCGCGATCGGCACTGATCTTCCGAGTAAAGTCGACTCGTTCGGGAATGGCGATTGGATTGAGTCCGCCGGCGGCGGCCACCAGACGGCTCAGCGTCAACTTGCCCGCGATCGGCAACTGGTAGACCCCAGGGCGGTTGATCTCGCCGTCGATGTAGACGACGCCGATCTCGGGCGTATCGATGAACACACGATCGCCGGGTCGAATCACCACGTTCAGATTGCTGTCGCCACGAGCTAGAGCCTGATAGTCAAGTTCGATGATTCGCGTGGCGTAGGGGCTCACCCGCTGTTCCTGAATTTCCGCGACGGATTCCCGATCGGTGTTCGGTCTGATTGCCCCGCCACTTCTCTCGAGTTCCGCGACTTCCTCGGCGGAGATCCGGACCCACTCCTGACGATCCTCGTCGAAGACGAAGGCGTCACCGCTCGCCTCCTGCGAGGACGCGCTTCGGACTCGATCGGTACCCGGGGTCGCGCCGGGGCGATCCTCGACCGACACGCTCTTGAGATCGTCCACGTCGACGGGCGGCTCATCGGACTGACTCATCGCCGAGGGGCTGGCTGCGTCGCCACCCAGAGCATCGATGAGGGCATCGATGTCCGACACGTCATTTTCGCCGGTTCCGTCACTGGCGGCGTCGGGGACGCCGTCGCTGCGTTCATATCCCGGGCGGACCGCCTCGTCGATCGCGACTTCTCGGATGATCATGATCTTCTGAGTCGTGCTGGCCGTGCCTCCCGCGAGCGAGAGCGCGTCCATGATGCGGAAATCTGGCCTCGTGAGTGCATAAAGGCCAGTTCCAGCCACGGCACCGTAGATCGTGAACTGAAAACTCCGACCGTCTTCAAGGACCACCGTCACCAGCGGATCGGAAATGAGCTCCGTCAGCCGCTTGATGATGCGTTCCTGAAGTTCGTCGACCGTCAGGCCTGCGGCCTGGATGTCGCCGAGGGTCGGAAGGCGGATGGATCCAGCCTGATCGATCACCCGCACCGAGACATCAGTCTGATTCGCAGAGACGAGTTCGTAGATCTCCACCCGAACCACGTCGCCGGGGGCCACTCGATAGACCAATTCGTTGGGAACCAGATCCTCTGCGGTCGGCTTCGTGACGTCCGGCGTAAATCCTGATTCTCGCTCGATCACGTCAATTCGAGTGAGAATCGGCATCGACGATGGCGTGCTCTCGTAGTAACCGGTGACGCTGGGATTGAAGAAGGAGTCAACCTCGCATCCGTTCATCGCGACGGCGGACGTCATCACAAAAAGCAACATGACGATGGTTCGCATAATCATTCCCGGACTCTTGTCGTTGTTAAGACTTCGCACGCCGGACTCCGTACCTGCCCCGTAGGGCGCGAGGTGAGCAGCACCGCCACTTGCGGTACATACCCGGTTCGTCCGATTCATCGGCGACCAGACCATGCGGCATTGAGTAAAGACCGACGTTTCTCACCTGTTGTCAGACAGGGGCGCCCGAAGTCAAGGCTCGCTCGAGGCTGGCCATCCGCACTGCGACACCTCGGGCCACCTGCTCAAGGACGAGACAACGCGCAATATCTGCAGCCACGGCGTCGTCCAATTCCACCCCCCGATTGATCGGACCGGGATGGAGCACTGGCACCCCTTCCTGTAGCCGAGACGCCCGACTTGACGTCATTCCGAAGGCGACGCGATAGTCGGACGACACCGATCTTCCGGCGTCGCGCTCCAGCTGAATCCGGAGCATCATGATGCCGTCAGCAGTCTCCAACACCGCGTCTAGATCATGAGAAACCTCGATCTGCGGCCCACACTCCGCGAATGACCACGGGACGAGCGATGGCGGACCAACCAAGACCACCGTCGCACCGAGCGTCGTGAGCGCGTGCATGTTGGAACGAGCCACCCTGCTGTTGAGAATGTCGCCGACGATCAGAATCCGTTTGCCCTCAAGGGAGCCCAGGTGAGACCTCAACGTCGATGCATCGAGCAATCCTTGCGTGGGATGCTCGTGCCGGCCGTCTCCGGCGTTGATCGTGGGGAGACCCGTCACCCGGGCGACCAGATCCGCACCTCCGGCGAGCGACGTGCGGACCACCAGTGCCTGCACGCCCATCGCGGCGATGTTCGCCGCGGTATCCGAGAGGGACTCGCCTTTTACAAGGCTGGAGCCTTGCCCGGTGAGGATCACCGGATGGTTGCCGAGCCGATGCACCGCGATCTCGAAGCTGCAGCGGGTTCGAGTTGAATTCTCTAGGAATAAGAGGCCGACCACCGCGCCCGAAACGATCCTCGGAATGTGGTCAGCGCCACGGACCACCGGGAGGAGTGATTCCGCCCGATCAAGGAGGGTCGTCAACGTCCCTGCGTCGAGGCCTCGAAGGGTCAGTAGTGAACGGTTCGGGTCGGTCATTCGGGGTGGCATGCTACCAGCCTCGCCCCCCGACCTCGGCTTGATCAGCCCCGGTCGATCGTGCTCCGCGGAACCAACTGGAACGGAATCGACTGCTCGGTCTCACGCCTCGTCCCCGGCTCTCGAACACGGATCTTGAGCATGTAAAGGGCAGAGGAAAGGTCCTTGGCCGGGATGGTGTACCGGATGAGCAAGTAGTTATCGCCGACCGGATAGGCCCGCTTGATCTCCTGACGGTTCCAATCCGTCTGGTGGGGAATGGACTGATCAGCGATCTGATGCAGTTCTAACTGCCATTCCACGGCCCATTCCCACTGACCACCGTTGACCTCCGACCAGTGTTCGCCATTCAGGTCCAAGTAGACGAGGATTTCCTGATCCCGACCACTCGCGAAGACCCTCGGAAGGAGCTCGTAATCGCCAGCGCCGCGAACCTCGCTGCAGAGTTCCGCCACCGCAATGGTGAGCCGGGAACCTCGTTCCAGACGGCTCAGCAGACCTTCCAATTCCTCGACCAGCACGACACGAGTCGGCTCCCCACCGTCGAGTCGCATCCGAACCGCGGCAGAAAATACCGAAACCTCCTGGAGCATCGATGCTTCTGCACCATCCAGCTCCTGCTCGGGAAATTCGAAGTCACCGAGCGTCGAGGACGTGAGCCCCTTGACGCCCAGGAGCGGAAGGATCGACTCCGCGAGGTGGTACGGAACGGGATCATCGGCCTCAGCAGCCATCTCACGAAGCACGGCCGCAATTTTCTCCAGGTCTGGGCGGGACTCCATCGGCGCGGCGTTCCCACTGGTGGAGACGAACTCGGCCGTGGACGGCTCGACGGTCACTTCCTCTGCGGGTGAGACCTCTCCCTCCTCGAGCAGGGGCGTTGACGGTTCGACATCGATGGTCGGGGCCCGAAGCGGGCTGCCGAAGACTGAGGACGGATCGCTGATCCCCCCGGCCAGAGAAACGAGGTCTGCCTCGGAGGGAACTGACGCCACGAGGCCGTCATCGCTGCTCGACCCGGCGTCTGCAGGAGTCCTCGGAAGCGTCTCCTGATCGTGATCGGAGACGAGGGCCGACGGTTCCGGCTCACCGATGGTGCTGGTGACGCACCCCGCGATCGAACCGATCGCCAAGGCGGCCCCTACCATGAAAACGCCGTTCTTGATATCAATAACAGGCTTCTTGAGGGTTCCCAAGGCAACCGTTGATGGTAAAGAGCCGGTGGCATCGCAGCCGAACCGAATGAACCTGAACATGATCGGCCTCCTGCCGCTTAAATGCCCGTGAACCCGCCTGGCATCCTGCCTCGGGTGGTTCTGATCACGGACCGAATCTGGTCTTCCAAGAGCAACGTGTACCCGCACACCCTATTCACCGCGACGGACCTTCGCACAGGCCGCCTCCAACGCATCAATCGCATCAATCGCATCAATCG
>JAPKCC010000126.1 GCA_028823105.1 Phycisphaerales bacterium | reverse complement strand
GGCAAGGTGTTCGGACGTTGGACGATGCTCTTTGTCGGACGTATGACCCTAGCAGGTGTTGCTTCGAAATCAGGTTCATGCGGAATGAATGGATCCAAAAACTCATTCAGGTTAGAAGATTCACCGGCTTGTAGTCGCTTCGGGGTACGGGTCGGCGGAAAAGTTCGCCGCACCTGGTCGTCAGCCCCCGGCGCGACGCGGAAGCCCGCGGGATCGTCTCCTCGCGTCGAGTGCCTGGTTCGAGGAATTGTGTAGTCCGGAAAGGGTACGCCCGTCGGTCCCGGCTTCCGGTTTCCGGACCCGATTCCAACGCCATCGTCTCGCTCATGGGATGATGCAGTCATGACCGTATCGATGACGTTGGATGCCGCGGACCAAGGGGTGCTCGAGCTGCTCGCCGAGCAGGGGACGATGCGAACCTGGGAGTTCATTCGAAACACGAACGCCGTCACGACGATTTCGGATCTCGCGTCCGTGACGGGCCTCGAGCCGTCGGAACTTCATCGGCAGGTGGATGCTCTCGTCGCGATGGGCCTTCTCCGTGCGATTCGCGCCCGAAAGCCGCGACGTCAGATCGGCTATCGCGCAACCTGTGAAAAGATCATCGTCGCTTTCGACGATCATGACGAGGAGGTCGTGGCGAGGCTCATCGCACTCAGCGACGTGATCAAACGCGACTTCGCCCAGGCCGTCGCGCAGTACGCCGATCCCGAGTTCCATTCGAAGGCAGGGTTTCGATTCAGGATGTCCGGAACCTATCGCCTCTCGCAGGAGGAACTCGCGGAACTCCGGCGGCGGGTCCTTGCGGTGGTCTCGTTCCTCGACATGCCGAGGAGCACCGGGAAGGTGGTCACCGGGGATCGGGACGGGAGCGGCTTCGGCTGCAATCAGGCGATCTCCATCACGCTCGATCCACTGGTCGGCGGGTTTCTGCCGTCCCCGACGATCATCACCTCGCCCCGATCGAAGGTCGATGACTGGGATGGAACCGCCGCCGACTCCGCGGGCCTTCCCGCGCTTACCGCCCGGGAGCGCGACGTCGCCCTGGCACTTGCGGACGGACTGACGCGGGCCCAGGTCGCGGATCGACTGCGGGTGTCGGTACACACCGTGTCCACGCTCGCCCGTCGGGCGTACAAGAAGCTCGGGGTCACGAGCCAGGCCGAACTGACGGCGCGGCTGACGGGGCACGATCGCGAGGTTCCCGGGGACGACCAGGGTGTGGAATGACGCTGATTCGGAAGGGGAGTACGATTCGGGTTGGGGAAAACCACATGCTCGAACACCTGCTCTTCGTCTATGAATTCAATCTCAAGCACCTCCGCTACTTCGTCGAGGATCTGACGCCGGAACAGTGCGTTCAGCAGCCGAACGGCCTGATCAACCACCCCGCGTGGCAGATCGGGCACCTCGCCCTCGCGGCCGACCTCGCCGCATTCGAGCTCGGGGCCGATCAGACGTTTCCGCAGGAATGGGCCGAGCGGTTCTTTCCGGGCGCCCCGATCACGGCGGAGGTCGCCGACTACCCGTCGATGACCGAGCTCGTCGATCAGCTGGCGACCCAGCATGCGCGGGTCGCCTCGCTGCTTCCGGACACGACCGAGGCTCAGCTCGCGGCTCCTTGCCAGATGGAGATGCTGCATCGCCGCTTCTCCAAGGTCGGTGACTTCATCGCCTACATCATGACCGGCCACGAGGGTGTGCACGTCGGGCAGCTCGCCTGCTGGCGACGGGAGATGGGAATCCCGCGCGAAGATCTCTGATCGTCACGGGGCTCTCTCCCCGAGGGATCCGGACTTGATGCGTCGTGGATTCGACTTGATGGTGTTAGAGTGGGAGCCACGATGAACGATCCAAACTCACGCTTGAGGCTTCCTCCCTCGGAATCGAGTCGCCGCACTTTTCTGAAAGCTGCGGGTGCCACATCACTCTCCTTCGCGCTGCCTTCCTTCGCGGCCGCCAGGGTTCGGAGACTTCAGGGCTCGGTCAGCATGGGCGTGATCGCGGATCTTCATCACGACGTGATGCATGACGGTGACGAACGTCTGGACGTTTTTCTTCAATCGATGGCGACGAAGCGGCCGGACGCCATCGTTCAGCTCGGGGACTTCGCCTATCCACAACCGAAGAATCGAAACCTCATCGAGCGATTCAACGCGGCCCACGAGCAATCGTTTCATGTGATCGGCAATCACGATACGGACGCAGGTTCGACCAAGGAACAGTGCCTCGAGATGTGGGGCATGCCGGGTCGGTACTACATGAAGGACATCAAAGGCATCCAGCTTCTGGTGCTTGATGGAAACGACTCCGGTTCACCGGACTACAAGGGCGGCTACCCCTCATACATCGGCCCAGAACAGGTGGCGTGGTTGAAGGACCGCCTGAAGGCGATCGATGGACCGATCATCGTGGCGAGTCACCAGCCGTTGGCGGGACCGTATGCGGTCGACAACGCGGACGAGATTCAGGCCGTGCTTGGCGCCGCCGCCGACAAGGTGATCCTCGCGATCAATGGTCATTCGCACATCGACGAGATCCGTCGAGTCGGGAACATCACCTACTTGCACGTCAACTCCGCGTCATACAAGTGGGTCGGCGGTGACCATCGCCACCGGAGTTACGCCGAGGACGTGCACGAAAAACATCCTTGGATCTCCTACACCTGTCCCTATCGGGATCCGCTCTTCGCCACCATCACGATCGATCCTGAAGACCTCGCCGTCCGCGTCGAGGGGACCGGGAGCAGTTGGGTGGGAAAGACGCCGGCGGAACTCGGCGTGGATCGCCATCCGGAACTGATTCATGGGGAACAGATCGCGCCGAGGATTCGAGACCGGCGCATTTCGAGAGTGCGAAGATAATCGGTCGGTCCGGCGTCGGAGTGGGCAGCCGCCGCTCGGAAACTTCCTGATTCTTGAATCGAGTGAATAATCGGAAGAGAAACCGACGCTACGCGGTCCGCTCGGAGACTGCATCGGCTTTCATCTGGAACGTCTCATGGCCTCGCCGCACGCCCTGCTCATTTTTCCGCACCAGTTGTTCGACGATCACCCCGGGCTCGATTCGTCTCCAGACCTGGTGATCCTCGTCGAAGACGATCTGTTCTTCGGCGATGATGTCTACCCGGCCGACTTTCACAAGCAGAAGTTGTGGATGCATCGCGCCAGCATGAAGCGGTACGAGCAGTTGCTTCAGGGTCGTGAGTGCCTGGTCGACTATGTGGATCATGACCCGACCGGCGTTACGATCGATCGGGCGTTCGAAGTCATCGAGCGTGGGGGATTCTCCCGTGTGGAGTTGACGGATCCGCACGACGACATGCTCTCGAAGCGTCTGCGTCGCGGATGCGAGCAGCGGTCGATCGAACTTCGATTTCTCGAGACGCCGATGTTCCTCAATTCGCCTGAGGAGAACCGCGAATATCGAGCCGGTCGGAAGCGATGGTTCATGGCGGACTTCTACCGGCACCAGCGGCAGCGACTGGAGGTGTTGGTCGAAGATGGTGAGCCGGTGGGAGGGCGATGGAGCTTCGACGAAGAGAATCGCAAGAAGGTGCCGCGGAAGATGCTGGCCGAGATTCCCGAGCTATCGATCGAAGCCGGGGATGGCCTCGACGAGGCCGCAAGAACGCACGTCATGGACCGTTACGGCGACAACCCCGGACGTCTGGACGAACTCATCTATCCCACGTCGCACGCGGGCGCCGAGCGCTGGTTGGCGAGTTTTCTCGACCAGCGATTCGAACGGTTCGGCGACTACGAGGATGCGATGGTCAAGGGTGAGCGCTGGCTCTGGCACGGTGTGCTGACGCCGATGCTCAACATCGGGTTGCTGACGCCGAGGCAGGTGCTGGACGCCGCGATGCGTCATGCCGGGAAACACGACGTCCCCATCAATTCGCTGGAGGGCTTCGTTCGGCAGCTCATCGGCTGGCGGGAGTTCATGCGCGCGACCTACGAGGATCTCGGCGTCGAGATGCGCACCAGCAACCACTGGGGGCACGTTCGTTCCATGCCGTCGGGTTTCTACGACGGAACCACGGGGATCGATCCCATCGATGACGTGATCGGCCGAGTGCTGGATACGGGGTACTGCCACCACATCGAGCGGCTCATGGTGCTCGGTGGATTCATGTTCCTGTGCGAGATCGATCCCGATGAGATCTATCGCTGGTTCATGGAGATGTTCATCGACAGTTACGACTGGGTCATGGTTCCGAACGTCTATGCCATGAGCCAGCATGCCGATGGCGGTTCGATCACCACCAAACCGTATTTTTCGGGATCTTCGTACGTCCGGAAGATGAGTAATCATCCTCCTGGCGAATGGACTTCGATCTGGGACGGCCTCTACTGGCGATGGATCTGGAACCACGTCGAGGAGCTGGGTCGCAACCCTCGCTGGGCGATGATGTGCGCCATGGCTCGGAAGATGGACGCCTCCAAGCGGGATGAACACCTTCGGGTGGCGGAGGCGTTCCTGGGTCGACTGTGATCGAGGTCGGTCCGCGCCGAACTTCGTCCGGTCTGGTAAACCTCCGTACGTGCCAGAATTGGATTTCGACATCAACCCCGACGATCCGAGGCGGCCCGATGTGGTTCGACTTCTGCAGGCCCATCTGGAATTCGCTCGGGAATGGTCGGAACCGCAGAACGTCCACGTCTTCGATGCCGCCGAACTGAATTCCGATCAGGTCCGGTTCTTCTCCGCTCGAAGGAAGGTCCGCTTGCTGGGGATCGGCGCGTTGCGTCTCTTCGAAGAGGGGCATTCGGAGATCAAGTCGATGCATACGACGGAGGAGGCTCGCGGCCAGGGGGTGGGGCGAGCCATTCTGGAACGCCTGCTGACGGTCGCATTCGACCGTGGCGACCGACGGGTGAGTCTGGAAACGGGAACCGGGGAGGCCTTCGAACCTGCGCGGTCGCTCTATCGCGGATGTGGATTCAAGATCTGTCCGCCGTTCAGTGATTACCGACATTGCCCCGACAGCGTCTGCATGACCCGGCGTCTTCCATCGCCGTGATCTGCGCGGGCCGAGCCCGATCGAGTCGACGAAAGACCCGCCGGAAGTCAGGGCCTCGTCGTCTGTCTTCACTCCCAGAACGAGCCGCCGTCGAGGGACTCCCCGCCCTGCCGTGGGGGCCGGAGATGGGGGTCGGATGGTCCACGGGCGCGAGCCCAGGATTCTGAAGCCGAGGTGCCTCGCCTGGTGCGTTTCGAGACTCATCAGTTGGCCATTCAGAATGAGGATCCCCGGATTAGAGGAAGCACGGCTCGATCTCTTGCAAGGGTGCATGGGACCGGGTCAGTTCCCAGAACGCATGGCCGAGATTCATGACATCTTGAGACGTGATCATGTTGGGACGATCGCACGGTCGCGGTCGGTTTCGGCGGTCCGTTCAGGCGCAGGCGGCGCACAGTCCGGACAGCGTCAGGTCGTGGTGTTCAAGCACGAACCCCTTGGGGACCATTTTCTTGAGTCCACCCGGGCATCCATCGACGTCGAAGAACCGGTCGCAGGCCTTGCAATGGAAGTGGTGATGGTGCTTGGACGCGATGCTCGCCAGTTCGTACCGATCGCTCCCGTTGGGTACTGAGACACTGACGATCATTCCTTCATCCTGCAGTTGTCGAACCACGCGATAGACCGTTCGCTGGCCCAGTGTCTCGACCGCACGGGAGGCGGCGTCGTAGATTTCTTCGATGGAAAGGGGCCGGCCTGCGGAATCGATGGCCGCTCGAATGGCTTCGAATTGCTTCGTAGTTCTTTGTTGGCTCATGGCGTTCGGTCCTCAAGTGATCGGTCGGCTGAAATCCGATGTCTAATAGTACTGTATTGGCAATTTGTTGCCAGTAACTGTTGACAATCGATTGCCGACAGGGAATACTCCCCGCCTAGATTGATTTTCTTTCAGCATCACTTGCGGAGATGAATTCGGCCATGCGTACGACAAACAGTCTTTTTCCGAGATCCCTTTGGACTTCCTGCAGCCGTGCTGGCGAAGGGCGAGTTTCGATTCTCGCCGTGCTCGGCGTGTTTAGTTTTGGATTGCATGCCGCCGGGGCTGAAACGCCTGGGGAGTTGCGTACCGCCCCTGGCCCGTTCGAAAACGCAGTCATCGAGGGCTCGGACGACGAACCGTCGGCCGTGGAGATCGATGCGCACGCCCCGCATGATCACGCCGGGCACGTCGATCGGCCAGCGCCGTTGGGATTCAGCTTGACCGAAGGCTGGTTGGATGAGTGGGTCCATTCCGACTATTCCTCGGCGGGGACGCCGTACGTTCACGCCTTCGGCATCGAACCGGCGTTCCTCTGCCGTGACCTGTTGGTGAGCGGGGCGTTCATCGATGGTGCCGAGGGGTCGGAATACGAAGTCGAAGCCGAATTGGAACTCGCCCTCACCAGACGAATCGGTCTGGTCGTCGAAGGTGGCTACGCGTGGCTTGACCCGACGGACGAATCTCGAGCGGACGGCATCGGTGACATCGGCGTGGCCGCCCGATTCCTGATGGTGGAATGCGAGACGTTCCTCCTGTCGGTCAACACCGGCTTCGAGTTTCCGACCGGCGACGAGGATCGTGATCTCGGGGCGGGTGAGCCGATCTTCGTACCGTCGATCGCGACCTGGCTCGACCTTGGCCGCAACGTGACGCTTCAGAACGTCGTCGGTCTCGAGCATGGATTCACTTCGAAAGATGACGTCTTCTACTGGGGAGGAGCGCTCATCTGGTCGCTCTACACGGAAGGCGGCGGTTCCGGCAGTGGTGGTGGGGTTCGCGCCCACATGCCGCGGGGGATGCTCAACCTGATCGCGGAGATCGGTGGTGAGCTGGCGATCAATGGTGATGACCGGGGTGCCGGAACCGGCGAATGGTTGTTCGGTGTCTCCTACTCGGTCAGCTCGCAGATGGAGATCCGCGCCGCCATTTCAGTGCCCGCGTGGAATCCGCGAGAGTTCGAAAACGCGGTCACGCTGGGTCTGATTTATCACTTTTAGAGCCCGGATGACGAGGTGATTCGATCCCTGTCGTCGCGGGCGTGGCGACCCATTCCGCCAAAACCGTACCTCGCAGTGATTACAAGCCGGTGAATCTTCAATCTGAGCGATATTTTGGCCCCGTTCATCCCGCATGAACCTGATTTCGAAGTAATACCTGCTAGATTCGAACGGAGTAGGAGCTGTCGTCCCACGTTCGGACGCCATGCCTTT
>JAPKCC010000125.1 GCA_028823105.1 Phycisphaerales bacterium | reverse complement strand
AAGGAGGAATCACGCATGTCCAACATCGAACGACGGACGTTCATCTCCACTGCGGGCGGCGCCACGGTCGCAGGCCTCGCGACCGGGCTGGCCGGTGCTGCCGATCTGGAACCCGGAAAGGCGGCGGAACCGGGCGCCACGTTTAATCTCAAGTACGCGCCGCACTTCGGCATGTTCAATGCCATCTCTGGTGCCGACCACCTCGACCAGCTTCGTTTCGCCAGCGAACAGGGATTTCGGGCGTGGGAGGACAATGGCATGCCGGGCCGCTCCGATGAAGAGCAAACGCGGCTCGGCGATGAGATGAAACGCCTGGAGATCGAGATGGGCGTGTTCGTGGCCGAAGGCGACTTCGGCGCGGAGACCTTCGTGAAACGCGACCCCGCGATGACCGCAAAGTTGGAAGGCAAGATGAAGAAGGCGGTCGAGATCGCCAAGCGTTGCGGAGCCCGCTGGATGACCGTGGTTCCCGGAAGATACAGCCAGTCCGATGCTTGGGACTTCCAGACCGCCAACGTGATCGAGAACCTCAAGCGATGCGCGGCGATTCTCGAACCACACGACCTGGTCATGGTGCTCGAACCTTTGAACCGTCGTGATCATTCCGGATTGTTCCTGACTGGGGTGCCCCAGGCATTTTTGATCTGCGAAGCGGTCGGAAGTCCGAGTTGCAAGATCCTCGATGACCTCTATCACCAGCAGATCACCGAGGGGAACCTCATTCCCTATATGGATCAGGCATGGAGCGAGATCGCCTACTTCCAGGTTGGCGACAATCCAGGCCGTCGTGAGCCGACGACCGGGGAAATCGACTTCCGAAACGTATTCCGTCACATTCACCAGCGTGGTTTTAAGGGGATCGTGGGCATGGAACACGGGTTGAGTCTTGGCGGCAAGGACGGCGTCAATCGATTGATCGAGGCATATCGCGAATGCGACGAATTCCGGGCCTGAACCGGGTCTTCAAGAATCTCGGTCTCGTAGGAACCATGGCGATCGCGTGGACATCGGTCGTGTTCGCGAGCGCCGACGTTCGCGTCGTCGATCGTCGGATCGTGATGGGCGGGACCGCATCGATCCAGGTGTACGCGGAAGACGAGGCTTCGGGGTATGCCGCGACTCGTGCGGCCTTCGAGCGAATGGCCGTGGTCGAAGCGGCGCTCAGCGACTACCGCCCCAAGAGTGAGGCGAGACGGCTCGTGGAGATCGTCGACGAGGACGTTGAGGTCTCGGTCGATCTGGCCGCCGCAATTGAAATGTCCCAACGTTGGCATCGACGGAGCGGGGGCGCCTTCGATCCCACCGTCGGACCGCTGACCTCGCTCTGGAGGACCGCTCGACGCGATGGGCGGCGTCCTTCGCAGGCGAGCGTCTCGTTCGCCGCCGATGCCGTCGGCTTCGAAAAGCTCACCTTCGATCCGACGAAACGCACGGTTCGCTGCCGCACCGCGGCGATGCAGCTGGATTTTGGAGGGATCGGAAAGGGCATGGCCGCCGATGCCGCTCTGAAGGTTCTCGCGGCGCATGGTTTGACCCGGGCGTTGATCGAGGTCGGCGGCGATCTGGTCGCCGGCGATCCGCCACCCGGGACCGACGGATGGCGGGTGCGAATCCGGACCATCGAAGCGGATGATTCCGAGACCATCCTGCTCGCCAATGCTGCGGTGGCGACGAGTGGAGATGTCGAGCAGTTTCTGGAGATCGAGGAGGCTGGAACGCTCCGGCGTCTCAGTCACCTTTTGGATCCGCGAACCGGTGAGCCGATCTCCGTCCGGCGAGAAGTGACCGCGGTGGTTCGTGGCGGCGACTCGCCCGGCGCTGACGCGGATGCACTGGCCAGTGGTGCCAGCGTTCTGGGGTTTCGTGATTCCATGCGGCTGGCGGACGGGACCCTCAATGGTGAGCTCCGGTTCTTCGAGGTTGACGACGAACCAAAGAACGGTGGCATCGTGCGGAGGATCCGACTCGAGGCGGATGCGGAATGGGCAAGCGTTGCCCCCGGGCGACTACTGGCCGACGGATTCGCATTCACTGAAGGCCCGGTGGGCCTTCCGAGTGGGGATCTGCTGTTCACGGATCAACCCAAGGATCGTGTGATGCGACTTGGGGCCGATGGCCGACTCGAGATCGAACACGAATCGGCGGAGAGGGCGAACGGCCTTGGAGTCCTCGCCGATGGCCGACTCGTCGGATGCGCCGAAGAACACAACCGACTGATTGCGTGGAACAAAGACGGTTCGGTGGAGGTTCTCGCGGCACGGGAGGATGGACCGTTCAATGGTCCGAACGATCTCTGGGTCGCACCCGACGGCGGGATCTGGTTCACCGATCCGTTCTACGCACGGCCGTGGCATGAGCCTGGTCGGACGCCGATTCCGGCGGCGGTGTACCGGCGATCGCCGGATGGAATCACCGAAGCGGTCGCGGTGGATTTCGTGCGACCCAACGGAATCGTTGGTGCTCGTGACGGGCGAACCCTGTGGATCGCGGACCTGGACGGGGGCGTGACCGACGTCTTCGAGGTGACGAACTTGGGAACGCTGATCAATCGGCGGCCCTTCTTCCCTTTGGGGTCGGACGGCATGTCTCTGGGACCCAACGACGAGGTGATCCTGACCGGAAAGGGGCTTCTGGTCCTGTCGAAGGATGGAGCCTTGATTCGAACCCTCCTTCCCGATGCGTCTTGGGTCGCCAATGCGTGCTTCGGCGGGTCGGATGGGCGACGGCTCTTCGTGACCACACGAGATCGAGTGATGGTGTTCGAAGTTCCCGCGAGCGCGTCGAATTGAACGGGGCTTTCCGTCCTTGACCCTGCCAGAAGTCCGAAAGGCGGAAGTCGCGGTGCTCGAAGATCAAACCATAGGAGTCGTCACTGTCCCTGGTTCTTCGCGGTCTTAAATGCCTCGATGGCACGTACCCGGGTGTGCTTCAAATCCAAAATGGGGGGCGGCGCGGCGGCGGTGCCGAACTCCGGAACCCACCTGCGGATGTACTCGTCTTCGGCATCGAAACGTTCTGCTTGTCGATCAGGATTGAAAATGCGAAAGTAAGGAGCGGCATCGGTTCCGGTCGAAGCGGCCCATTGCCAGCCACCGTTGTTGCTCGGAAAGTCACCGTCGATGAGCCGATTCATAAAGAACCGTTCGCCTCGTCTCCAGTCAATCAAGAGGTTCTTCGTGAGGAACATCGCGACGATCATGCGGACGCGGTTGTGCATCCAGCCGGTGTGTGCGAGTTGTCTCATGCCAGCATCGACGATGCCGATCCCCGTCTGGCCGTCAGACCACGCCTGGAATCCAGCCTCGTCATTTCGCCACGCGACGCGATCCGTCCAGCCGTGGAGTGGGCGGTCCATCGAGAGTCGGGGAATGCCATCCATGACATGTCGATAGAACTCCCGCCAGATCAATTCACTCAGCCAGGTGGATGGCCCTTGAGGCCAGCGATCGATGATCGAACCGTGGGCATCGACGAGCCGGTGGAGAATTCGACGCGGCGAAATCGAGCCGCACGCCAGCCACGGTGACAGCGAACTCGTGCCGTCGAGGGCCGGGGGGTCCCGATCTTCGTGGTAGCGGAGAATCGGGCCGTCGAGGAACCTCTCCAGTCTTCGCAGTGGTTCGTCTTCGCCCGGTTCGAAGATCGAATCCGGGGTGAGTTCCGACGACGGCTCGACTTCCCGCAGGAGAAGTTTGCCGGAGGCCAGGCGGGGGTTGCGAGTGGCCTGGCCGGTCGTCGCGATTTCCGGGATGCCGACTTCCTCCAGAAGGGCGAGCCACTTCTTCTTAAAGGGTGTGAAGACGGTGTAGGGCGTCCCACCGCCGGAACGGATTTCGCGGACCGGGAGGATGGTCTGATCCTCGTGTCGAATGAAATCGATGTCATCACCGGCGGCGGCTGCGACCAGTTCGTCGCGGCGATCCTCGTTGAGGCCGAACTCGCGATTGGCATGGATCTCCGAGACGTCGAGGGTGCGGGCGACCTCGAGTAAGATTTTCGGCACCGAAAGGTCATTGGTCCCCTGAATCACCCGAAGGTCGACGCCTCGGGACTCGAGCCTCGGTCGAAGCGCTCTTATCGCGCCGACCACCATGCCTCGGCGGTGTGCACCCCAATGGTGCCGTGTCCACTGCTGTGGTGTCATGATGAAGATGGCGGTGCAGCCGCCTTTGCCACGTCGCACCGCGGCGGCCAACGCCGGGTTGTCATCGAGTCGAAGATCGCCTCGGAGCCAGAGGATGGTTCGGGGAGGCGACTTCACCCAGCGACTCCGGCGGTCGCGGTTACGAATCGGTCGGCGGCTTCGATCCCGCTCCGAATCGCGTTGTCGATTGAGGGATCGTCAAGCCAGTCGCCCGCGACTTCGACGCCTGCAGGGGTCTCCGGTTGCCCCTCGACGGCGGGGCCTGCGAGAAGCGCGCGGTGAATCGCGGTCGTCGTGAGGTGTCTCCAGTTCCCCGCATCAACGCCGAGCATTGTCCCGGCCTCGCGTGCGATTCGATCGATCGCGGCGGAATTCGATTCGATGTCTCGGCCCGGTCGGAGGCTCACGGTGACCGCATGCCGTCCATCGGGCGCGACGTCGCGGGTCACCGCGGTTGAACTCGAGACGAGATTGACCTCGCCTTCGCCGCTTCCGTTCAGGACGATGATCGGCTCGGTCAGCACGGGGCTTCCGGTTTCGAAGTGCAGGGCGACGGTCGACGACCATTCGGGGACATCCGTGGTGGGGTGCCCAAGCAATCGCATCGTGGTATCGAACTCGGTCGCAAGAATGACCCCGGCCGCATCGATGCGCTCTCCGTTCTCGAGCATCACACCCAGATCGTCCAATCGATCGACTCGACGACCGAATTCGATTCGATCGTGAACCGGTCCGGCCATCGACTCGGCGATCGCCTGCATGCCGCCTCGTGGAAGTTCGGCGACGCCGGTCGCGAACCGATCGAGGGTGCGAAGGAAACGTCCGGCGGGTACCGAGAGGCTTTCGTCGAGAAACACTCCGCCGAAAAACGGCCTGAGAAATGATTCGCGGAATCGATCGCTGAATCCAACGGTGCGGATAAAGGAATCGGCGGAGCCACGGGGCGAACCTTCCGATTTCGCACGGTGTGCGGCGCGACGGCACCTGGCTGCAGCACGGAGATCCCGCCACCCGGCGAATCCACGAACCACGACGCCGATCGCTCCGATCGGAGAACGACGGGGGTCAACGATCCGGATCCGGTCACGACCAGTCCAGACCAGGGCGCCGGGCAAGAACGGATCCCGAGGAAGGGTTGCACGGTCCACGAGCGATTCGAGAATCGTGTAATTCGACATCGTGACTTGGAAGCCAAGGTCGCAGACGAATCCTTCGATCATCGTCGAGCCGAGTCGTCCGCCCACACGATTCGAGGCTTCGAGAAGGCGGAAGCGACGCCCGCGACGATCGAGTTCGCGGGCGGCGGCGAGTCCGGCGAGGCCAGCACCGATGATCAGAATGGGGGCGTCCGGGGACATGCTCGATCCAGAGAGAGGGTCAGGGTCACGTTCTGGCCATCATCGCTTGAATCTCGCGTCGTGTCGCAGCGTCACGTTCCCAACGTCCGCCGACCGAACGGGTCTTCATGGTGGCGCCGTGTGCCTTGGCGCCGCGGATCTGCATACAAGAGTGTTTCGCCTCGATCATCACGAGCACCCCGGTTGGATCGAGGTGTTCCTCGATCTCTTGTCGGATCTGTCGGGTAAGCCTTTCCTGCTGCTGTGGCCGACGGGCGAGGATCTGGACGGTGCGGGCGAGTTTCGAAAGCCCGACCACCCGATCGTGCTGAGGCTGGTAAGCGATATGGGCGACGCCGGAGAACGGCAGGAGGTGATGTTCACACATACTGGTGAAGGGGATGTCGGTGACCATGACCGGATCGTTGCCTTCTTGGGCGAACTGTCTCGCAAGATGGGCAGCGGGGGAGGCGTGGAGCCCGCCGAACATTTCGGCGTAGGCCTTCGCAACTCGTCGCGGGGTCTCCATCAGGCCTTCGCGATCGGCGTCTTCGCCAATCGCGATGAGGATCTCCCTCACCGCGGCTTCGATTCTCGGGAGATCGAACCCTTTCGTGTGGTCAGCGTCGGCCTCGGAGAGTTCTCCTTCGTCGAGGCAGGGGCGTGCATCGTGGATCATGTCGGGTCTCCGGTGTGTCGTGGCTCGATCATCGATGGACGACCCCTTGATGGGGGTCTAGTTCGTAGTTCGGGGCTCGTGGATGTTTGGATTCAAGGCCCGGAACGAAGTCGGAGGCGAAGCGGTCCACGGGCCCGGTCAGGATCGACGGGTCGTCCATCCTGGAGCATCTCGATCCGGCCGACGGAGACGAGTCTTCGTGCAGCCTCACGGACTCGTTCGACTTGATCCGGCCAGTCGTCGGGAGCGATCGCCCGTGCGATTTCGCTGGGACACGTGGTCGGTTGCTTCGTGCGGTCTGCGAGTCGATCGAGGATCCGCTTCTCGATGACCGCGTCTTGGTCGGTGAGGCCGTGGCGTCGACAGCGATTCGAGCAGTGTCGAACGTTGGCCCAATCTCTCGCCCACTTTCGACGCCACGAGAATGAGCGACCGCATCGATCGCAGATTCGCCGGGGAAGCGACGGCTGGGTCATTCTTCGGTCGACTCGAAAGAGGTTGGCAGAGTGGGGTTGAGGTCCTTGACTGAGATGAACGACGAATCGCGGATCAGATGTTCCGCCGCGGCGGTTCCGCTTTGGATCGCATGTTCAACCCGACCCCCGAGGCACCAGTCGCCGCAGGCGAGCAGGCCGGTCGATGGATCATGGAAGGTGTCGCTCCCCAGAGGCGAAGCGACGAGCCCGTATCGCCAGCGATGGACCGTGCCGGGGCGATCGACGGAGACTCCCAAGACCTCCGAGGCCATTCGGCGGAGTTGGGTCTCGATCGCCGCTGGTTCAGATTCAAGTCGGTCGCGAGTCCAATCAGGTGTGGCGTGGACGGTCCAGGCGCCCCGTCGAACCCGTCCGGGACGGGAATCTTCGTTGGCCATCCAGCGGATTCCCGGAAGTGGATCCACGGCGACGTCGAAGCCTGGAGCCTCTGGAGTATCTGAATCATCAAAATCATGATGAACGTCGGTCAGCATGAGCGTCCAAGTGGGATCAAAACGAACTGCGTCGATCATCTCGCAGTTGACGCCCGCACGACCAAGCAGCACGGCGGTCTGGGGAGCCGGTGCCGCGACGATCACGCGTTGGGCCTCCTCGAGGACGTTGTTCGACTCGTCGAACGCCCGCCATCCCGATCCGATGCGTTCGAGCCGGGCGACGCGTCCCCCGAATCGGACG
>JAPKCC010000124.1 GCA_028823105.1 Phycisphaerales bacterium | reverse complement strand
CCTTTTGTGGTGGAGGATGGCGTGACGGGAAGAGTCCTTCCGGTTCAGACGCCGATTTTGGGTTGGGCGGACGCGATCGAGGCGATGGTCGTGCGTCCGGATCGATATGCGCTCTTCTCGGAGGCAGCGCATCGGCGATACCTGGATGTTCTGAACTGGGATGTCTGGGGTCGCACAGTGCGGGGATTGGCTGAGAAGGCGATTCAGTCGTAGAGCGTGCCGGAGGACGTGGGTCAGCCGTGACGACTTGCAACGCTTCTGCCTGATACCTTGGCGGCCATGAACGCCACTGCATCCCACGTCCATCGTGATATCTTTGAACGCGGCTCGGGCTTTGCCCTCCGATCGCTTCTCGTCGTCTGCCTCACAATTCTCTTGTTGTCCGGGGCATTGGACGAGCCGGTGCTGGCGCAGGACACCACGCCGTCGACACCAGCGTTGAAGAAAGCGGACGAGTCGGTCCCGGTCGAGATCCGCTTCGGCCGCGCCGTGCCGCTGCCGAAGGGGCCGAAGACGATTCGAATCGCGGCCTACAACGTGTTGAATCTCTTTGATCCGGTGGACGATCCGACCTTGTCGGGAAAATACGACGATCTCCCGATGGCGACCAGTCGCGATCGATGCCTGGCGATCGCAAAGGTCATCAAGGCCATTGACGCCGATGTGCTCGCGCTTGAAGAGGTGGAGAGTAAGGAGGCCATCGAGTGGTTCCGCGACGAGTTCCTCCAAGGGCTCGGGTACGACCACGTGGCGAGTCTGGATGTGGGCTATTACCGGGGCGTGGAACAGAGCGTGCTGAGCCGATTCCCGATCTCCGGCGTCACCGCCTGGCCAGATGAGAGCCTCGCGGACATGGCGGCAAAAAAGACCGGCGACGGTTGGGAGACCAAGGGCGACGCGCCAACGTCTTTTCAGCGAAGTCCGCTCATGGTGGACATCGAGGTACCAGCATCCAGTGACCGCCCCGCGTATTCGTTCACGCTTGCCGTGGTTCACCACAAGTCGGGAAACTTCAAGAAGCAACGAGAGAGCGAGGCGTTGCAACTCGTCGAATTACTTCAGTCGCGTCTTGAAGAGGAACCCGAACTCAACCTGATCGTCCTCGGCGATTTCAATGCCGGTCCGTTCGATCAATCGATTGCGGTCTACAAAGATGCCGGCTTCATCAACGCCTACGAGCATCGATGGTCTCGCGAGGCAGGAACCCGCAACCTCTTTCGTACCCACGAGTCCGACCGGGTGATCGACTACATCATGCTCCACCCGAACGCGGATTCAGAAGTGGCAAAAAACACCTTCCAGGTGGTCGGTTCGCTGCATCCCGGCGACAAGTACAACTGGCGCAAGGACGATCCGCCATCCGGCTATGCGGCCGATCACTATCCGCTGGTGATCGACGTTCGCCCGGTCGAATCCAAGCCTTCGAAGTCACGCTGAGTCCACGTCCGCGTACTGGAGAGACGCGTCCTGCCCTAGACATCCTTGTCTTGGGCCTCGAGAAGGCGCATGGCTTCCTGTACGTCTTTGTCGCCGCGCCCGGAACAGTTGAGGACGAGGTGAGCGTCGGACGAGAGTTGCCCGGCGAGTCGAATCGCGGCCGCGATCGCGTGCGCAGTCTCCAACGCCGGAATGATCCCCTCGAGGCGGGAGAGCGTCTGGAAGGCCTCGAGCGCCTCCCGATCGTCGACGGTCTCGTAGGTGACGCGTCCGCTGTCCTTCCAGTGAGCATGCTCGGGACCGACTCCGGGGTAGTCCAGACCCGCCGAACAGGAATGTACCGGGGAGGTCTGGCCTTCCGGATCCTGCAGCACGTAACTGAGCGAGCCGTGGAGAATTCCGGGTGAGCCCAAGGAGAGCGGGGCGGCGTGTCCTCCCGGTTCCTCTCCGTGCCCGCCGGCTTCGACCCCGACCAGTCGGACTTGCTCGTCCGCGATGAATGGCGCGAAGATCCCCGCGGCGTTGGAACCACCACCCACGCAGGCCACCACCAGGTCGGGGAGGCGGCCGATGGTGTCAAGGCATTGCGCCCGGCATTCGATCCCGATCACCGATTGGAGTTCTCGAACGATGGTGGGGAACGGGTGTGGCCCGACCACGGACCCGAGGATGTAGTGGGTTTCACCGACCGACCCCATCCAGTCTCGCATCGCCTCGTTGGTCGCGTCCTTGAGGGTCCGGCTTCCGGAATTGACTTCGTGCACCTCGGCCCCGAGCAACTTCATTCGAAAGACGTTCAGGGACTGCCGGCGAGCATCCTCCGCACCCATATAGACCTCGCAGGCGAGCCCGTACCTGGCGCAGGCGGTGGCGGTCGCCACCCCGTGCTGCCCGGCCCCGGTCTCCGCGATGATTCGTTTCTTACCCATCCGTTTCGCCAGGAGGACCTGGCCGACGGTGTTGTTGATCTTGTGTGCCCCGGTGTGTGCGAGGTCCTCGCGTTTGAGCCAGATCATGGCTCCACCGGCCAGGGCGGAAAGCCGGGGGACGCAGGTGAAGGCGGTCGGTCGTCCTACGAAATCACGGAGGCAGGCATCGAGTTCGGCACGGAAATTCGGATCGTCTTGGGCGTCATGCCACGCCGCTTCCAGTTCGTCGAGGGCTGCGACCAACGTCTCCGGCACGTAGCGGCCGCCGAATGCGCCGAATCGCCCGTTGCCTTGGTCGGCGGGTGCACCGCTCATCATTCGTTCTCCGGCGGATCGACGATCAAGGTCGGGGCATTCTCGCTTCTGCGACGAAGCATGCCGAGCGGGCCGGACAATACGTAGAACGTGCAGGCTGCGGCCAGAGTCTCCTGGAGAAACCAGATCGCTGCGACGACGGGCAGAATCAGTCGGACCAATGAGCCGAAGTCGCGTCCGCCACGAAGGTATCGGTTGACCACGTGGGGATAGCGGATGTTGGAGACCATGCCGATGGCACAAAGCAAGGCGATCACGGGGATCGTCAACGCCGCGACCCGATCAAAGGCGAGCGATTCGGTCGCCGCAAAGCGTGTGAACATCAGGTGTTGCTGAAGCAGGATCAGACTGGCAACGGCACCGGCCGCTCCCGGGGTGGGGAGTCCCTTGAAGAAGCGATGATCTGATTCCTCGTGGGACGGAGTCTCGGCGTTGAATCGGGCGAGCCGGAGTCCGGCTCCGCAGAGGTACAGTGCGGCGATCGCCCAGACCGCCTTCCCGTAGAACGATGCGACCCCGGGCCCTGCGAACGCGCCGCCGACGGTCGCCGATTCGCGGTGGTAGGCGTCGACCAGCTGGAGCATGAGAAATGCGGGAGCCACACCGAACGTGACGATGTCCGAGAGCGAATCCAGTTGCGCTCCAAGGTCCGACGTCGATCGCGTGAGTCGGGCGACCGATCCGTCGATCGCGTCGAAGAACATGCCGAGGAAGATCAACGCGCCGCCGACCGTGATGGTGCTCCAACCGAAGACCGCGGTTGGACCCAGCGGCTCGCTGGCGTAGTGGATAGCGGCGAATCCGCAGACCAGATTCGCGAGGGTGAGAACCGTGGGGACCACGGAGATCGGTGCCAAGGCTCGTCGACGAAACTCGTCGCGAACTGCTCGTCGTCTCGTCGTCCTGGGTTCTGGTGGAGGGGAGTGCGTCGTCATGGGCGTGTTTCGGTCGGACGAGCATAGCCGCCGGATGCGACTAGAGCGGGAAGCGGTCTCAGTCTCCTTGCTCAGGGATACCGAGCGAGGGGTGGGGGCGACCCGTGATCACGATCAACCCGCGAGTGCGGACGCCGGCGTCATCCAGAAGGATCTCGGCGGGCGTGAGCGGGAGTGGGGCTGCGGGGCCCGTGCCGGCCGGTGGGTTGATCGTCGGCGCCGAGGTCTGTGCTTCAGAAGGGATCTCGGGCACCTTCTGACCGGTTCCTAGATCGTCTCCCGGGCCCGCTGCCACACGACCTCGGAGTCGTGGAATCGACGTGACGACGATTGCGTGGCCGGGTTCGAGCGTCCACTCGATGCCTTGTGAGAGCGGATCACCACGGAGTTCTCCCAATGATCTCGAAGCCATCGGATCTAATTTCTTGCGGACGATGTACGGGGCGAACTCGACCTGAAGGGCCGCGTTGTCAAGCGTCGGAATCGAGTACCCGCGGATGCCGATGGCCAGGACCTGGTTGCCGACTCGTCGGGCGCGGCCGTCGAGCAGCACCACGGTTCCGGCTCCAAGTCTTCGGCTAGCGATGTTGCGCCAACCGACGGCTTCGCCATGCCAGGTTCGACCGGTGAAGGAATTCGAGCCGAGCGCCTTCTCCAGAACGTCGAGCTGTTCGGGATCGAGAACGATGACTCGAAAGCCGTCCCGTTGCATCGCCTCGGCGCCGGGAATCGGCGCCGGGTCTTTCGGTGTCACGGCGCTCAGTAGCGCGTTCAAACGGGGTCCGTTCTCTGGAAGCCTCCAGCGATCGACCATGAGACCCGGTCGGGAATCCCGGGAGTCGAGTGCCGTCGGACCGGCGACGGGCGGGGCGGACGGTGTCGCCGCAGCGCCGATGCATCCATGCAGGCCGAGGAGCAACAGCAACGCTGATGGTCCGATGAATGCGGTCTTATTCATGATCAGCCGGTTCCCGGCGGATCATCGAGTTCGTTGATGGCGTCGATCAACTGTCGGAGCACTCCGAAGTCGCGACGCTTCGACTTGAAGTGGAGGCGAGGAAGATCAAGGTGCTCCTCCTCACCTTCGAGGGGGCCGCTGGCCTGCAGTCGTCCGTCCTTGGCAAGCATTCCGAAACGAGTCTCTAGACCGGCGATTTCGGTCTTCGTCAGCTGTCGGCGGAGTCGCATCACGAAGTCGTCGTGGACGTACCGGCAAGAATGGTAGACCCGATAGAACTTGAGGACTCGATCCCTCGCGTCCTCCGGGCTACTCGCGATTTCGAGCAACGACATGTCGGCGGGACTGAGCCAGCCGTTCTCGAGAAGTTCCTCTCGAAGGAACGAGACCCATCGACTCCAGTAGGAGCCGCCTTCGCCTTCGAGGAGCACGATGGGCATGGGGTACGATTTTCCGGTCTGGATCAGGGTGAGGGATTCAAAGACCTCGTCCATCGTTCCGAATCCACCGGGCAACGCCGCGATCGCGTCGGAGTTGATCATGAACATCACTTTTCGCGTGAAGAAGTATCGGAAGTTGACGAGTTTCGGATCCTCTGCAATCACTTCGTTCGCGGTGGTCTCGAAGGGGAGACGAATGCGAAGTCCGAAGCTCGCTTCGTGTCCGGGACCTTCGTGGCCGGCCTTCATGATGCCATCGCCGGCGCCGGTGATCGACATCCAATCGGCTTCGCCCATCAGTCTGCCAAAATCCCGTGCGGCGACGTAGTCCGGATGATCCTCCGGGGTTCGAGCCGATCCGAAGATCGAGATCTTGGGGCGAAGGACCCAGGGGCGGAACACCCGGTACGAATAGCGGAGTTCCTTCAAGGCAGAATTGATCAGCTTCAACTCGCCGGTATGTGAGTCGTCGCGACCGAGGCGAAGACTGGTCGCGATCATCTGTTCGATCAGCGAGCGGCGCCGTCCATCGGGAAGTTCCGAATAGTTCTTCGCAAGTTCGCGAATCGCGAGATCGCGTTCATGGGCGTCGGGGTGGCTCGGGCGTTCATCGGTCAAGAGACTGGCTCCTTGGGCGCTCCCCGGGATTCACCGGTTTCAGCGTCGGGATCGTTCTGTGTGGTCGGGGCGGAATCGCCCTGATCCTTCTTCATCGGCTCAATATTGGGTGGCGGCACCACCATCGGAAGGGGAGTGAGCGAGATTTTAGGTTCCCCGGGGGTTCCCGCCACGTCAACGGCCGCGAGCGTTCCCGAGACCATCGAGACGAGGTCGCTCAATCCGGGGAGCGTTCCCCTGGGAAGTAGTCGAAGCGACCACTGCCAGTCGTCGAGCCGAAGCCGGCCGTTCCCGGCCATGATCAGGGTGTCGGACTCGAGCGTCACATCCTTCAGAAGTACCTCGCCACCGTTGATCCAGAGATTCGCCTTTGCGGTGGCCAGTTCGTCGGCGATGGGGGGCATCAGCTGTCCGAGTTGGAGCAACGCGAGCGACCCACCGTCGGCAAGTCTGGCATCCTGAACCAGGAGCCGGCCGCGGCCGATGCGGCTGGCCGGGTCGTCCATGATCCCCGCGATCGCGAGACGGGCGGTGAGCCGCCCGGGGAGGGGGCCGGGAGGAGGTCCGGGCTCGTTCAGATCGCGTGCGATGCCGGACAGATCCGCGTCATGGATCTGGAGGGCCAGTTCATATCCTGTGCCATCGAAGTCGAACCGGAAGTCGCCGCGAACAATTCCTTGGGCGATCGTTCCGTCGATGATGTCGATCGCGATCCCGTCGGAAGGGTGCCGCGGATCGGCGGGATCGAACTTCCCCAAAAGGCGGACGCCATCGACCGGGCGACCTTCGACGAGAAGACGATCTACTCGAGCGTCAAGATCGAAGGCCGTGGCCTTGCCGTGCGTCGCTTCGAGCTCGACCTGTAGCTGGCCGTCGATGTCCGTCAGATGGACGCTCCCAAGATCCCACGTCCCCGATTGGAACTGCATGGCACCGTGGGCGTGGTAATCGACCGGATCGTCGGCCATCGAGCCGCCGGGGGAATCATGGGGTCGATCTTCGGTCGTGCCACCATAGGTCGCCTTCAGGTCGCCGCTGACCCGGAGTCTCCCGGCATCGAGTCCACCTTCACCGATGATGCTCGAGAAGGGGGGCGTGAGAAATCCGATCTCCGGAACGTCGGTATCCGGCGCATCGATTCTGAAACTCCCCTCGATCGATGGGGCGTCGAAGTCGGTGATCCGGAAGGTGAATCGGGATGTGGTATCGCGTTCTCCGATGAGTTCGAGAGGACCGATCAGGACATTGTCATCATCGACGATCACCCGGCCTTCGCCGGCGATCCGGCCGCCGCCGCGGGATTCCGGGTCATTCGGAATCGCCAAGATTGTGAATCGCTCGGGACGCAGGTCGACGTGAACGCCACGTTCTCCGCCGCTGGACACTGAAAATCGGCCTTGGAATTCACCACGCGGTGCCCGCGCTCGCCACCAGTCGACGAAGCCCTCGCCGATTGCCAATCGAAAGATCTCGTCCATCGCGGGTGATTCAAATCGTCCCTCGTCGATGACACCGTCGAGATCGAGAATCCCAACTTCTGGGGCCAGCCCGTACCCGCCGTCGATTCGGAGCCGCTCCATGATCTCGTTGATCTCGCCGTCGGAGGTGAATTGGATGGCGAGATCGTCGATGAATATGGCGTCGCCTCGCATCCGAAATTCGCCACGTCCGATGTCGGCTCGGGTCCGTCCCACGCCGGTATCGAATGCGATCCATGCGGGGCGGGCGTCCAGT
>JAPKCC010000123.1 GCA_028823105.1 Phycisphaerales bacterium | reverse complement strand
CTCAGGGGTAGAGCACCTGGTTGTGATCCAGGACGTCGCGGGTTCAAATCCCGTCAGTCGCCCTTTCTGCCCGAAACGCCGCCGACCCCCCCCAAGGGTTCGGCGGCGTTCTGCATTCCAGCGGCCTCCAGCGGCCTGATGACATCGAAAAATGGACGATCGGGAGACGCCGCATCAGAACCTCGCTCGCCTCCGGTGACGCGATTCATGGCATGATCCCATGATCTATAGGTGATCCCATGATCCGGTGATCCGGTAAAAAATGGCCCCGGCGACTCGCGCCGCAGAATTCCCCAACCCATGCAGGGAGCCTTTCCCGTGAAGGTCTTCGGTTTCCAATTCGCTCCAATCAGGCACCGGAAGGACGAGAATCAGGCAATCGTCGAGCAGATGCTCGCGGACACCTCGCCCCCACCGGGCTCGTTCGTGGTTCTTCCCGAGATGTTCGACTCGAGTTGGACCTTCGACGTTGACGCCGCCACCGCAGGCGACTCACCTGGGTGGGCGGCCCGAGTCGCCCAGCGATTCCAGATCCATCTGCAGATCGGTTTCGGCCGACGCGTCTCTCGCGCCCCGGGTGCCACGAATGCCACGGTGATCGCCCATCCCGACGGACGGTTGGGAGCCGTGTACGAGAAAATGCATCCCTTTGGTTTCACCGAGGAGCCTCGTCATTACGCGGCCGGAACCCGTCTCGTCCTCGATCAGGTCGGCCCATTCACCATCGCGCCCACCATCTGCTACGACCTTCGTTTCCCGGAGTTGTATCGCCATGCCGCACTGGCAGGGGCGAATCTGATCACCGTCATCGCCAGTTGGCCGACCCTTCGAATCGCCCACTGGCGGGCCATGTTGATCTCCCGGGCCATCGAGAATCAAGCGTTTGTCGTCGGGGTGAACCGGGTCGGTGCCGATCCCAATCACCAGTACGGCGGCGAATCGCTGATCATCTCGCCCCTGGGGGAAATCCTCGCGGATTCGGGCTCAAAACCCGCGGTGATCTCCGCCGACATCGATCCCCGGACCACCTCGGACTGGCGAACGACATTCCCCGCACTCGAAGATCATCGCCCCGACCTGCTGGAGCCGATCCCGGAAGCCGAGTTCGGAGTTGAGCCCTGAACTTTGAGCGAGTTTTCGGACCGAGGCTCGCCGAGAAAACCGAAGGCGACGGTGGTACTTGATTGACGCGAGGGATACTCCTCGTAGGATGTCATGCAGGTGATCGGGTGGCTGTGAGGACCGGATTGACCATACGTGAATCAAGATACTCCGAAGATTCGTGAAAGAGATCGTGCAGCGCGAGAGTTCGTTCAGCCTGAGAGAACGTGCATCACAAGATGATCTCCATACTGTTCGGCGGACTCGGGAAAGATCCCCGCACCCTCGACCTTCCCGCAGGAGGCAGACCGGATGACATCCTTGAAACCACTCGAATCCCCACGCCAGCACCTCGAAGCCGGCGCCGACGAGGAATTCGAACACGAGGTATCCAGGTCCGACTTGGACGAGATCTCGATCAACGAACTCCGGCAAGCGTTCTTCCGCGAAGGCGGCGCGTCGGCACTGCGGTTCCACGTCTCGCTCGACGACATTCTCGAACATCTGCGATTCGCATTCGACCTCAGCCTGCTTCGAACCGACGCCCTCCGCCGCGTCGCAATCGAACGAATCACCCAAAACATCGAAGAACTCGTGATCGCAATCGCCTGCATTCGAGGCGATGAGAACGCCTGGGCAGCGGGAATCGAACCGCTCCGTCCCGTCCTCATCCGGATGTGTGAACTCCGCGTGGATGAGGTGGACGCCATCCTGCACGCTTCCCGCTTCATCATGGCGGTCAGAAATCGGACCTTCGGCAAGGACGGCGAATTCGACGACGGCATTCCGCGTCTTCAGGAGTTCGCGGGAATCCAGCCGCTTCGTTCCTACCTTGGTGGTCCACTCTTCGCGATCCTCCAAGATCTGATCAAGGACGGCATGGCCGTCGCGACGCGACCGAGCACGAACGCCCGCGCGGCCGCCCGGAATCTCCGACTTGCCGACTGATCAGAATCGCGGACGCCGTCCTGTCTGCTTCGGATCCGGGAGGACGGATTGCCCACCATTCCCATGCTTGACACTGGCCGGGTTGGCTGTAGGCTTCACGTCATCGCACCGTTCGGGCGAAATGCAGGCGGCTTAGCTCAGTTGGTAGAGCACGGCATTGAAAATGCCGGTGTCCCCGGTTCAAGTCCGGGAGTCGCCATTCCCTTCCGTACCCGCCGGGGTCTTCGGAGGAGCACAACCACTCACCTCGACCGATGGCCCGATCAATGGCCCGATCGATGGCCCCCGCCGACCTTAGTCCGCGTCGCCGCCGGATCGCGCGAGGTTTTTCGAGAGCGTCTCGAGTTCTTCCAGAACCACCGCCGCGTCCAGTCCCTCCATCGGATACGACCGGTTCAAGGCCTCCGCCATCGCCTCCCGCTCGATCAACAGGAAGTAGACCGGGAATGGAATCACCTTCGTGGCGAATCGCAGTGCCCTGGCCATCTGGTCCCGGGTCGTGGTGAGGACCAGCGAACCCTCGTCCCAGCACACCGGAACGATGCGAAACTGCCAGGCCTGACGCCTCGTCACCACGTTCAGGACCGAGGGGTCCTGGCGGCTGAAGTCTGGCGTGAGCCCTTCGGTCAGGACGCTGTATTGCTCGACCCACGCCCCCTCGACGACCTCTGGCGAGATCCCGAAGAGCCGCTCGCAGATCGAACCGAATGGTTCGGTCCGATGAGCCTGAGCCGCGAGGACCTCCGCCACCTGGGCTTCGGTCAGCAGGCCCTGACGTACCATTAGTTCACCTAGTTTCATCTCAATGCTCCTCCCCACACCCTGCCCGCATCGGGTCCATCCGACGGTCGAACGAGGGCTTTCTCCAACTGGTTCATCGACGGTCCGGACCTCTCGATCCCGCTGATCCTGCCTCTCGGGGTCGGTGGAGTTCGGGTCACGCGGAATGCACCGGATTGCCGTTACCCGGACCCCACGGCAGAATGCTCTATAGACACATGGTTCCACCAGACCCCATTCCGATGCGAGACGACGCGGCCCTCGAGGCAGCGCTCTTCGATGCCGTCGCCGAAAACGCGATCTCCAGCCGTGACACTCGCGACCTGCTTCATCGAATGAAGTCGGCCCCCCGGGCTCCACGACGCGATGCGGTCCGCTGCGAGATCGAAGTGGCGCTCCGTTTCATCGAAGCCGGGAGTCGCGTTCGGGCCGAAGTCACGGGGCCGCAGGGACGAAGTGTCGATCTCGAGGTTCACGCCGGTGACTGCGTCTTCGCCGTGCATGTCAAGAGACTCCAGGTCTCCCCCCTCCCCCTCGGCCCGCTACCGCTTGGATTCGGCGAACTCGTTTCGATTCCGAGGCCATATCTCGTCGGCGTGGAGTGGTTGGGATCGGGCGAGCCCGACGCCGATGTTCTTTCCGCCGCGCGGGAATTCCTGCTCCGCGCGAGGATCGGTGATCGGCTCGTGCTTCGGAACGCCGAGGAGCGACCGATCGGCGCGATGGAGATCGCGGCACCGCGCCCACCGGAACGGGAAGATCCCCCCCGCATCAGACTCGTGGCCACCGGGAACGCCAATCAAGCCACGGCACTGGTCCGGCGGGCGGGCCGACTGCTTCGACGCGGCTATCGCCAGTTCGTTCCAAACCGGGAGAACGTCATCGTGCTCGCCGGCGGTGGACCAACCGCACGCGACGTCGTCGACCGGGCCGTGCTCGGCGGACACGTGGAGCGGTGGGACCAGTTCCCAAGATTGAACCAGCGGGTCGCCCATGGTCGAAACGAGGAAGGTCTCTGGCAGGGACGGCGATTCGAACGCTCTCACCTCGTGGCGTGGTGTCCGCTCGCGATTCCGCAGGGGTCAATCTGGGTTCGTGAATCCAGCGTCATCCCCCCGACGGTCATCGATGTGGCTCGTCGTGCGGTGGGTGCGGAGCCGGAGACACCCTCTCAAGCTTCCTCCTGAACAGCGGCGGTCATCGCACCCGTGTCCCCGTCATTCCTGATGCAGGGCAAGGTGGGGTGGGATCCGCGGCATCCGAAAAGACTCGGGCTCCGGCCAGAGTCGAGCCAGAGCCTCGGGCCCCTGGAATCCGTCTGCGGTGAAATGCGAGCCTCCCGCCATGAGCACCTCTAACTGCCGCCGGCCGATCCTCGTACGGATCACCACCGAACCAGCGTGTCCGTAATCGCGGTCGATGACCTCGGTACGCTTCTCGACCAGATCAACCAGCTTGGCCTCGGACAGTGGAATCTCCAGCACAACTTCTCGCATCTCCCCACGCATCCGTTCGAGCATTCGTACGGTCAGCGTGTCGAGGCCCTCGCCGTCTCGAGCACTGGTGACGATTGCATCCGGATTGCTCTCCAACCAAGCATCGAGCGTATCCCCCGGAACGCGACCCTCGTGGACGGTGGTTCGGAGGACGTCGACCTTGTTCAAAACTAAGATCCGGGGCTGGGTCACCGCGCCGATCTCGTCCAGCACGCGGTTCACGGTTTCAAATTGCCGGGCGGCGGCGGGATCCGCGACATCGAGCACCATGATAAGTACGTGGGCGTAGATCGTTTCTTCAAGCGTCGCTTTGAAACTCGCCACCAGATGATGCGGAAGATCACGGATGAATCCGACCGTGTCAGAGAGGAGTACTTTGTTGCCGCCACCGAGATTCCACGACCCGATTCTCGTGCTGAGCGTCGCGAAGAGCATGTCGGCTTCGAACGCGCCACCTTCGGTCAACCCGTTGAACATCGTGCTCTTGCCGGCGTTGGTGTAGCCGACCAGGCCGACGGTAAAATGTTCGTCCCGACGAGCCGAGACCTCTCGGGTGCGCCTCGCCTGCACTTCGGCGAGATTGCGTTTGAGCTGGACCACGCGACGTTGAACGAGTCGACGATCGATTTCGAGTTGCTGCTCGCCGGGCCCTCGAGTGCCGACTCCGATCGGCGCGCCACCGGTGACCTGCCCAAGATGGCTCCACATCGCCCGCAATCGAGGCGCCGTGTATTCCAATTGGGCGATCTCAACCTGGAGACGAGCTTCCTTGGTGGCGGCTCGATTCGCAAAAATGTCGAGAATGAGTTCCGACCGATCGAGCACTTTGCACGCGAGGTCCTCCTCCAACGACTTGATCTGCATCGGCGAGAGATCGTTGTCGAAGATCACCACCTTGGCCTTGAGCATCCCGACCATCGCGGCGAGTTCTTCGACCTTTCCCTTTCCAAGGTAGGTTCGGGCCCGCGGACGAACCCGCTGTTGGAGAAGCCGGCCGGCCACCTGCACGCCCGCGGCCTTGGCCAAGGCTCCCAGTTCGCGGAGCGGGTCACCCTCCTCGACCACCGATTTCGGAAGGATCACGGCGACTAGGATCGCCGCCTCCTCGTGGATGTCGATGCCTTCGCGGCGGTCGTCCTTCATGCGTGCGGGGATTCCTCGAGAGGTAAAGAGCGGTGAACGTGGGATCGTCGATCGTAGCAGGGTGGAGAATCTTCCCGCTTCACGCCCGGATGGGTGATTCGGCGAACGGGGGAACCTCCCGGGTTCGTATGATCCACGGAAGCAGTCATCCTCCCACAGAAGTCGACAGGAACCCCGATGCCAAATTCCGATCATCAACGTCCCATCACGAGATTCGGGAGCTGGCCCGTTCCGGTCCTCTGCGGCCTGCTCGCGATCCAGATTCTGGTGACCATCGGGGCGGGAAGGCGGGACGATCTGACCTGGTTCGATCCGCTCGTCGACGTGCGGGCCATGGTGCTCGAAGACTTCGTCGGCGAACCCGACCCTGCGAAGATGCAGGAAGCGGCCATCTCCGCAATGCTCGAGACGCTGGACGACCCCTACACCGTCTGGATCCCCCCTCGGCTTGAGAAGGACTTCGACAAGCAGATGCGGGGTTCGTACGTCGGAATCGGCGCCGAGATCGAAGTGGTCGACGAACGGCTTCGGATCATCAGCCCGCTTGAGGACTCGCCATCACTCGACGCCGGCGTCCGCGCCGGCGACGTGGTGCTCGACATCGACGGCACCGACACCCTCGGCCTCAGCAGCCAGGAGTGCATCGATCTTCTGATCGGCATCGAAGGAACTCCGGTCACCCTGCAGGTTCGACACGTCGACGGCACCGAGGAATTTCTGGCGATCGTTCGACGTCGGATCGAGACTCGGTCAGTCAAGGGCCTCCGTCGCGCGGGCGAAGGTTGGGACCACATGCTCGATCCGGACAAGGGCATCGGCTACATCCGGCTGACGCAGTTCACCGAACGGACGATCGAGGAGATGCGGGAAGCACTCGATACACTCGATGCGGCCGGTACGAAAGCGATCGTCCTCGATCTCCGCTTCAACGGCGGAGGCACGCTTGATGGGGCCATCGACGTATCCGATCTCTTCCTCGATCGTGGGGTGATCGTCTCGGTTCGAGACCGCGATGGCGACGGACGAAAATGGACGGCGTCCGCGGATGCCGACGATCATCTCATCCCGATCGTGGTCTTGGTCAACGACGGCTCCGCGTCGGCAAGCGAAATCGTCGCCGGTGCTCTGCAAGACAACGATCGGGCAAAGATCCTCGGCGAGCGGTCGTTCGGTAAGGGATCTGTCCAAGAGGTCCGCCCTCTTCCCGACGATCGCGGAACCTTGAAGATGACCACCGCCCGCTATTACCTCCCCAACGGGCGAAACCTCGATCGACGCGGCGATGCCGAAGTCTGGGGGGTCGATCCCGATCCCGGCTTCGTCATCGATCTCGACAACAAGGAGTACGCCCAAATCGTTGAAAATCGCCGGCGATACGAACCGATCAACGACGGAACCGATCGTCTCGAAGCACGGTTCGACGATCCAGACTGGATCGAACAGGAGATCGCGGACCCGCAACTCGCCGCCGCGCTCCGCACGCTCCAATCGAAAGTGACCACCGGAGAGTGGCTCATGGTCGGCGGTGACCCGGGATCCGACGCGGTCCTCGACTCAGAACTTCGCGATCAGATCGCCTATCGCACCCGCCTGCTTGATGAACTGACAAAGACGACCACCCGGATCGCCGAACTCGACGAATCCGGAGCGGTGGAGGCGTCGGCCGGTTTCGAGATTCGCGACGAACGGGGCAACGTGATTGGACACGTTCCGGACACCGAGGCGGACCGAATCGGCGAACTACTCGGCCGCCCCGCGAAGGCTGAGGGGCGAGAAGCTGAAGTCGCCGAGCCATGAGCATCACGGCTTCGGGTGACCCGACGAATATCCTCGTCCTTGGGATTGAAACCAGTTGCGACGAGACCGCCGCGGCGGTGGTGGACGGACACGGACACGTCCGCTCCTCGGTGGTC
>JAPKCC010000037.1 GCA_028823105.1 Phycisphaerales bacterium | reverse complement strand
CGAATCAGGCGAGGACCAGTCGATCTCCCAGATCGTCGTGGAATGCTCGCATGGCGTCGCGGGTGTCGACGATCAGTTGGGCATTCGCGGCGATGGTCGCGTAGTCGAAGGCGGTATGGTTGGTCGCCACCAGCACGCAGTCGAAACTCCTGATGTTCTCTGGAGTCAGATCGATGCTCTCCATCTTGAGATCGTGCTTTCGAACCCGTGCAGTTTCCGCGATGTGCGGATCGCTGTACTCGACCAACGCGCCGCGATCTTCAAGAATCTTGATTAATTCGAACGAGGGGCTTTCCCGTGTGTCGTCGACGTCGGGCTTGTAGGCCAGTCCGAGGACGAGGATCTTGGATCCTTTGACGGGTTTCGAGTGTTCATTCAGCGCGGCCGCACAGCGATCAATGACGTACTGGGGCATCGCGGTGTTCACCTGGCCGGCGAGTTCGATGAAATGCGTCGCGCATCCCACTTCCTTGGCTTTCCAGGTGAGATAGAAGGGGTCGATGGGAATGCAGTGTCCACCGAGTCCGGGGCCGGGGAAGAAGGGCATGAATCCGAAGGGTTTGGTGCTTGCGGCACGAACCACTTCCCAGATATCGATGTCCATCTCCGTGAGTACCGTCTTCATCTCGTTCACCAACGCGATGTTGACCGCACGGAAGATGTTCTCGAGGAGCTTGGCGCTTTCGGCGATTTCGGCCGAACTCACTTCGACGATTTCGGCGATTCCCTTTCGGTAGACCGCGGCAGCGAGCGTGGTGGAGTTGGCTTCGAGTCCGCCGACGAGCTTCGGAATGGTGCTCGTCGAATGGTCCTTTCGACCGGGATCCTCGCGCTCCGGGCTAAAGGCGACAAAGAGGTCCTTGCCGACGACGAGATTCTTGGCAGAGTCAGGCGCGTTGGCCATCATGACGGGGAGCATCTCGTCGCGCGTGGTTCTGGGATAGGTGGTCGACTCGAGGATGACGAGTTGCCCCGCTCGCAGGGTTCGCCCGATCCGCTCGGCGGTGTCGGTGATGTAGGAGAGATCAGGTTCCTGGTGCGTCCCGAGTGGGGTCGGTACCGCGATGATGATGACGTCGCATTCGCCAAGCTTTGAAAAATCGGTGGTCGCCTCGAACCGGTCGCTGTCGGAGAGATCTGTGACCATCTCATCGCCGAGGTGGCGGAGGTAGTTCTCCTTGGCGGCGATCGCGTCGATCTTGCGTTGATCCACATCAAAACCGATCGCGGCCATGCCACCACGATGTAGGGCGTGAGCGAGCGGAAGCCCGACGTAGCCGAGTCCGATCACCCCGACCATCGCCGTGTTATTTTCGATTTTGGAGGCGAGGTCTGTGTAGACGCTGGATGCGGAAGCGGTCTTTGTCACGTCGGTTCCGATGCGAGATTGGGTGATAGGGAAGAGGCCGAGCCCGTCCTGAGACATCGGCCGTTCGATGATGAGAGTCATCGGAATACGCCATTAAACGGCGAGATTCGATGCCTCAAGATCGACGTTGTACCAGACTCGTTCTATGGGGGATCGTCCGAGAATCAGGGATGTCTCTAAGCCGGGGGTCGGGTTCCGAGCAAGCGGGCCGGTCATGGGTGCCATGAGAAAGTTAGAGAAGGATGGGGACGGGTGGCCGATTCGGACGATCGAGGGCTCGAAGGGCTCCGTCCTTTTTTTGCCGGTGGTGGGTGCAGAAACACCGATCGGCATGGTCTGAGTGCTATCGTAGACGATTCGGTCGGGGTCGAACCCTGACCTTCAAGAGTCCCGCACAGGAGCTTTCCGTGAATCACGTCGATACCGTGGCTTCCCCGTCCGCCAGCGATGCCGCTCTGGGGTCGGTCACTCAAGCGGAACGAGATCAGCTCGTCGCCGATGTCGAAGCCTATTGTCAGGAAATTCGACCCATCGAGGAGATCTGTTACCTCGAGCACGAGCCGAATCCAGCCATCGGCGACTTGGCGAAGAAGCACAATCTTCTCGGAATGGCGATGCCGAAGGAATACGGCGGTCGTGCGATGGACAGCCTGACCTACGCGCGGGCGCTGGTTCGCATCAATCGGGAAGGAACCGGCGTTCGGACGTTCTTCTCGGGGCATACCTCCATCGGGCAGTATCCGATCCTCAAGTACGGCACGGAAGAACAGAAGCAGCGATACCTTCCAGCGTCATGCCGCGGCGACTGCACGCTGGCCTTCGGCCTGACCGAACCCGACGCAGGATCCAATCCGCTCGAAGGAACCAGCACGTATCGCCGAGAGGGCGACAAGTTCATTCTGAACGGCGTGAAGTATCTGATCTCGAACGGTTCAATCGCCGACGCGGTGATCGTCTTCGCGTTCCCCGAGGGCGTGACGGGCAAGGATCGGCGGATGAGCGCCTTCATCGTTGACACCGCCGGAGACACGTTCGAAGCGGAAGCGTTGCATGCCAAACCAGGGATGTACACCACGGATACCGCGATGTTCGAAATGACCGATCACCCGATCAGCGGTGACAACATGCTTGGCGAAGAGGGTGGTGGCTTCCGGATCGCGATGCATACCCTCGTCTCCGGCAGGCTCTCCGTCGCGTCGGGCTGTCTGGGGACCATCGAAGACTGTCTCGAAGAGTCGCTTCGATACGCAAGAGAACGTGTGCAGCACGGCAAGCCCATCGGAAAGCACCAACTCGTCCAGGCGCACATCGCCCGAATCGAGATGATGCGTTCGACCTCCGACGCCCTCGTCGAGCGGGCGGCCCTCGCCAAGGAGAAGTCGGATCTTGCTCCGGGTGACAAGGAAGAGCTCGCTCGTGCGGACTTCGCCATCGCGGAGGCCAAGTATTGGGCGAGCAACGCAGCCTGGGAAGCGGTCGATCGAGCGGTCCAGATCTTCGGTGGTCGCGGATGGAGCGAACTTTATCGTCCGTTCCGGCACCTTCAGGACGTCCGGGTCTGCCGGATCTACGAAGGTACCGATGAGATCATGCAACTCAAGATCGCCAGTTCCCTTCTCGGGAAGGACTTCGCAGCGTTCGGTTGAACTACGTTCGGTTCAGCGTGACGAATACGTCGGCATGTGAACCCCGTGCTATTCGAGAAGGACTCCGTCGAGACGACGGAGTTCTTCTTCGTTCGCATGCTCGCATGTCCCGCATGCTCTGGCGGCGCGTCATTCAGAAGTCCCTCACATTGATGAAGGTCTCGAAGCGGGCGCGAACTCGACCGAGTGTCGCAACGCTGGAGTCTTGGAGAAGGTGTCTAGATTCACGGGTACTGAACAGGTGCTGGTGGTACGCCGCAAGACGTATGGATCGATCCGTTGTCATCTCTCATTATTTTCGTGCGAGATTCTAGGGGGAGAGCCGGCGGATCGTGCCGAATGTGCGCTCGCGAATGGAGCAAGTCTGTTATTTTCGACAGTCAATAGAACGTCACGTGATCACGCAAGCAGCTTGCAATGCACAAGGGGACAGTAGAGATGAAAAAAGCCAACGAATCATTGACCAGAAACACCGGACGACGCGGGTTTCTGCGGTCGGTGGGACTGGGTACGGCAGGGGCTGCGGGGGGATGGGTTCTTTCCAGTGGCCACGCCGCCTCGCTCCTCAATGGAATTCCAGGCCATTTACCGCAAGATACAAATGCACTCAATCTCTGGCTCGTCAATGTCAGAAATGAAGCCGCAGCGACGAATAGAAGTGCGGCAGGCGGCAAGTATCATGAATCGGTACATTTGCTTGCGGAGCTCATTCAGCGTGACAGCATTGTGCGTATGCAGGTCACACAGATGGTGAGTCAGGTTCCGCGAGAACACAAGACCATTCAGGATGTAGACGAATTACTCGGCGCTCTGAATCACATCGTTCAGAATGCGCCCAAGTACAATATTGACCCAAACAAACGCCATGCATTTCCGATGTCGGCGCTATTCGTGTACATGATGTACACGCCCGCTGGCGTCGCCGCGTTTCAAAATGAGGCGTTCAATGCCGCCATTCGAACGGTGCTCGGAGCGTGGCAGGACTTCCTCGACTCGAAGGAATCTCGCATCGTTCTCAACATGGGAGATGAGGGTTGGTTGTCGCCGTCGGCCTGCGAATTCAACAAGTTAGACGAATTCGTGATACCCGATCGAAATGCTCCGCATTGGGGATTCAAATCGTTCAACGATTTCTTCCATCGTCAAATCAAATCCTCAGAACGACCAGTCACCAGACCCAATGACAACAAGGTCATCGTCTCGGCCAACGATGGAACGGTTTACAAAATTGCGAGGAACGTGAAGAAGTCAGACAGCTTCTGGATCAAGAGCCAGCCGTATTCGTTGGCAGATATGCTCGACGACCATCCAATGGTCGACTCATTCGTCGGTGGCGACGTTTTTCAGTCTTTTTTGAGCGGTTCCAGCTACCATCGCTGGCGTGCGCCGGTGAGCGGAACGGTCGTCGATCTGAAGAATATCGACGGCCTTTATTTCAGCGAACTTCGTTCCGAAGGCTTTGACCCGACTGTTGGCACATGGTCCCAAGGGTACGAAACAGCCGTGAACACCCGCGGATTGGCATTCATCAAGGCCGATGACGAGAAGATTGGAACGGTGTGCGTGATGCCCATCGGCATTACCGAAGTGTCATCGATCATGCACACGGTCAAGATCGGGCAGGTAGTCAAGAAAGGGGAGGAATTGGGGCGCTTCAGTTACGGCGGTTCTACTTTGTGCCTGATTTTTCAACCAGGCGCGATCAAGCACTTCACCGTCGATGCGCCCCGCTCCACAGACGACCCGGATAGTGGGCCGGCAATCCATGTCAACGCGGAGATTGCGATCGCACACTAGCGACCACGCTGGAGTGTTCGCCGCCACGGCCCCACGTGTTCAGTCGTTCGTCTGATTCTGAGCTTCGATCGTCGTCCGCATGGCTTCGAACCCCTGCTTGATCACTTGGTCCGCCGCCGCGCGGATGATGGTCGTCCCCAGGGCCGCGACGAGGCCGGTCATCTGCATGATCTCCGCCTCCCACTCGAGTTTGGTGGAGTCGCCGTCCTCGTGGGGCGAAAGATCCATCGTCGATTTCACACTGAAGGCGGTGCCGATTCCCTTGGCGTGGACGTCGATCACGACCTTCTCGTGAGGGACGTGCTCGACGAGCGTGAAATCCTGCTTGAGGTTGGTTCGGATGAAACTGAACCCTGGCCGGATGACCGTCTTGACGGTCGACTCGTCAGCCCGCTCGCTCTTGACGAGTCCGGGCACGATCTTCACGAGTTCCTCGAGATTGATGAGGAACTCATGCACCCGCTGAGGCGATGCGGCCAGAATCTCGACGCCGTTGAATGGTTCGTGCTTGCTCATGGGAGGATCAGTATAGGAAGCGAGCCTGGGAATACGTCCTCGTCGGTCACTCGGAGGCTGAACTCTCTGTCGACGTGGCGGCCGCTGGTCGCAGATTGGATGCAAGATCCAGCAGTTCTAGAAGTCGAGTGGAGGAGTAACCTTGATCCCAGAACCATCGGATCTCTCCGCGGTCATCGAGCAGGAGAATTCGGCCGTTCCGAGGGTTCACGTTTCCAGTGAGTTTTTGGACCCGTTCCGCTTCGATCCCATAAAGGGTGACGACGGCCCCCCAGTCCTCGGCCGGAATCCCGGCCCGCATGCCGTTGTCAATCGTCCCCCGGAGGAATGTGTCGGGGAACCATCCGAGAACCGCGGGGACCTCGACGACTCTGACCTTCGCCTTCGCCTGCGCGAATCCGAGGGTCCATCGGTCGAGGTCGAACTGGGTTCCTTGTACGTAGCCCACCATGAGAATCGCCGGGTCGCCGGAGACGGCGGAGGGCAGTTCGACGGCGTCACTCTTCAACGACTCCCCGCGCACCACCGGGAACGACTCGCCGACCGGGTTTCGGTTGGGAATCGGTGTCGAGCAACTGGTCAGGGCTAAAATGCTGCCACCCGTGGCCAAAAGCAGGAGATAGATCATGAATTTTCGGTATCTTCGATATCGTGGAGAGCGTGGCATGGGTATTGGTCTCGGTGTGAATTCTGGTTCGTCATCAGATTGCCCCAGCGTCAGATGAATGTCGCCGGACGCCTAGGATACCTTTCGAGCAACCGGCCAGATGACCGGTAACTCGGGTCACATGAGAACGTCCCGAACGTCCCAAACGTCACATCGGAGCTTTCGACTTCCATGAATTCCCAGATGCCCGTGCCAGTCTCTTTTCTCAGAGATTCCAATGTCCTCGTGTTGGCATCCGTGGCGGTTGTTTCGATGGGGCAGCTCCTCTTCCTCGGTGGCGGATGCGATGACTCGGGATCGACGTCGGGGATCACAAGTATCGATCAGAACGTGGTCGAACTTCCGATGCCGAGCGATCTGGACGACTATGACGTGGGCGTGAAGGCGGCCGTCGAGACGGAGTTGGCCAACCTCCGAAGCGCGATCGATGATCCGGAGGCTTGGGAACGGCTTGGAGATCTTTACCTCGCGCACGATCGCCCTGGTCTTGCGATCGAGTGCTATTCGGGAAGTCTCCGACTCGATGCGAACCGCGTGCGACCGGTCTATTTGCGGGGGTGGGCCTACCACGATCAGGGCGATCTCGACAATGCTCGAGCGGACATTGAACGGGCGCTGCAACTGGATCCGATCACCACCCACGTGAAGTGGAGGGCCGCAGGTTGGTTGGCCGAGGAGGGTGACATCGATGCGGCGGTGGCGATCGCGCAGGCATCGATTGTCCCACCCAAAGTCGATCTGAACGCCGTTCGAATGCTCGCGAAGATTCGTCTCGACGAAGGTCGAGCCGACGAAACCATTCGGCTGCTCGAACCGATTCTGAAGATCCAGCCACAGGATCGAGGATCGCACTACGTCGTGGGACGCGCGAAACAGATGGTTGGCCGCGGTGATGAGGCGGCGCGGCATCTTCAGATCGCCGGCGACGCCCGTTCGACGTTCGGGGATCCCTGGCTGAATGAGGCGATGGGGCGTCGATCGGATCTGGCGGCGCGGCTGCTCATGGTCGAGGCCCTGTCGAGGTCCGGACGTCATGACGATGCCGCTTCCGCCATCCTGCAGCTTCGCGGGCAGTATGGTGAATTACGGGAGATCGACTACGCAGACGTCGTGGTCCTGGTGAACCGGAACGATCACCAAGCCGCGCTCGAACTGATTCCATCCTTGGTGGCCTCTGATCCCGGATGGGCCCTCCCTCGGTTTCGGAAGGCGCAGTGCCTGCTGGTCCTCGCGGAGGCGAGCCAGCCTCCAGACGTCGGAATGATCGAGCAAGCCTTCGATTCGGCGAAGCTTGGAATCAAATCGGCGCCCGCCGCGGCTGAAGGCCATGAACTCGTCGGTCAAAGTCTTGGACAACTCGGGCGATGGAACGAGGCGATCGAGTCCTTCGCGACGTGCGTTGAGCTGGCGCCGCTCGTCGCACGCCATCGTGTTCAGCTCGGCGACGCCTTGGTCGAATCCGGCGATCCGATGGCGGCGATCAGGGAGGTCGACCGGATGGATGCGGAATTCGGAAGATCCGTCGACGCCGGTCTGATTCGAGCCCGGGCGCTCGCGGCATTCGGCCGGATGGATGAGGCCCGGGCACTCTTTGAACAGTGCCGTCGAGCGATGCCGAATCATCCAGATCTTCCACGGACCCAAGCGGCGGTCGGGAGCCTCCCGTGATGAACATGCTGCACCTGCGACACGCGTGGTGTCTCTTCTTCAAGAGTCTTCCTGCAACGCTCATTCTGGTGGGCTCTGGATGCGGAGAACCTGGCTCCGAGTCCGTGGCCTCCACGGCGGAGGATTCGGGTTCAGCGCCGACCATGGAGGGAAGTGCAGATCTGCCGGTCTGGTTTAAAGAGGACGCGCTCGGAAGAGGGCTTCGATTCCAGCTTGAAGCGACGCTCGCGGAGACTCCGAGACTGCCGGAGATCGTTCCCGGAGGCGGAGCGGCCTTCGACTTCGATGATGATGGATGGATGGACGTCGTCCTGTTGCAAGCGACCGGTGAAGGAGGCAGCAGACTCTTTCGAAATCTCGGCGAGGGGCGGTTCGAGGATGTCACGAACGGAAGCGGTCTGGAAGGAAACGGCTTCGGGATGGGCGCTGCGACCGGGGACTACGATCAGGACGGCGATGTGGATCTCTTCGTGAGTAACTTCGGGCCCGATCAGCTCTTTAGAAACGAAGGCGGGGGCCGCTTCACCGACGTGACATCAGTGGCCGGCGTTGGTCATTCGGGCTTCGGTGCGAGCGCCACGTTCTTCGACGGCGACCAAGACGGCGATCTGGATCTCTTTGTGACCAACTACGTCGACTGGTCCGAGCCGATCGAACTCGAGTGTCGAAACCGAACTGGCCGCCTCGACTACTGTCCGCCCGTCCGATACGAATCGCCGACGTCCGATGTACTTCATCGCAACAACGGAGACGGGACGTTCACGGATGTCTCCGTGGAGAGCGGAATCGCAGGGAGCCACGGCACCGGACTGGGGGTCGTCGCGAGGGATTTCAACGGCGATGGTCTGCCTGACGTCTTCGTCGCCAACGACGGGATGCCCGACCATCTTTGGATGAACCGAGGAAGCCTGCGATTCGAAGAGCAGGCAATGAAGCTCGGATGCGATCGTGATCTGAGCGGTGTTGCGAAGGCCGGAATGGGCGTCTCGTCCGAGGACGTGGATGATGATGGCGATCCCGATCTCATCGTCTGTAATCTCGGCGGTGAGTCTGATTCGTTCTATCTGAATGACGGATCGCGATTCCTCGATGCGACCAACCGCGCCGGTCTGGGTTCGGCGAGCCGGCACTTCACTCGATTTGGGCTTGGTTTCATTGACTTCGACAACGACGGGCGACTTGACCTCTATGCGGCGAACGGCCGAGTCGGCGCCAGTGACGATCCGGATGCACGGGATCCCTACGCCGAGCCGGACCTTCTGCTCCGAGGCGACGGCGATCGCTTTCGAGTCGTGGCGCCGGCTGGAGGGGTTGCTTCAGCACCGGCTCGAACCAGTCGAGGGGCCATCTTCGCGGACTTCGACAATGATGGAGGCCAAGACGTCGTGGTCCAGGATCTCGGGGCACCGGTACGTCTTCTTCTAAACGTGGTTCGGGACCGTGGGAACTGGCTGACCGTCGATGTCCGGAATCGATCGGGGGCGCCGGCGATCGGAGCCAAGGTTCGGTTTGACCTCGGTGATCGAACGCTCACTCGTTGGGTCCACACTGATTCCAGCTATCTGACTGCGCAGGATCATCGAGTGCATGCAGGACTGGGCGAATTGCGAGTGATTCCCGAAGTCGAAATCGTCTGGCGAGATGGATCGGTCCGTCGATTCCAGAACATCGAGGCAGGGCGAATCCTCAAGGTTCTGCCCGAAGCGGACTGATCCAGTTCGTCCGGCACCCCGATCGGAAGGATCGATTTTTGATTCGACCGCGGCCGCGAGATCGATCTAAGGGTCTTGCGTGGGTCGGCGGCGATTTCGATCGTCGTTCTTTTCGGGAGGATGCGGCGGCGGGAACGGTGGGAAAGGGGGGTGGAACGGGTCGCTGAGTCGGGGCCCGGTGTTGTTTCGCGGTCTCTGGCCGCCTCGTTCGGATTCCGGGAGATGGCTCTGCCGGTCGAACCAAGTGTCCGGCAGTGGGGCATCGCTTTCGAGGGTGAGGGAGATCTCGTACGTATCGTTCGGGCCGCGGAGACGCACGCCACGGCAGTCCAACGCCTCGAGCCTTCCGGTGTCGGCGTCGGTCCAGAGATCGATCTGAAGCGGGAGTCGAGACTTCGCCCCGTCGCGGCGCTCGGCACGATGGTGCACCAGTTGCCGATCGACCCCATCCGGGTTCGATTCAGGCTCGATTCCGATGATCTCGATGATCTTGAGGTCATATCCTGCGCGAAGATCACGAACCAGTTCGTGCACATCGAGTGTGATGAATTCAAACAACTCGTCGAGCAGGGGATTTCTGTTACCCGACTCATCCTGCTTCCGCGGCTCCGGTGGGCTGTTGCTCCAGTGGGATTCGCCGTCGAATCCCTTCGCGAGTCCTCTGCGGCGATCACGGTCTCCGAGGAGCACGTACTTCGGTCCACGAACGTGGAGCGCGGCACCATTCAAGTGCTCGATCGGGGGGGCGGATCGTCCGGAGCGTCGTGAAGGCCTGCGATTTCGGGGGAGGCGCCGATCGATCGCCCTTGAGCCGGCCGTTTGTTCCTTGGCGAGTTCGAGTCGGAAGGTGAGATCTTCGAGTTCGATCAGGCGAAGCGTCTGGTCGAGGCTCGCCACCGCGGTCGGCGTGGTTGAGATCGTGAGCATGGTGGTGAGACCGGCGGCGAGGAGGACAGCGGCGGCGATCGCCGTGCCCCAGGCACGTCCGGTCAGCCGATGCGAGAGTCCCTGGTGAAGCCGCCGCGACGTTCGGGGGCGGCTCGCCGGAGTCTCGACATCGACCATCACCCGTTGGATCCGCCCTTCGAGGGCTCCTCGCTGATCAAGATGGTGGCCCTGAAGGATGGCGTCCATCAGGAGATCGTCAGCCAGTTGCCGGTCGGCATCTGGGACTCGGGGATCTTCGGCGGCACTCACGAGTCGATCTCCAGCTGGAGGAACAAGCCCTTCCGTTCGAAGCAGTCGGTGAGCCGTGCTCTTGCGCGTTGAAGCCTTTTCTTGATCGCCTCTCGACTCATGCGGAGTCGAGAGGCGATCACCCCGGTGGCAAGGTCTTGCTCGTAATGAAGGGCCACGATGTTGCGGGCGTCTTCGGGAAGATGCTGCAGGCAGTCATCGAGCGCGTCGATCTTCTCTTCCCAGGTGTCGCCGGGTCTCGAGGTGATCTCGTCGAGTCGAGTCTCGATGTGATCGACGACCAGGGTGGTATCGAAGGTGGGCAGTCGTTTCACCTTCCGGTAGTACGCGAGCGTCTGAAATCTGGCAATGCCTCTGAGCCAAGGACCGAAGGGGCGTTCCTCGTCGTAGCGGTCGAGGGTTCGCCACGCCGTGATCATGGTCTCTTGGTAGAGATCATCGACGGCGTTCTTGTCATAGACCATCGACCGGAGCATCGCGAGCACCATCGGGGTGTGCTCCCGGACCAAGATGGAGAAGGCCTTGCTGTCTGCGGAGGAAAGGTCGATGCCGGAATCTCCAAGAGGGCGTGACGATTAGATTTGTCGGTTCGGGGACGGTCCGGGGACCGTGAAATCCAGATTCTGCGGTGATCAACCCTCGGTTGTGGTTGTTTTCGGGGTCTCCAGGACGGGTGACTCCCGGCTTGACGGAAGTTTCCACGAGACCAGCGTCGAGACCAGCAGAAACCCGGCGGAGACCAGGAGGCAGGTGCTCAGCCCACCGAGGAGAAAACAGACCCCGGAGAGGAGTGTCCCGAACAGTCTTCCGGTGGCGTTGGCTGCGTAATAGAACCCCACGTCGTGCGCCACGTCCTCTGCCGAGGCGAAGGCGAGGATGAGATAAGAATGCAGGGAGGATTCCACCGCGAAGGCGACCCCGAAGACGAGGAGGCCAACGACCACCACCGGAACGGCGAGGTGGTCATCACCGAAGAGAAGGACACTGGCGATCCCAAGGGTGATAAGGATCAAGATGATCATCCAGCGGCGGGCGAGAACGGTCTCGTCGGTGTCCCGATCGCCCATGGAGAGTCTTGACTGGAGCCATGGTGCGGCGGCCTGCACCAGGCCGTACCCGATGACCCAGATCGCCATGAAGGTCCCGATGCCCTCAACCGTCCACCCGGCCTCTTCGGCGAGAAAGATCGGAAGTCCGACCACGAACCAGAGATCCCTCGCGCCGAAGAGAAAGACGCGAGCGACGGAGAGTCGATTGACGGCGGGAGACCTCGACCACGATGTGGCGGATGTGGCGGATGTGGCGGATGTGGCGGATGTGGCGGATGTGGCGGCCTTCGGCCGAGTCTTCAAGGGTGGCAGGGCGGTTCCCAGTCCGAGCAGCGTGACGATCGACACCGCGGCGAGCATTCCTGCCAGGCCAAGGAGGGCTGGTGCGAAGCCGATCCAAGCCAGCAACGCTCCCCCGACGAAGAAGCCACACCCTTTTAAGGCGTTCTTCGATCCAGTCAGCAGGGCGACAAGGCGGAGCAGCACGGATCGATGGCTGCCGTCCCGCTCCTCCTTGACAATCAGTTTTACGGCGCTCTTGGAACTCATCTTCGTGAGGTCCTTGGCGATACCGGAAAGTCCCTGGCAGCCCATGACCCATGCGATTGAAAGCGGTGCCGCCCAGGCCGGCTCGGTCATCGAGAGCGCGAAGAGGGCGAAGACTTGAAGCCAGAGGCCGAGATGCAGCGTGCGGTTCAGTCCGTATCGCCGCCCGAGTCTTCCACCCAGCAGATTGGTCGCGATGCCACAGGCTTCGTACACGACGAAGAGAAATCCGAGGGTCACCGGGCCGTAGCCGAGGGCGTGGAAATGAAGCAGGACGAGCATCCGCATCGCACCGTCGGTGATCGTCAACGCCCAGTAGGCGATCGTGACCAGAGCGTAGCCGCGGAGATTCATTCGACGAGGGTTTTCAACTGTGTCGCAACCCGCGAGGCGAGGTCGATGAGGCGGAATGCGTAGCCGTATTCGTTGTCGTACCAGGCCAGAATCTTCACCATGTGGTCACCGATCACCATGGTGCTCGGTGCATCAATAATCCCGGACCGAGGGTCGTTCACGAAGTCCGTGGAGACCAGTGGGCGGGTTTCGAACCCGAGGATTCCCTCGAGTCGCCCTTCGCTCGCGTCCCGCAATGCACCGTTCACACTGTCCACCGTCACGGGCTTTTCGACCGTGAAGACTGCGTCCACGAGCGACGCATTCAGAAGTGGAACCCTGATGGCGATCCCGTCGAGTCGGCCTTCAAGCTCCGGGTAGATCATGGTGATCGCGGTGGCGGATCCCGTGCTGGTGGGAATCAGTGCGTTTAACGCGCTCCGGGCCCGCCGAAGATCACGGTGCGGCGCGTCGACCACCACCTGGGTGTTGGTGGCGTTGTGGATGGTCGTGATCACGCCATGTTCGATTCCAAAGGACTCATTGATCACCTTGACCACCGGGGCGAGGCAGTTGGTGGTGCATGAAGCGGCGGTGAGGATTGGCTCGGTAGCGGGGTCGTAGGATTCCTCGTTGCATCCCATCACGATGTTGGGAACCCCACCTTTGACGGGCGCGGCGACGATGACGCGTCGGGCGCCCGCGTCGAGATGGGGCGTGATCGTCTCGATCGTCCGCCATCGGCCGCTGCATTCGAGCACGATGTCCACGCCCCGCTCGGCCCAAGGAATGTCTCGCGGATCCTGATGTTCCGAGAAGCTCGCGCTGCGACCGTCGATCTGCAGGCATTCGTTCTCGACGCTCACGTCCCCCGGAAATCGACCGTGAACGGTATCAAAGTCGAGGAGATGGGCGGCGCACTCAAGGCCGCCTTTGATCTCGTTGACGTGTACGAGTTGAAGTTCCGGGTGCTCACGCAGCGCTCGAACCGCGAGTCGTCCGATTCGTCCGAAACCGTTGATGCCGACGTTCATGCTGCAGATCCTCGATGACGATTTCAACTGGGCGATCCGGGGAGCGGCACGATATCGAGTTGGTGGGTCCGATGGGGGGGCGCCTCGTGGACGATGCATGCAGCCCGGCCGATGGTGGTGAGGCGGGCTGATCGGTGGTTTCTGTTCATTCCGGGGCGAACGTTCCGCCGTTCATCGAGGAACTTCTGGAGTCCGCGGCGAATCTCGTCCGACGACCGCAGCAATCGTGCCCGTTCATCCGAGGTGCGTACGGGCACTGCGGCCTCACTCAACATGATCGTCGGAGGTGGAGTCGTCGACGGGTTCACCGCTGGGGGGCCGATCACCGGTCTGGCGGTAGGTGGCACGCCGGGATGCATACTCGGTCGGTGAGACGGGAAGATCGATGGTCTCGCCCGCCTGTTTCTGGGCGTGCAGTTTCTTCAAGAAGGGGACGCACCATTGACACCCGGTTCCTGCGCCGAGGCAGTCGGCAAGCCGACTGGCGACCGGCGGGTCCTCTCGATTAAGGAAGGTCCGCACTTTTCGCAGGCTCACTCGGAAGCAAAGGCAGACCTGGTCATCTGGGTCCATGTCCTGAATTCTCCGTGTCGGTCGTCACGCATCGGGTTGCCCTCGATCGCTTCAGACCGTGGCTTCAAGGACTGGTGCCGCGTGTGGCATCCGGCGTGGTCGCTTCGGGCGTGGTCGCTTCGGGCGCGAGTCCCTTGAAATCGAAACGCCAGATGAGTTCTGCCATCGAGCCGAGGAATGGTGGATTGTCGAACGGGCCAACCTCGAGCCGTGAGGTGTTGAGGCGGATTGCCGGAATGAAGATCCCGTCCAGTCTCGCGACGGCCGCGTCGGTCGCACCAATTCGAGTGCGAGTCGTGCGAGTGAACGACCGCGTCGGAATCACCAGTTCGAAGGACTTCCCGGACTCGACCGACCGCGCGACATCCCACGGTTGAAAAGTCGTCAGGGTGTTGTTCGAGGAGATGGCCTTCCCCTGCTTGACCATGACGGGCCAGGAGACTCGTTCGCGGAACCGGCGGTTGCTCGTTGCCATCCACTTCTTCAACCATCGCGTGTATCGAATGCGTTCATCCGCCGTCGAGGCCTCGGTGAGCTCCGGCAGTCCGGACGCTTTAAATTCGATCTTGAAGTCATCTCGGATCGCCGCCGTGAGACCAGCAGGGCTGAGGTTGGACGGTTCGATGGCCTTCGTAGAGGTGCTTCCGGCACCGGAAGACGTCCCCGCGGTTGCGTGGGCCGTCGCCAGCGATTTTTCCAGTTCGGCGATTCGCGTGAGGGCGGCTTTGAGCGTTGCTTCCAGGTCGCGAACCTGGGCGGCAAGGCGTTCGTTCTCGCGGGCCAGTTCGTTTTCGGGAGCCTGGGCCTGGCTTGCAGTCGATAGGGCCGTGAGGGTCAGGATGGCCACGAGAACGAGCGATGTCGGGCGGCATGAAATCGGCATTTATGGGCTCCGGAAGGGAAAACGGTCCAGCGGGGGCCTGCTGGTACCAATAGTAGGCCTCCCTGGTTTGCAAATCGGCCCAAAACGCGCCGCATCTTCAGCCGCTTCGGCGACTTGTGGGTGAGATCGATCGCTCTGTGCCGACGAACAGGGTGCTATCCTTGAGAACATACCGTTCAAGGCCCCGTTCACCAAGTTAGAGGGTTTTCTTCGTGACCGAGATTCAGAACCTCATTCGTCTTGCCACAAGGCGGCTCATGCTGGCCCGTTTCTTGGAGACGCTGGCGAACGGCGCCGTCCTCGGGCTTTCCTTGTTGCTGCTTTGGGTGCTCGTCTCGAAGGCTTTCCCCTCACTGGCGATTGCTTGGTGGATTCCGGCGTCCGCCATCGGCGCCGGTGTTCTCGCCGCGGCGGTGATCAGAAGCTTTGGTTCGGGGCGCGATGTGGTCTCTGTCGCGGTCGCCATCGACGAGCGGCTTGGTCTTCGCGATCGGCTCAGTACGGCGGTTCAGATCGTCCGTCGAGATGATCCATTCGCGGTCGCCGCGGTCGCTGATGCGGCGGCGGTGGCGACTCGTCCCGGTATCCGAAGTTCTGTCCGAGCCGCCTTCCAGCCTCATGCCCCCGTCGGATGGTGGGTCTCACCGTTGCTCCTGCTCGTGGCGGTCGGCGTCTGGACCCTGGTTCCCCAGGGGGATCTGCTTGCGTCGGCATCATCGGACAACGGAGTCATGCTGACCAAGGTCGATGAGCAGGCCACTGAAGAAGTCGAAGATCTCGTGGCATTGATCGAAGAAAACGACATGCTTGCCGCGGAGATGGAAGGCGCCATCGATCAAATGATGGTGGACGAAGAGATCGCGGACGAGTTAAACGTCGAAGAGACGCCCGAAGAGGTGCGCCGGGAAGCGATTCGGAAGGTCTCTGGACTTCAGGATCGCCTTGACGAGATTCTCGATGGCGACAAGGCAAAGATGGATGCGGCGTTGCGGGATTCGCTGGCGGACCTCAAAGTTTCGAATCAGGGTGATGAGGACGCGGAAGCGCTGGCGGAGAGCCTGGCGAAGGGTGACTTCAAGACGGCCAATGAAGCGTTCGAACGACTGGCCGACCGCCTCAAGGCGGGAGAACTCGATCCGGAACAGGCGGCGGCAGTCAAGGATCAGTTGCAGGACATCGCCGATCAGTTGAAGGAGCTTGCGGAGAAGCAGGATTCGATGGAACAGGCCTTGCGGGATGCGGGGCTCGATCCGGAACTCGCGCAGAATCCGGACGCCATGAAACAGGCCATTGAAAACGCAGGCAACCTCAATGAATCTCAGAAGCAGGCATTGCAAGAAGCTGGCGAGGCGCAGAAGAAGTCGTCGCAAGCGCTGCAGGGGCTGAGTAAAACAATGCAGCAGATGGCTCAGCAGGGTCAGGAGGGGCAGGAGGGCCAAGAGGGCGAGTCGGGCCAGCAGACGTTGAGTGAGTTGGAAGAGATGCAGCAGATGCTCCAGCAGGCACAGGCTGCGTCGAAACAGGCGCAGGGCGCCTGCAAGAAGATGGGGCAGGGTCTCTCCCAATGGGCTGCCGGACTCCAAGGCCAAGGACAAGGTCAGGGTCAAGGTCAGGGTCAAGGTCAAGGTCAGGGTCAAGGTCAGGGAGGTATGGGAGGTCAAGGCCAAGGGCAGGGTGGGCAGGCGCCGATCGCCCCGACGCCGACCGGGACGGCCGTGCAGCGAGAGATCGTCGAGACTCGAAAAGGCGATGTGATTGCGAGGGAGATGGTGGAAGGCGAGCAGGTCATCGGCGAAGCTCGTGCTCGATTGCAACGAATCTCCGATCGGATCGCCCGCGGACATGAACAAGGACTCGATGAAGATCCGATCCCGCCGCATCTTCGAGACGTCCATCAGCACTACTTTGGCGAGTTGAAGAAGCGCATCGACGCGGTTCCGAAAGGCGGCAAATCTCCACCGTCCGCCGAGGAGTCGATTCCCGTCGCGAAGCCAGTCGTGAAGCCAGCCGAGAAGCCCTCGCCGAAGTCGGAAGACCCGGTACCCTCGGGTGCATGACCGGCGCGACACGAGATGACATGTTGATTCCTTCCGCGGCGGCCTTGAGTCGATCGATCCGAATGATCTCGACGATGCTCTGCGTCCTGTGGTTCACGATCGGATGCGATCAGTCCGGGACCGATGGGGTGGTCGTGTACGTGTCCGCCGATGAACAGGTGGCCAGGCCCATCCTGCAGGCATTCACCGAACGAACCGGCATTCCGGTGAGTCCGCTCTTCGATACCGAAGCCACAAAGACCACGGGGTTGGCGAATCGTCTCCGACGGGAGTCTGAACGCCCTCGGGCCGACCTCTTCTGGAGCTCCGAACCGTTCGAAGTCGAACGGCTCGCGGCCGAGGGACTGCTCGCCCCGGCGAACCACCCCGCACTGGCCGGACATCCGACCGCCTGGCGTCGAGCCGATGGCCGTTGGTTTGCATTCGCCGCGCGGGGACGGGTGATCGTCTACGACCCGGAAGTGCTGGCCCCCGAGGACGCGCCGGATCGTTGGACGGCGTTGATCGACCCTCGGTTCCGAGATGCGATCGTGATGGCCGACCCAAGGTTCGGCACGACGCGAGGACATCTTGGCGCGATGTCGGCCTACTGGAGTCGAACCGCGATGCCCGGGTACTACGCGGCGTGGTTGGAAGGCCTTGCGGAGAACGGCATCCGGATGCTTCCCGGTGGGAATGCCGCGACCGTGGATGCGGTCGCGCGGGGGGAGGCGATCCTCGGTCTGACCGACACTGATGACGTCTCCGCGGCCAGAGCGAGAGGGCTCCGGGTAAGGGCCATCAAGCCTCGTCATGGTCTCGAAGGTGAGGCGGGTGGTGGGACGATGTTGATTCCCAACGCCGCCGGCATCGTCTCGGACGGGCCGAACCCGGCTGGCGCGGTCGAACTGCTCGCGTTCCTTGCGTCAGCGGAAGTCGAGGCGCGTCTCTACGCCTCGCCGTCACGGAACATCCCCATCGCACATCCTGAACTTTCGATTGATCCCTCGGATCGAATCGACGAACCGTTGGACGTCGGAATCGCCGAGACCGCGGCCTTGATGGATGCGGCGGTGGCGCAGGCGATGTCACAACTCGATCCCGAGCGGATCAGGCGCCTCCGGGAGCCAGGCCCCGGACGATCACTGAATGGTGCCGAAGTGATCGAGGAGACGATCGAATGATCCCTGGCCTTCGTTGGTGCGTCGTCGGTTGGATCGTGCTGGTGAGCCTCATGCTGGGGCCGACCCTGGTGGCGCTCATTCCCGCCATGTTCACCTCGGAAGCGGTGGAGCCGGCGGAACTCGGCTTTCGAGGTGATCAGGTCGCGTGGACGACCATCGTCTGGGCCGGCGGCATCGCCACGATCTCGACGCTGATCGGTTGGGGGCCGGGTCGAAGGATCGCGCGGGGATCGTCGATCCTTCTTCAGGCGGCGTGTCTGATTCCATTAATGCTTCCGCCCGCCCTTCTTTTCGATGCGTGGTGGCTGGAAGTCGGGCCGGACAGCGTGATCGGCGCGGCCGCGGTTCGTGCGGATCTGGTTCCCGAACTGCGTCGGCTGATCCTCGCCATGGGGCTCGTCTGCTTTGCCTGGCCACTCGCGGCGTGGATCGTCGCCGCACGTGGTGCGGAGGCATCCGCGGATCTGCTCGCGATCGATGCACCGCCCCGATGGCGACGCTTCAAAATGGCGTGGCATGCCGACCGTCGGCCGCTTTTCTTGGGTTGGCTGGTGACGTTCGGGCTGGTGTCGACGCTCACGGTTCCCTTTGATCTGGCACAGGTTCGCACCTGGGGATTCGAACTTCGGACGCTTGATGCGCAAGGAGCTTCGGCGGCGACCGTGCTCTCGGCGGGCCTTCCATCGATGCTGTTGGCGCTGGTCATCGGCTTGCTGGCGGGGGCCTTGATCGTGCGGCGATCGACGCAACATCGCCGACGAGGAGAACCTCGCGGAAGTTGGTGGACGATGATCCTGCTTTGCGGGTTGTTGGTGCTGCCACTCTGCCTTCTGGCAAGACGCGCGTGGGGTGCGGACATCCCGGCGATGCTGCAGGTTCATGGCGAGGCGATTCTGAATTCCGGGCTGATCCTCGTGGTCGCGGCGATCCTCGGCGGTCTGCTTGCGGCAGGACTCTCCGCGATCGTCGCCGGCACACGGCGCGGTCGGTACATCGGTGCGGTGGTTCTTGGTTGCTTCGCGGTCACGGCGCTGCTTCCGGCCACATTGATCGCGGTGGGCGTGGAGTCGGCGTGGAATCACGAAGCCACCAGCTTTATCTATGACGGACCCGTCGCCCTGCTGCTCGCCGTCTCGGCCCGCGTCGGGATCGCGGCCTGTCTGATCGGTACGTTGGCGGCGAATGGCATGCCTCGGCTCCTGAGTCAGGATCAACCAGGGCGAATCACCGATACCTTCCGGGCGATGCGGCCCGGCCTGCTCCGGGCGTTCCTGATCGGAGGGGTGGCGTCGGGGGCATTGGCGGTCGGCGAGATACCGGTCACCGCGCGGATTCAACCCCCGGGTTTTCCGACCATTACCTCCGCGCTACTCAATGCCATGCATTATCAGTACGTCGATTCGGTGCTCCCGGCCCTGCTGGGCCTGGTGCTCCTTGCGGCCTTCGCGGGCCTCCTGGTCGCCTGGTCGGTGGGTGGGAATCGTGTTGCTCGGTTGGGCGCCTCCGGGTTCGCGCTTCTGCCGATCTTGCTCTTCGGGTGCGGCGATCGGGCCGATCCGGGTTCCACGGGTACCGTCCCGCACGAGGTCGTCTTCGGTCAGCCAGGGAACATCGACGGTCGATTCGACTACCCACGGGCAATGGCGATCGATTCCCAACGAGAGAGAATCTACGTGATCGACAAGACCGCGCGGGTCCAACGTTTTGGCCTAGACGGCACCTTCGAGACTGGCTGGACCATGCCTCGCTTCGCCAACGGGAAACCCACGGGGATTGCCGTCGATTCCGGAGGGCGAGTCGTGGTCGCGGACACTCATGAACACCGCATCGCGATCTTCTCGGCCGACGGCGAACTGGAAGAGAGTTTCGGAAGCTACGGGGAGGAAGCCGGGCAGTTCGTCTATCCGACGGACGTCGCGATGGCGAGCGATGGGACCTGGTTTGTCTCGGAGTACGGCGGCAACGACCGCGTTCAGCTCTTCGATGCTGATCGACGGGTGATCGGTTCGATCGGTTTTCAAGGGCATGCCGACGTCGATGGTCGTCCGGGTCTCTTGCGTCCGCAGGCGCTGGCGTGGGATGACGAAGCTCAGGAACTCTTCATTGCGGATGCCGTCAATCACCGGATCGTGGTCACCGGTCGGGATGGTCTGATCAAGAGGGTGCTGGGCGGGGCAGGTCCTGGCCCAGGGCAGCTTGCGTATCCATACGACCTTGCATTGGACGATGGTGGCTCGATTCTCGTCGTGGAGTACGGCAACAACCGGGTACAACGTCTTGATCGAATGACCGGCGCGAGCCTTGGTCTCTGGGGTGGCGCGGGCATCGAGCCCGGCCGACTGCGGTATCCTTGGGCCATTGATTCGGAGGGTGGCGTGATGGCGGTGCTCGATACCGGGAATAATCGAGTGCAACTGGGAGCTCGGCCATGAGCCGGGCGAGCGTCTCGCGATCTTCCGTGTCGACTCTTGGCCGCTTGTTCCCCAGGATGTTCTCTCGTTTTCTTTTGGTCACGGAGGTCGAGGCTCATGTTCGCTGATCTTCCGATTCAACTCGAACATCCATGGCTGTTGCTGGTCCTGCTTCTGATCCTTCCCGTGCTGCTTCTTGCCCGGTTGGGAGCCGCTGGTCAGGGGCGTGGAAAACTGATCTTCTCGGTCATCGTCCGGTCGGTCCTGATCATGATTCTGGCGGTCTCCCTCGCCCGCCCTTCGATCGTCGATCGTGGCGAGAACGTGACGCTGATGATTGTCGCGGACGTGAGCCGTTCCATTCCTCGTGAGTTGCAACGGGAGAGCGGGCGTTTCCTCCAGCGGGTCGCGGAGGCGAAGCGGAACGAGGACGATCGGATCGGCGTGGTGACCGTGGCGGAGGAGTCCGAGATCCGCCAGACGCCGGATCCCGATTCGGTGATCCAGCTTGATCACGCCGGCGATCTTGCCGCGACCGATCTCGCCGGAGCCATGCGAACCGCGATCTCCCTGCTTCCGACGGATACCGCCAATCGAGTGCTCCTCGTCTCCGATGGCAATGAGACCGAGTCGAACCTTCTGGAAGCGATCGAACTCGCCCGTGCCAACAACATTCCGGTGGACGTGCTGCCGATCGAATACGAGTACGGAAGCGAGATCGTCTTCGAGCAGTTCCGAGCGCCGAATCGCGCGAGGATCGGCCAATCGGTGGACCTGCGGGCCTTCATTCGTTCGTCGGCGGTCACTTCGGGCGTGCTCCGAGTCTTTCAGAACGATGCGGTCGTGGATCTCGATCCGTCGTCCCCTTCCGATGGAAGACGCATCCAGTTGGAATCCGGGATCAACTCACTCTCGGTCCCGGTGACCCTTGGCTCAGGCGGAGCGCAACGGTTTCGCGCGGAGTTCTCTCCGGATGATCCCACGGCGGACGCGATCCTCGAGAACAACGTCTACGAAGCCGTGACCTTTGTCGCGAGTGATGGTCGGGTCCTCATCGTGGATGATGGCGGACTGGAGACCGGCGCCTTGGTGGCGGCGCTCCGTGGTGGTGGGGTTGAGGTCGTCGTCGAGCCGCCTTCGAGCCTTCTCTCTGGCATCGCCTTCCTGAACGGGTTCGACGCGGTGGTGCTCGCCAATATTCCCCGATGGGCGATCGATCAGGAGGCGGATCGTAGTCTTCGCTCCTACGTGCACGACCTCGGGGGCGGTCTCATCATGCTCGGTGGCGATCAGGGATTCGGGGCCGGCGGCTGGATCGAATCCGAGACGGCCAAGGCGTTGCCGGTTCGAATGGATCCCCCCCAAGAGCGACAGATGGTTCGCGGGGCGCTTGCCCTCATCATGCACTCTTGCGAGATGGCGAAGGGGAATTACTGGGGACAACAGACCGCGATCGCTGCGGTCGACGCGTTGAGCAGCCTCGACTACGTGGGAATCGTGACCTTCTCTTGGGGGCAACCGGGCGTCGGAAACGTCAATGGGTGCACCTGGGCGTTCCCCATGCAACCGGCAGGCGACAAGAGCCAGGCGGTGGCGGCCGCGAAGGCGATGCAAATCGGCGACATGCCGGACTTCGGGTCTTCGATGACCCTGTCAAGGCAGGGACTCAACGGTGTCAACGCAGGACAAAAGCACGTCATCATTATCTCGGACGGTGATGCGACGCCGCCGTCCAAGCAACTCCTCGACAATTACCTCGCGGATGGCATCACGGTCACCACGGTGATGGTCGGTGGGCATGGAACGGTGAACGATCGAAAAAACATGCAGGGAGTGGCCGAGTACACCGGCGGAACGTTCTACAACGTGACGAATCCGAAGATGCTTCCAAAGATCTTCATCAAGGAAGCCACCTTGGTCACGAGGACGTTGATCGTCGAGGGTGACTTCGCGCCCGGCGTGACTCCCTCCTTGGATGGTCCGACCAGGGGAATCTCGAACGTTCCTTCGGTGGGTGGTTTCGTGTTGACGGTTCCGAAGGAGGGTCTGGTCAAGGTGCCGATCTCGGTGGTCACCGAGGAGGGCGAGGATCCGCTCCTGGCCTATTGGAACTACGGCCTTGGAAAGTCGGTCGCGTTTACGAGTGATGTCGGAAGTCGCTGGGGGACGAGCTGGCCCACCTGGAGTGGATTCCAGGCGTTCTGGGAACAGGTGGTGAGATGGTCGATGCGACCGTCGTCACCGCCGAACCTGATGATCCGAGCGACGGCGGGTGATGATGGAATGGCTGTCGTCGAGGTCGAAGCGCTGAGCGCGGAAGGTGGTCTCGCGGACTTCCTTCAGGGACAGGCAAGGATCCTCGATCCGAGTGGTGAATCGCTCCCGGCGATGCTTCAGCAGATCGGACCGGGCCGCTATCGAACCGAGTTTGCGTTGGAGAAGCAGGGGGCCTATCTGGTCAACGTGCTCTTTCCCGGGGCCGATGGAAATGCGGCGGCGAGCATCCAGGCGGCGGTGAGCGTGCCCTATCGACGGGAATTTTCCACGGTTCGCGATAATCGAGCATTGCTCGAGTCGATCGCGGCGAGAACCGGGGGCACGGTCTTCTCGGCGGATACGGATTTAGACATCGTTGATCCTTTCGATCGCACCGGCCTGAAGATGCCGTCATCTCCGACGAGGATCTGGGATTTGCTGGTGGTCGTGGCTGCCGGGCTCTTCGTCCTCGACGTGGCGGTCCGTCGTCTCACGTTCGATACGCGGGCCGCTCGCGAAGCGGCGGCCAAGGCGATGTCCCGGCGTGAGGCGGATACCGAGTCCACGGTCGAGGCCTGGAAGACCGCTCGTCGCCGAGCCGGTCGGAAGAATGCGAAATCGGGCGACGATGCGGTCGCCCGTGACGAGGCCACGGCTCGATTCGATGTCGAAGACGGTGGGGGGAATGATTTCTCGGTCTCGTCGGATGCAGCTGGCGCGAATGAAGGCGAAGGATCGCCCGGCATGCCACGTCCGGTGAAAAGAGAGGTCTCGTCGTCGGAGTCCATCGAATCGGAGCACGATGCAGAGGACATGACCAGCCGACTCCTTCGAGCCAAGCGCAGAGCAGCCGGTGGTCGCGCTGAGGACGAAAGCGAGCGATCCGATGGGTGACTTCGCGGACGGGATGACGACCCGACTCGATGACGTCGAATCGGTGCAGGCTGCGTGCGAACGATTCCGAGAATCGTTCGAAGCGTTACGGGCGCAGGTGGCGATCCGCATCGTCGGGCAGGAGGCCGTGGTCGAACAGACGCTGGTCGCGCTATTCGCGGGTGGCCATGTTCTTCTAGAAGGCGTTCCCGGTCTCGGCAAGACACTGCTGGTGCGATCCCTGGCAGACTCGCTGGGGCTCAAATTCAATCGAATCCAGTTCACCCCTGATCTGATGCCCGCCGACGTGACCGGAACCTCCATCGTCGTGGAGGATGGGCATGGAGGACGAGCGTTTCGTTTTCGAGAAGGGCCGATCTTCGCGAACGTGTTGCTCGCCGACGAGATCAATCGTGCCACACCGAAGAGCCAATCGGCCATGCTCGAAGCGATGCAGGAACGCTCGGTATCGGTCGGTGCGGAGACCCGAAGCCTCCCCGATCCATTCCTGGTGCTGGCCACGCAGAATCCGATCGAGCAGGAAGGCACCTTTCCGTTGCCGGAGGCGCAACTCGATCGCTTCTTGCTGAAGATCACCGTCCCCTATGCGGATCGCGGAGAGTTGACGGAGATCATCCGTCGAACCACGGTTCCCGGCGAAGCCACGATCAGGCCGGTGCTCGATGCCGCCGACGTGCTCGCCGCTCGCCAGCTCGCGCGGCGAATCGTGGTCGCACCCACGGTGCAGGACTATGCGATCCGACTGGTGCTCGCGACGCATCCGGGTGGCGAATTCGAGATCGCGGAGTTCCGGAATTACATTCAAGTGGGCGCGAGCCCGCGGGCCGCGCAGGCAATGGTCACCACCGCGAAGGTCTTCGCCCTGATGGACGGTCGATTCGCCGCCAGTTTTGCGGACATCCGTCGTGTGGCGCTGCCTGCCTTGCGGCATCGCATCATCCGCACCTTTGAAGCGGAGGCCGACGGAGTCGATACCGATGAACTCGTGCGAGGCGTCCTTGAGGGTACCCCAGCGGATGCCGACCATCCGGACGACGGTGCTCCGCGGGGCGCCATTCTCTCGGAGGTTCGTCGATGACTCGTTTTCCCGAGGGGCCGCCCCCGGCAACTTCACGTCCCACGCGGGTTGACGATCTGATCGATGGTCGGCTGATGGCGAGGCTCGACCATCTCGACGTGATGAGCCGCAAGATCTTCAACGGCCGGGTGCAGGGGGAGCGGCGGAGCAAGCGGCGGGGACAGAGCGTCGAATTCGCGGATTTTAGGCCCTACGTCCACGGCGACGACCTGCGATTCGTCGACTGGAACATCTACGGTCGGCTTGATCGACTCTTCCTGAAGATCTTTCTCGAGGAGGAGGATCTCTCGATGATCGTGGTGGTGGATGCGAGTTCGAGCATGCATTGGGGCGATCCGGCAAAGTTCGACTACGCCCGAAGACTCGCGATGGCGCTGGGGTACATCGGGCTGGTCAATCAGAATCGCGTCTCGCTCGCAGCGTTCGGAGGGCTCGATTCGGAAGGCAAGCCGGCGGAGCTGCAGCGGATCTCGAACCTTCGTGGCCGCCGACGCACGCATGAGATGGGACGTTGGCTGCTGGATATTGAACCGGGGGGAGTCGGTGGATTCGAGGACGCGATGCGTCGAATCGCACTCACCCGGCAGGGGCGAGGCGTGATGATCGTCCTCAGTGACTTCTTCCAGAAGGATGGCTTCGAGAGCGGTCTTCGCTACGTCTCCGGTCGCGGATACGACGTGCACGCGATGCAGATCCTCGCTCCACAGGAAATCGAGCCCGGTCGGCATGGAATGAGCGGCGATCTCCGACTGGTCGATCTGGAGGACGACGACGAGGCCGAAGTGACCGTGAATGCAGCCGTACTTCGCGGCTACCGCGATCGGCTTGATGCCTACTGCGGCGGCCTCCGAGATTACTGCATCCGACGCAGCATCATGCACACGCTGGTGGACACCTCGACCGACCTCGACGCGCTGCTCCTGGACTACCTTCGGAAGCGAGGTCTTCTTCGATGACCTGGCTGACCCCGTTGTTCGGTGGCATCGTGCTGGCGGCAGTCGTGCCGCCCTTGCTCGCGTTGTACTTCCTCCGACTCCGGAGGACGCGTCGCGTCATTCCGAGCACACTGCTCTGGAAGAGATCGGTCGAGGATCTGCGAGCAAATGCCCCGTTCCAACGGCTTCGGCCGACGCTCCTGCTTTTTCTCCAGTTGCTGCTTCTTGCGTTACTGGCCGTCGCGTTGATGCAACCCCGGTTCGATGCGGGCGAACGACGAGATGGACGGACCGTGCTGTTGATCGACAATTCCGCGTCCATGAACGTCCTGGACGGCGACGAAGCCGGGACCCGATCGAGGCTTGAGTTTGCCAAGGCATCGGCGATCGAACGGATCGAGGCGCTCCACGGCGGGGGGATCTTTAGTGGAAGTGCGGCTGAGATCATGGTGGTCGCGTTCAATGACGTCGCGGAGATCCGGACGCCTTTTACCGACTCTCGACAGGCGGCAATCGCCGCGGTCCAAGGCATCGAAGCGACCGATGGGCGAAGCGTCATCGGCGGAGGCCTTCAATTGGCTCGGGCGTTCCTCACCGTGATCGATCCGGACAGCCAGACGGGCCCAGTCGCGGCACCAGCCGCCCTCGAACTGTGGTCGGACGGCCGGATCGTCGACCTCGGCGATCAGGTGCTCAGGGCTGGCGAGACGATCGACTATCACCGCGTCGGTTCGATGAAGACCGAGAACATCGGCATCGCTTCGATTGCGGCGCAACGCCCCTACGACGCGCCGGGTCAGGTTCAGGTGTTCGTGGCGATCGAGAATCCCACCGCGTCGACGCGCTCTGCCGATCTTCAGTTGAGCGTCAACGGCGTCGTCCGGTCAATCACCGCGCGGCCGGTGGAGATTCCCCCGTTTCAGGAGCAGCCGGGGTTGGGTCGGACGGCGGGTCGGAAGCAGTTCTCGTTCGCCCCGTTCGATCAGGAGCGAGATGCGATCATCGAGGTACTGGTTCTTGGCGAGGACGGCCAGCCGATCGATGATGTCGCCGGACTGATCGTGCCGCCGGCGAAGCGTCTCCGAGTGGCGATCGTGGACGCGGAGTCGTTCGTCCTACGGTCGATTCTCGAAGGCATGGCGCTGAAGTCGCTCGATCTGCTCGATCTCGCGGAGTACGAACGGCTCGCGGAGAGCGGGGGGCTCGATGATTACGACGTGGTCGTTTTAGATGATGCCGCGGTGAAGAACATGCCCCCTGGTCGATACCTCTCGTTCGGCCGGACACCGCCGGTTGAAGGCTTGACGGAATTCGGGACTCCGGCGAACGGGGTCATCGTTCGACGGAGCAGCGAAGACCATCCGATCCTTCGGTATGTCAATCTGGATGAGTTGTACGTCTCCTCGATGCACAAAGTGACCACGGGCCCCGGGGTCACCACGCTGGTGGAGTCCGGTGATGGTGCATTGGTGGTGGCGCTCGATCGCGGGCCGATCCAGTTGATTCACGTCACCTTCGATCCGCTCGATTCGAACTGGCCCTACCTCCGGTCGTTTGTGAATTTCGTTCCCAACGCCGTCGAGTACCTTGGCGGACTCGGAGAGGCCCTCGCCACCACCGGAATTGCCCCCGGCGAACCGATCGTCACGAGGCTGCCCGATCGGGCCGAACAAATTCGAATGCGTCTCCCCGACGGAACCGAAGAGGCCGTCGAGACCGGAGATCCGTCGAGTCTGGCTTGGGGGCCGGTTCGACGGGCCGGACTCTACGAATTGTCTTGGGAGGAACCCGGCTCGACCGAACGCCAGCGACGGACGTTCGCGGTGAATCAGCTGGACGCCATCGAGCGAAGAATCGACGCCGCGGAGTCCATTGATTTCAGCGTGGATGCGATCGACGGCTCGGCCGCAAAGGCAGGCGGAACCAGATGGCAAGACTTCTGGCCCTGGATCCTGGCGGTCGCGCTGGCACTGATGCTTGTCGAGTGGTGGATCTGGCAGCGACAGTCCGCGGCAGGCTGACTCAATGCCGCGTCGAATCTTCCAACGGCGTCCCGCTTTGGGAGCAGATGATCGGGATCAAGCCTCGGTAGGTTCGACGCCGAGGCTTGCGAGAAGATCATCATCGATGCCGAGGAACTCATGCATGTGTCGCTCGTAGGTCGCCTGATCTTCGTCGCGGCTGAAGTCAAGACGAAGCTCATTGATGACCTTGGTCCCTTGGCCGATCCAATCATGCCAGGTCTCGTTGGAGATGTTCTCCTGAATCCACGCGCCGACTGGTCCCTTAAAAGGGGCGTGTTCGATCGCGGTTCCGTTCTTCCCCGTCCGTCGGCAGGTGAATGAAGTGCCGTCCGCGGATTGAACTGCGGCGGCTTCGATTTCCGCCGAGAGCACGGGTGGCGTTCGTCCGATGCCCTCGAGCGCTTTCGAAATCGCATCGCGAACCATGAGATCGCCCTTGGCGGCGGCGACTTCGTAGCCTTTCTCAAGCATCACGACCGCCTTGTCCTCCCAGCCGGCCTGAATCATGGATTCGCCGGCCAGTTGGAACGCTTTGCTCATATCTGGATTTAACTCGGTGACCCGCTCCAAGCTTCCGGCAGCTTCGGCGTGCCGGTCGGCCTTCAGGTACGCGCTTCCCAGCGAGAAGTGAGCCATCTCGTTCTCGGGATCCGCGGTGGTCATGTTTTCGAATTGCGCGATCCGCTGGGTCAGTTGTGGATCGTCGGAAGCGTGGGATGTGGCGTTTGTCATGGTGGGGGATGCTAGCGAGCCCAGCCATGATCGGGGTGTCAGACCGTTGAATTCCATGACATTCACCGGCGGCGAGCTGATAGGGCCTATCCGCCTTGGACGGTCAGGGGACGCTTTCGCTCACCGGCTTCCGATCCTGGGGATGAATAGCGGCAGCAATTGGCGCAGGACCTTGATCATCGGCAGGTTCGGGTCCAGCCCCTGGAGTGCATCGATCAGCAGCGTCAGACTGGGTGTCGCCTTGATATCTGCCGAAGGTTCGAGCACATCGCCGACGCGGAGTTTTTCGATCGAAACGTCTTCTCTTGCCTCGATGATCGCCGAGATCCAGCGAAGTGCCGCCTTTTGTTCACGGGAATCGCTGGAATTGAGATAGACCAGTTGCGTCCAGCCTTGCATCCATTGGTGGAGATCAGTGGGTGCTTGAGGATGGAGTTGGATGCGATAGAGCTGTTCGGGATCCGAAATTGCCAGGGCCTTCTCGATGTCCACGATGCGGATTCGGAGAAATCTTCCGACCCGGGTTCCCGGGAGAACACCCTTGGTTCGGAGGCGTTCGAGGGTTCTTCGAGAGATGCCGAATCTCAAAGCAGCTTGATCGATCGTCAAAGAGTCTTGGGAAAGACCTCTTTCGTTCGTCTTCGAGTGTTTTCTTTCTCGTTTCGAGCGCGGCACAATACTTCATGCGAGATCGGTGATTGGGAAACGGTGAAATCCTGAATCTTGACCAAAAAAAGAATCGGCAAGGGCAGGAGCGGACTCCGGACCGAGTCTCTTTGACAAAAACGGACCGCCCCATCCACGGGGATGAGGCGGTCTCGTCGCTCAAGGATCCGATTCGAACCGGGTCATCGGCGGTAGATCCATCGGTGGTGATACACCAACGACCTGATGGCCGGCATTGGGATGACGAATTCGAGCCAGGTCGGTATTGGCTCGAATTCCTTTTTGAGTAATTTGCCTCCTCGGTGACGGGAGACGGGGTGGTCGATCAAACCACCTTGTCCGGTGTGGAAGTTTGGTTGCGAGTACTTGCGATGCTTCTGTGCCGCCTCGGAGGAGGCGTGCCCCAGGACGAACATGACTCCGATCACTGCGAACATCAACCGGGACGGAATCCCGAGTCGACGATCGATGCGCGGTCGAGTTTCGATCATTCTTATTCTGGTCATTGGAATCCTCCTTTTCTCAGCTGTTGGAGTCGAAGATGTGTGCGGCGTCGAGAATTCGCCAGCCGACGTCGCGAAAGCCGGGAAAACGTCCCATGGTGCCGCTGATGGTCCGGATCTCCTCTTCGTCGAGGAACCAGTCGGGCTCTAACCCGGTCAGGTCGGCAATCCGTTGTCGACGAAAATTCTCAAGCGTGAAGGCTCGCTCCCGAAGCGACCAGTTCCCGAGCGCGTCGGCGATTTCCCCCGCTTTGTTCGTGAGGATCGCCATGGGTCGGTGAACTTCGGTCTGATCAAGATGCCGGAGGGCGATGTTGCATCCGAAGATCGACCACCAGCCCCATGACTCGAGGATGTCGCCACAAAGCGACCCATCGCTCGGATCGACGACTTGTTCGAGCTCGCGGGTGATGTGCTGGATCGCCGTGGATGGCTCCAACCGACCGAGGGCGACGTCGACCTCGAGAAGACCTCCTTTGGAGGTGTTTGCAATGCCCTGGTAACTCGCATTCGTGAACTCCGCCGACAGATCCAGATGAATCTCCACGGAACGACGAAGATGTTCGCCAGCCTCGGCGGCGAGCCGGTTTCGAAGATCCGGCTCACTGTCCAGTTGACGCCTTGCGACGTGGCCGCGGACGTAATGCGCCATGCCAAGTGCCACACGCATGGGCTCGCTCCGATTCGGATCGGCTTCAAGTCGCTCAATCAGATCTCGGGCGACCGCCTTGGCTTCGATCAAGTGCCAGAGCGTGTAATGCGCATTGGCGAGATTCGCCTGCAGCATCACTTGGACGTCCGGGTCGGTGCATCCGATCGAGAGGCCCTCTTGTGACGCTTCAAGGGCTCGTGGGAAGCGGCCGAGGCCGTCCCAGGCGCCGACTTCTCGGTTGCAGGTGATTGCGTGTTCCCTCGGCGTGGACGCGGCCAGACGCATCCGTCGAGTCACGCCCAGCATGTCCTCGTATCGCCCGGACTCATGGGCCGAGAGTGCTTCGAGGCTGAGTTCTCGGAATGGGCACGGTTCGCCGGCCGCGGGCGTGGTGCGATCGCACCAGACGCTTTCTGCGACGTCGCCCACATTCCAATCAAGCGCCTCCGCAAGACCTACCAGGAGGTCCAGTTTTGGATTGCCGCTTTCGGGAATGATCTTGGAAGGATCCCGTCCGAGGACGCGAGACAACTCAGTTTTTGACCATCCCCGATAGACCCTCGCCAGATCGACGAAACGACTTAGTTTCGACCTTTGTGAAACGGATTTCTGCATCTTCATATTCCTTTCTCGATGCTTGCCCCTTGAATTCGAC
>JAPKCC010000122.1 GCA_028823105.1 Phycisphaerales bacterium | reverse complement strand
AAGATGGATCACGACATGCCTGGGATGGATCACGGCAGCCATGCCATGGGATCACTCTCCTTTGCCGCACAGTGTGTCTGGGTTGTCCTCACCTTTGCGTTGGTTGTCGCAGCGACGTACATCACGCACTTCTTCACACCCGTCACTTTTTGAGTCGCAGGTCGCATTGATTCAACGCACGCGGCCGAGCCTGCCCGCGCATACCTCCACACCCGCATCACGGATCTGATGGTCGCCTCATTCGGTTCGCGATTATCGAAGCCTTCGCTTCATCAGGACCGACGCACGAACCACGAATGTGAAATACATCCCGAGGAACGCACCGCCCTGCGCGAGTGCGATGCCCATCGTGTCCCAGTGTTCGCCCAGCACGACCATCGCCGTCAAGCCGGCCAGCGTCCAGATCGCGGATATGACAATCACCGACTTCCCGGCTCCTGCATATTGGGTCACGCTGAGGAAGATGCTGGCGATCATCGTGATTCCGATGGAGGAACTCACCACGACAAGCAACCAGTAGGCCTGTCGGTACACATCTCCGAAGAGCCCGAGAAGGGCCTCTCCGAAAATCACGATAAAGAGAATCCCGATGCCGGTCGCGGAACCGACGACGAGGAACCATCTTTCGATCAGCTGCCTGTAGTCCCGCCGGCTTCTTGCCTCGATCGCATCGGCGATTGCTGGAAGGAAGATCGCGGTCGCGGAGATTCCCGCGACGGACAAGAGCTGCGCGAGACGGTCAGCCGCCGCGAACATCGCCGCATTCTCACCGTTGGCGTGAATCCAACCGAGGACCATGAAGGGAGCCTGGATGAGCGTGACGTTGACGACCCCACTCACCAGGTAGGGGAAGGCACCCGTCACCCATACACTCCACGCAGTCGCAAGCGACCCTTTTTTGAACTCGGGGCGCTCGACGACGAGATTCAGCCTCCATAGCGCGATGCAGACGACCAGATTCGCCGCGGCCCAGACCGCCGCAGCATCGAGGACATCGAATGAATCAACCCCCAGGAGTCGGACCGCTCCGAGCCCCACAAGAATCATGAGTTGCAGACCGGGGACGAAGAGGAACATCGCCCGACCGGCAGCCTCATGCGTATTGGCGGTGCCGACCAGATAGGTCATCAATGCGACCAGGGGCACCAGTGCCAGCACGGCAGCAAAGCTCTGGTCTCTCACTGCCGAGTTGCTTCCGAGAACGACGTGCGCCGTGAGCACCAGGCCGAAGGCAAAGATCCCCGCGAAGATGATGCACAACGGCATCCACTTCCGGAGACCACGAGCAAGAGCGAATTCGCCGCTCACGACCGCATGCCGAAACGGAACCGTGATGAACTGGCTCCCCCCCAGGCCGGCGAAGGTCGAGACGATCAACATGACTCCATAGGCTGCATTGAATTCACCGAACGCCGCGGTCGAGAGCATGTTCGCCAACGCCACCCCCGCGAGAATGCTCAAGACCGTGCCCAGCAACTGCTGCGAGATCACCAGCGCGAAGCGTCGAAATGAAAGCGATGATCCAGACATCCGAGGTCATTCCTCTCCGCCAATAAACGGCCCTGCTGTCCCCGGGCATCCGAACGATGCCACAAACTTTGACAGACTGTATCTGATACGTCCTGGAATCGACGCAAGGCGCCGATATCGTGAATACCGCACGTGCGAATCCGTGCGCCCTGTCGAATAAAGACCACGACGTTCCCGCAACGGACTGATCAGTCGGACAATCGAACCACACCGACCTGGGCCATGGGACGGATCGCCGATGGACCTGCCGGATCACCGTCGACGTAGGTGAGGTAGAGATCTTCGACCTCCTGGCCGGATTGATGGCCGACGCACTGGAGGGGGCGGGAGAGACGACATCGTGGGCACCCCGAGGACAAGGATGACGAGCCGTCGGCATCGAGAATCGGCATCGCATCGCCTCCGGATGCGGCGGCGACGAATCAAGCTCAAGATGCGTCAATGACCAACCAGCGAATCACCCGTCGAACTGCCGTCGGAAGGTGGAGCGTCGCCAGCCGCCTTCTGACCGCAGGCCGACGATCGTAGAAGGCGACTCGCCCACTGACGACAAGTAAAAAAAACATAAACGGGAAATGATGAAAACCAAGGGCGATCTCAAGACGTAGAGATACCTTCCTCTCGAGGAGCATGTCAGATTCGATCACCGACACTCGCGGAAGAGGGATATGTACGGGGCAAAGCGTCAATTGACGCTGGAAATGAGTCGCGATGCACAGACGATTCCTCAACGGTGTTCTGATGGGAACTCTCCTGCTGGGCCATGCCGCCGGAACGGCCGAGGCCTACGATCTCGAAGAGATCGCTACCAACCGAGGAAACGTACCGCTCTATGTCCCATCGAATTCCGATCCTAGCGCGACCCTCCCACTGGTCGTTTCGCTGCACGGGTACACCAGCAACGGCACCGCGCATGAAAACTACTTCAACCTGAGAAGCCAAGTCGACGAGAAGCAGTTCATGCTGTGCGTTCCGAATGGCCTGATGAATTCCCAGGGTGATCGATTCTGGAATGCCACGGACTTTTGCTGCGATTTTCAAGGACAGAATCCGGATGATTCGGGGTACCTGAGGGCGTTGATCGAAACGGTCATCGCCGATCATTCGGTGGACCTCGCCAGCATCCATGTGGTTGGGCACTCGAACGGCGGATTCATGTCCTACCGCATGGCCTGTGACAACGCCGACCTGATCGCCTCGATCGCAAGCCTCGCGGGCGCAACCTTCGCGAATGCATCTGACTGTACGCCCAGCGAGCCAGTCCACGTACTCCAGATCCACGGGACCGCGGACCAGGTGATTGAATTCGACGGAAGCTGTATCTTTCCCTTATTTTGTTACCCCGGTGCGTTGGAATCGATCATGCTCTGGTCTCAGTACAACCAGTGCAGCGAGCGCATGGAGACTGGCGATAACCTTGACCTCGATGCCAGCATCCCCGGCGCCGAGACGACCCGAACCTTGATGACCGAAGGCTGCGCCGAAACTGGCGAGACGGAGCTCTGGGCGATCAACGGAGGCAGCCACGGCCCTTCTTTCAACAGCAGTTTCCCGCGGGAATTGATCGACTGGCTTCTTGAACATCGGCGGCTGGCGCCGAACCGCTGCCCCGTCGACTTCAACGAAGATGGCATCGTTGACGGGAGCGAGCTGAGCCTGCTGCTCGCGGTATGGGGCACCACGTCCTCCGTATACGACCTTGACGGAGATGGCGTCGTCGGCGGCGGCGACTTGAGCCTGGTGCTCGCCGCTTGGGGTAAATGCCCGATCTGACCAAGGCCGAAAGTCGAAATGACTTCACCTCCCTTCTTTTCGTGAACACGATGAAGAACGCCCGCCAACCCGGGCGTTCTTCATTTCATGGTGCTCACAAAGTCCGTATCTAGAACCCGAAAACAATGCTCGCCGCGCGGCGGGTGCTGGGGTCTGAATGACCGACTGTGGATTCAAGCACTTTCGCTCCCCGACGAGTACTCTCATTCACATGACACCCCCACCCCTTGCACGCGATATTTCCTGGCTGCACTCGAGGCTTGATGAATCGATCTCGAAGGCCGCTCACGACGACATTGACCTGCTTGGCAGCACCGCGCGGGGCATGCTTGAGACCGGGACCCTCGACCCGGTTCTCTCCGACCTGCCCATGGACCGGATCGATGCGATTCTGAAGCTCCTGACCATACGGTTTCACTTGCGAAACAAGGCCGAGCAGCTTCACATCACCAGAGTCAACCGAGACCGCGAGCTGAACGCGACCGAGGAAAAGCCCCGACCAGAATCAATCGCCGATGCGATTGGAACGCTCGCCTCGCGTGGGGTGCCGCTTGAACGTGTTCTCGAAACCCTCGCCGGCCTAGACATTCAACCCACCCTGACCGCGCATCCCACGGAATCGCGTCGGCGCAGCGTGATCGCCAAACAGGATCGGATCGCCGAACTGCTGGTGATACGAAACAGCGGCGAACTCACCATGGGTGAACAGAAAGCACTCGAAAGCGACGTGCGCCAGACACTTTCCCAGCTGATGGTCACCGACGAGATCCGATCAAGGCGACTCGATGTGATCGACGAAGTCCGCAACGGCATCCACTACCTCGGCGGCGCGATCTGGAGAGCGATCCCTGGCCTCTATCGCGACCTCGCGGATGCCATCGAGCGCCATTATGGAAGCCGCGTAGAGCTTCCGGTGATTCTCCGCTATCGGTCGTGGATCGGGGGCGACCGCGACGGAAACCCATTCGTCACTGCGGAGCGGACCGAGATCGCCTTCGCCGAGATGCGGGAAGTCGCGCTGGAACGACATCACGAGATGCTCGAGGATCTCCATCGAGAACTCAGCCTGTCGAACCGTCGAGTCCCGGTGGATCCGAAACTGACTCAATCGATCGAAGACGACGAATCCGAATCACCCTTGGAAGAAATGGCGATTCGTCACCTCCGACATGAACCGTTTCGCGTCAAACTCAGCCACATGCAGATGCGGCTGGGGACATCCGACTACGACGCGAGTCGGTACATCGCTGATCTCCTGACCATCCAGGCTGCCCTGAAATACGCCCAGATGAACGAGACGGCGGATCGAGGAGGGATCGCCGACGCCCTGGTGGCTGCCCGCACCTTTGGATTCCACCTCGCTGCCCTAGACATCCGCCAGCACAGCCGGGTGCATGAAGCCGCGGTCAATGAACTCTTCGGACTTGCCGGCGTCTCCGACGACTATGCCGCCCTCGACGAATCCGAGAGACGCATCCTGCTGCAAGTCGAACTCTCGACCGCACGACCACTTCTGGCCCACGGACAGGAACTCACACCGGAATCCCGCGAGCTCCTTGAAGGGCTGGCCGTCTTCGCCGAAGCGCTCGAGCGCGATCCAGACTCCGTCGGCACGTACATCATCTCGATGGCCCACGACGTCAGTGATCTGCTGGAGGTTTTGATCCTCCTGCGGGAAGTGGGCTTGTGGACGATCGTGAACGGTACTGTGCACTGCCCCATCGACGTCGCCCCGCTCTTCGAGACCGTTGATGACCTTGATCACGCGGGCGAGATCCTCACCGCGATGCTGCAGGACCCTGCCTACAAGCCACACCTTGAAGCCCGCGACAGTTTCCAAGAGATCATGCTTGGCTACTCCGACTCCAACAAGGACGGTGGTTACTGGGCAGCGAATTGGCGACTTCATGCTGCCCAACAGGATCTGGCGCGGATTGCTGAGAATGCTGGGGTGTCATTCCGTTTCTTCCATGGTCGTGGCGGCACCGTGGCCCGCGGCGGTGGTCGTGCCAACCGTGCCATTCTGGCGAGCCCACCAGAATCACGAAACGGACGGATCCGCTTCACTGAGCAGGGAGAAGTCATCTCCTTCAGATATGCGATGCCCGCGGTCGCACATCGGCACCTCGAACAGATCGTCAACGCCATGATTCTCGCGCCGATGAGCCCCGGTGTTGAATCGGACCTGGATAAACCGATGATGGATCTCATGAACGAACTGGCAAATCGTTCCCGGGTGGCCTACCGAGAACTGATCGATGATGAACGGTTCTGGCCGATCTTCGTCGACCGTTCTCCGGTCCTTCACATCGGAGAACTTCCGATCGCGTCGCGACCGGTGTCCCGTGCCGGAAGCGACGTCACATTCGAGAACCTGCGTGCGATTCCATGGGTCTTCGCCTGGACTCAGATGCGGTACAACGCGCCAGGCTGGTACGGAACCGGCTCCGCCTTCAACCAACTGGTTCTCCAAGATGAATCGATGCTGACTCGATGCCGGACCGCCTATGCGGACGGAGGCTTTTTCCGCGCGTTCATCGACAACGCCCAGCAGGAGATGGCCCGTGCTCGTCTGGAAGTTGCCGGCTGGTACACCGATGCCCGTGACCGGAGACTCCACGATTGTCTGGCGGAGGAATTCCAGCTCGCGGTACGCGCCGTGCTCGCCATCACTGGCCAAGAGAATCTTCTGGATAACAACAAGGTCATCCAACAGTCCATTCACGAGCGGAACAGCGACACCGACATCATCAACGCGCTCCAGGTCGAACTGCTTCGGCGGTGGCGTCTGAATAGAGATGACCAAAGATTGAACACGTTGATCTTGCTGAGTGTCAATGCGCTTGCGGCCGCCATGCAAAGCACTGGCTGAATACCTGCCGAACACCAAGGAAACGATTGAGATCGACATGGCCGACAAACCTCGGCCGCCGCGATCCCTGAAGGGATCAAAGACCAAGGGTCCGGACAACCCCCCCGCCGTTCCGGTGCACGGCCGAACGAGGGCCGGTCTCGACTACTTGCCGTCCTTGTCCGTCGATTTATCCGTCTTCTCATCCGTCTTGCCCGAGTCGATGCCGATCGCCTTACCAATCTTGTCCGCCGCCTTCTCGATCACGTCCTCCCCACCGTTCGCGGCCTCGCTGAACTTGCCCACCACATCAGCCATGCCCTTGCCGAGATCGAACTGTACGCCGCCGAGATCGAGATGACCGAGGCTGCCCAGCCCGCCCTCCATCGTGGTCAGGAGAAGGGACGGGATCTCGGCGGGCGCCGCCTTCGCGGCGGACGCGATGATGGAATGAAGGATGATGGTCGTCACCTGATCGAGTGAGACCCCCTTCTCTTTGCGTCCGATGTCGTGGACCAGGATCTGATCGATCGTAAGTTTGGTCGGCTCTCGTCCGCTGGTGAGCGGTTCGAGACTGAAGGTGACTTGGACATTCTCGATCAAGACCTTGTCGATGATAAATTTCTGGTCGTCACCTCCATCATTGGATGACTTGGTTTCATCGTCTGACGAATCGCCCGACGGTGGACCCGAGGCGTTGTCAATGATCGTGCCGACGTTGCTTCCCTGCAGTCGCTGAATGAGATTTAGTTTGATGTCCTTGAGCGTGAGCTCCTGGATCTCGATTCGATCGGATAATACCGAACCGAGGTCGACGCCCAGAAGACCATGCTTCAAGGTGAGAAATTCACCGTCGTAGCCCTTGGGATTGGCAATGTCCAAATCGGAGATCGTGGTCCGTTCCTCGAACAGGCTGATGCGGAAGGAACCGACCGTCGTTTCGACCCCGAGCGCGTCGGTCGCTGCAGACTCGATCTCTGAGGCGATCATGGCGTTGATCGTGAAGTAGAGAACCGTCAGCCCGATGACCAGGAGCGTGACAATGATGACGAGGCTGCGGAGAATGAACTTTTTCATGATGACCAGGATCCTGAACGGGAGGGGACGACGGAGACTCACCTATCGTGATCGAAAAACGATCTCCGTGTCACGGGATTCCGCCCAACCGTCGCCTCAAGCTGCCTCAACCCACGGAATTGGCCGCTCGGGGCGAATTCCTTTTTCGCGCCGACCGCCGAACACCAAGGTCTTCCAGGGTCCGGCCACTCGCGCAAACTCGCGACCCGCGATCTGGGGTCGTCGAGCGATGGCCATCGTCCGTCGGTCGGAATAAAGAGACGACCCCGGCC
>JAPKCC010000036.1 GCA_028823105.1 Phycisphaerales bacterium | reverse complement strand
CGGCCAACTTGTCAGGGTGGCCCATCGAGACGGATTCAGAAGTGAAGAAGTGGGGGCGAGTCGTCATAAGGTTTATTAGCCCGACAGAGAGGAAGGGGAAGATCCGTTCAACGGATGAATGGATGAACGAACGCGTAAATGGTAGAATAGCGGGTTCAAGGGCCCGTGGGAAGTGATGGGGTCCGATCAGGTCACTCCGTGCGTCGAGTCACGCCTCGACCACCCTCGCTGAGATCAAGAACTACCGTCCGAGAATCCGTCATACCGGCATCATCGGATCGTTCCGCGCGAACCTTTGCGGAGAATTCGGCGTTTGAAAAAGAACCCACTCGAAAATCGTCACCGTCACGAAGGTGGGCTACTGTTGGGTGCCTGATACTCGACAGTCGTGAATGACCGACTGCCCACCCACTTTTGGACACCCCAGATGCGATTCACCGGGTTCTCTACCACCGCTCTTCTGGCCACCGCGGTCGCCTTCGCAGGTACCGCCGAGGCGGTGGAATCCGCCGTCGAAGTCGGTTCATCGACTCGAGTGGTGATTCGAGGGACCCCTGAGCTGCGGATCTTCAGTGATCGAGATGGCGGGTTCTGGCTGGTGCCGGATCCGGCAAGAAGACGGCTTGGAATCGAGGACCTCGTCTCGGCTCGGATCGTCCGGGACGGACTCTCCGCGAGTGACATCGTGGACCTCAGGCAATTGTTCACGATTCCCCCGGCCGACCCGGTCGCCGCCTCGAATCACCGGCTCGACCGGTATTACATCGCAGAATTTCCAACCGCCGCCGACGCTGCCAAGGTCGTCGCAGATCTGTCTCCGCTCGTCGCCATCGGCGGGCCGATCGAGTCGATCGAGATCGATGGAATGGGCGGAGTCGCCTCACCTCCGAACGACACCTGGATCCTGAGTCAGTACGGCGTCCACAATGTCGGGCAGAACGTGTCGGGTCAGGATGGCGTGATCGGTGCTGACGTCAACGTCATCCCTGCCTGGGACTGGACGATCGGCTCGTCCGACGTGGTGGTCGCGGTTCTGGACGCCGGTCTCAGCTTGCATGAGGAGTATGAAACCAGGCTTCTTCCGGGTTGGAACGTCCCCGACGGGAATGATCAGTTCGCCGACGAATGCAGCAGTCACGGGACGCATGTCGCAGGCATCCTCGCGGCGGAGGGCAACAACGATCAGGGCATCGCAGGCGTGGCCTGGCGTACCCGCATCATGCCGGTCGTGGTGACCGATGGTTGTTCGGGCGTCGAGAGCTGGGTCGCGGAGGGGATCGTCTGGGCCGTCGATCATGGCGCCGACATCCTGAACATGAGCCTTCAGTACTCCGCCGGAACGCAGGTCCTGGCGGATGCGGTCGCGTACGCGGACGCCGCAGGGGTGATCCAAGTCGCGGCCACCGGAAACACCGGGCAGTCCAACGACGTGCAGGCGCCCGGGAGATTCCCCGAGACCATCGCGGTGGCGGCGACCGACAATCGGGACGAACACTGGCCTTCTTCGAGTGCGGGACCGGAAGTCGATCTCGCCGCGCCGGGCTGGCGCGTCTATTCCTGCACGAACACTTCCAACTACGGATACAAGAGCGGAACCAGCATGGCGACCCCGTTTGTGAGTGGTGCCGTCGCCCTGATGAAGGCGGTCTCGCCCGATCTCGATCCGATCACCGCCAAGGTCATGCTTTGCGTGAACGCGGTGGATGTTGAGTCGCTCGGTTTCGACGAGCTCACCGGAAGCGGACGCCTCGACATCGAAGCGGCGGTACTTTCGCTGAATCCGACCCCGCCAGCCCCCGGAGATCTCAATCACGATGGCCGGGTGGACGGTGAGGACTTCGGCATCCTTCTTTCCAACTGGGGTCCGTGTGCTGGCGATTGCGAGGAAACCTGCGATGGCGACATCAACGGCGACTGCCAGGTCAACGGGACAGATCTCGGACTGCTCTTTATCGACTGGACCGGCTGAACTTCACGGTCGGGGCTCCAGACCGCTCTGTGAGAACGGTCGATCAGCGGAAGAGGCGTGGTGCGTCGGCGTGACATCGATCCTCCACGTATCGTCCAACAAGGTCGAATCCACGCCATCCCAGGGACCCGAGCTCCATGACCGACGTCCTCGACGTGCTGCTTTCCCATCGTTCCATTCGTCGTTTCAAGACGGATCCGATTCCTGAAGAAGATCTCCTTCGTGCCGTGAGCGCGGGGCAGCAGGCGGCCACGAGTTCCAACATTCAGGGCTACTGCGCCATCCGAGTGACCGATCCGGACGTTCGTGCCGCACTTGTTCCGCTCACCGGCGGTCAGGCCAAGGTCGCCAGTTGTCCGCTGTTCATGGCGATCTGTGGAGACACTCGCCGTCACCGGCTGCTCGCGGCACGCGCGGGTGAGGACTATCAGTCGAACCTCGAAGGCTTCATGCTCGCGGTGATCGATGCGACGCTCTTTGCGCAAAACATGGTGATTGCGTTCGAATCGATGGGCTACGGCACTTGTTACATCGGGGGACTGCGGGAAGACCTCCCAGCCGTGCACGAGGTTCTTCGCACGCCGGAGGGCGTCTGGCCGCTCTTCGGGCTCTGTGTCGGGCTCCCCGATCAGGAACCTCGGCGTCGTCCTCGACTCGAGACCGACGCGGTGCTCTTCGATGATCGATATCCCTCAGACGGAGAGGTTCTCGCCTCGATCGATGATTACGACCGCGTGATGCACGATTGGTACCGATCCAATGGAATCGACACACCGGACTGGTCAGCGAGGATCCGCCAGCATTTCGCGGAAAAGCATCGAACGAGGAATGCGGCGTGGTATCTCGGCGCCGGAGCGTCATTCGACTGATTCGAGTGCGATCGTCGGTATAGACTGTTCTCTCGCGTCCACGTGATGGGTCGACTCTCGACCATCCGCGGACGGGTTCTTCCGGAGTCCGACCGATGCTCGTGAAGGTGACGCTTGCCCGATTGCTGATCCGGGAGATGGCGGACTCGCAGTTCGTCACGCTCCAAGAGGAGGGCGGCGAGCGCATGTTCCCGATCGCGATCGGACTTCCCGAGGCGTTCGCGATCGAACGACGTCTGCGGAAGGCGGCGGTACCGCGTCCGCAGACCCACGACCTTCTCGAGAACACGATCTCACTTCTGGGCGGGGAATTCGTCCAGATCGTGATTCATGCACTCGAGGAAGGCACGTTCTTCGCCAAGATCGTCGTTCGTCAGGGTGACGATCTGATCGAGATCGACTGCCGTCCCTCCGATGCCATCGCGGTGGGCGCTGCGATCGATATTCCGATCTTCGTGGAGGAGTCGGTGCTCGATGAAGCATCGAGCGAGCCGATCAGCGGAATTCAACCGCCCGAGCATCCCGGATGGATGCCGGACTTCGGCGAGGAAGAGCGAGATGACGAGAGTGAACAGGAGTTCGGTTGAACGACGTCCCCAGCGATGATCTCCATGTGGCGCCCGAGACGGCGGCGGGTGTGCTCGGCGATCCGATGCCGAAAGGCCGGCTGCTCGACACGCCCTTTCTGGCGGGTCGGATCAAGTTGCGCGACGAAGATTTCATCGTCGATGAGTTACCGTTGTACGAGCCGACGGGCGAGGGTGAGCATCTCTATATCCGGGTGCAGAAGAAGGGTCTGGCTCACTCGGAACTCGTCGAACGATTGCGTCGACACTTCAATGTGAAGGAAGAAGCGATCGGTGCGGCGGGGATGAAGGACCGGGTCGCGATGACCAGTCAGACGATCTCGATCCATCTGCCAGGTCGCGGCGGCCCGCCCGGCGAAGCCGCAACCGCCCTCGAAGACCCCAGGATTCAGATCGTCTGGGCGGACTGGCACACCAACAAACTTCGCCGCGGCCACCTCCAGGGCAATCGATTCTCTATCCGCATTCGAGATCTCGATCCACTCCAGGCGCCCCAGGTCTGGCGTTCGTTGAAGGAGCTCGAGAAGCGAGGCGTGCCCAATCACTACGGAACCCAGCGATTCGGGTATCGCCGCAATACTCACCGGCTCGGGGCGATGATCCTTCGGAGCGACTGGGACGGACTGGTCGCGGAGATGCTCGGCGCGTCGGGATCCTGGTTTCCGGCCCATCAACGATCTCAGCGAGAGGCCTTCGACGCCGGCCAGTTCGACGAGGCAATGAAGGGATGGGGACGTCGCGACGTCGCCGAGCGCAGTATGGCTCGTGCCATCGCAAAGGGGCGTTCACCCGCCGACGCAGTCCGAACAGTGTCGCGGCACATGAGGACGTTTTGGGTCAGTGCCCTTCAATCCTCGATCTTCAACCATCTGCTGGAGGAGCGGCTCGCCGCCGGCACCGTCGATCAACTTCAACTGGGCGACGTCGCATTTCGCCACGAGAATCGGAAGTCCTTCCTCGCCGACACGGCGATGATGGCCGCCGAAGACCAGCAGGCTCGCGTGGATTCCTGGGAGATCTCACCGGCCGGACCGATCATCGGTCCAGGCATGCCCCAGACCACCGGCATCGTGCTGGACGCCGAGCGAAAGGCGTTCGCGGTCGCCGATGTCGAAGCGGACGATTTTTCGCAGGGAGAACTGGACTTCAGGGGCACACGTCGGCCGTATCGCGTCAGAATTACCGATCTCGAGCTCGATTCGGGTTTCGATGAGCACGGAACCTACGTTCGTGCCGCGTTCGATCTCCCCCGGGGGTCGTATGCCACGGTGGTGCTTCGAGAGATCATCGGTGATGACGGGGTCGAAGCGCATCGCCGCGATCGACGTGACAAGAACGCGTTTTCTCCGAATAATGAGAATCGCGAGTGAGTTGATCAACGATCGCTGGGCTTCCACGCGGGGGTGGGTTGGCGTCGGATCGTTTGGCGAGATGCCTGAATCAGGCGAGAATTCCATCAGGCCTCGGGTTCGGGCTTCGGGATCCCGTGATATATTCCGCCATCCCGTTGGGACCGTCTCAAGCCTCTGGAAAGGAAGATCTGGATTGTTGGGAGTTCGATTTGCAATCGCGATCGTCCTTATCGCGTCGCTCTGCGTCGCGAGCCGTCTGGCGGCCGGAGCTCCCGTGCAACCCATGGTCTCGGCCGCGGGCGCGTCGGTGGGATTGCCGCTTCAGGATGTGGCATCCCCGCCCGTCCCGCCGATTCCCTCCGCGGCGCCGCCGCCGTACACCATCAAGGGATCAGTCGCGGAGATGGATGCCCGGCTCGTGGTCTGCGACCCCAATGCACCGCCGGTATCCGGCGCCGGGGTCACTGGAATCTTCGCACCGGAATCTCCGCCATCGCGTGAGATCCGAGATCTCAGTTATCTGGTATTCGCAATATGCATCGTCATCTTCGTGGTCGTACAGGGATTCCTGGTGGTCGCGATCGTCCGAGGCATTCGTGCTCGACGGCTTGCGAACCGATCTGAAAATGATTCCTCGCCCGAACCTGTGCAGATCTACGGGAGCATCCCGATCGAGATCGCCTGGACGGTGATCCCCTCGATCATCGTCTTCGTGCTCACGATGGTCACCATTCGAACCCTGCGGGACATCGATATCACCACCCCACCCGAGAACTCGATGGAAGTCGTGGCGATCGGGCATCAGTGGTGGTGGGAATTCCGTTACCCGGGGCCCGATGGCGAAGTGGTCACCGCGAACGAAATGCACGTGCCGGTCGGTCGTCCGATCTGGCTTCGGCTGGAGTCCGCCGACGTGATCCACAGTTTCTGGGTGCCGAGGCTCGCGGGGAAGATGGACCTGATTCCGGGGCACACGAACTACACGTGGTTCTCTGCCGATCGGAAGGGGATCTTCCTCGGGCAATGTGCTGAGTACTGCGGGACCCAGCACGCTCACATGCTGATCCGCGTCTACGCCGACGAGCCTGCCGACTTTGAGACCTGGCTTGACGAGCAACGCAAGCCTGCGGTGGTCGACGCGTCGGTCGATGCGGGCCGGCGGGTGTTTGCCGAGTACGCGTGTCTCAACTGCCATACCATCGACGGTCTGAGCGACGGCATGTTCGGCCCGAACCTCACCCATCTCGCGAGCCGTAACACCATCGGTTCGGGGTTCATTCCGCTTGACCGGGACAACCTCCGGGCGTGGATCGACGATCCGAATCAACTGAAGCCCGGCTGCAACATGCCGTCACTCAAACTTGACCCGCCGGAACTCGACGCGGTCACCGACTACCTCATGACCCTGCATTGACGTGAAGGTCCCGACATGACCATTGGCTCAGGACATCCTGGTTCCGCATACCTCCCGGGGCCGACTCCGCGCGGTCGTTTTTGGGAGTCGGTGATGCAATGGGCGATCTCCGTCGATCACAAAAAGCTGGCGATGATGTACATCGGCGCGGGCCTGATCTTCTTCCTCGTGGCGGGTATCGAAGCGGCATTCATGCGGCTTCAACTGGCTCAGGCGGGGAACGAAATTGTCGATCCAGAGACGTTTAACCAGTTGTTCACGATGCACGGCACCACCATGGTGTTCTTGGTCGGCATGCCGATCCTGCTCGGTTTCGGCAACTATCTGATTCCTCTGATGGTGGGTGCTCGTGACATGGCTTTCCCGAGGCTGAACGCCTTCGGATTTTGGCTCTTCATCTTCGGCGGGCTTCTCCTCTACTTCAGCTACGTCGGCGCCGACGGGCTCTACGGGGCGGGCACCGCGCCGGACGTTGGCTGGTTCGCCTACGCGCCGCTCACCAGTCGGACTTTCAGTCGCGGTAACAGCACCGACTACTGGATCCTAGGGATCCTGGTCAGTGGCTTCGGCAGCATGACGACCGCGATCAACTTCATCGCCACCATCCTTTGTATGCGGTGTCCCGGCATGAAGTTGATGCGAATGCCGATGATCGCCTGGATGATGCTGGTGGTGGCGTTCCTGGTCTTGGTGGCGATTCCGATCCTCACCGCCGCCCAGTCGATGCTGCTCTTCGACCGGACGCTTGGAGCGCACTTCTTCGATCCCGAAACTCAGGGATCCGCGATCCTCTGGCAGCATCTCTTCTGGTTCTTCGGGCATCCCGAGGTCTACATCCTGATCCTTCCCGCCTTTGGATTCGTCAGCGAGATCATGCCGACCTTTAGTCGGAAGGTGATCTTCGGATATCCCTTAATGGTTGCCGCGACGGTGGGAATCGGATTCATCTCCCTAGGCGTCTGGGCGCATCACATGTTCGTGGTGGGACTTGGGCCGGTGCTCGATTCCTTCTTCGGCGCGACGACCTTTCTCATATCGATCCCGACCGGAATCAAGATATTCAACTGGCTGGGCACCATGTGGGGTGGACGGCTTCAGTTCACGACCCCGATGCTCTTCGTCACGGGATTCGTGGCCATGTTCGTGATCGGCGGCCTGACCGGCATCATGCTGGCGACGGTCCCCATGGACTGGCAGTTGTCAGACAGTTACTTCGTGGTGGGTCACTTCCACTACGTGCTGTTCGGCGGAACGGTATTCGGGATCTTCGGCGCGTTGTTCTACTGGTTCCCCAAGGCGACCGGTCGACTTCTCAACGAGCGGCTCGGGAAGTGGACGTTCTGGCTCCTCTTCATCGGGTTCACCCTGACCTTCATGCCCATGCACGTCTCGGGTGCGCTGGGCATGCCCCGGCGTATCTACACCTACGAAGCCGATCGCGGTTTCGAGATCTGGAATCTGATCAGTTCGATCGGCGTTCCGGTGCAGATGGCGGGGGTCGCGATCTTCTTGTGGAACGTGGGCCGAAGCCTTCGCCGAGGCGAGGTAGCGGGCGACGATCCATGGGACGCTTGGACCCTCGAGTGGTCGACGAGCAGTCCACCTCCCGAGTGGAATTTCGACCGCATTCCGACCTGTACCAGCGCCCGTCCGCTCTGGGACCGTAAGCACCCGGAGGATCCCGATGCACACTACGAGTGATCTCCGTTTGCAGAGAAAGGTGTGCGAATGACAGCCTTACCCGCGACGACATCCAACGCCCGCCTGACCGCGCCGCTTTCCAGAGCGAAGGTCGGCATGGCGTCCCTGATCTTCATGGAGAGCGCCTTTTTCAGCGCCTTCCTGGTGACGTATCTTTATTACATCGGGAAGAGTCCCGACGGACCGCAACCGCTCGACTGCCTTGAACTGAACCTGGTGCTGGTCAACAGCGTCTGCCTGCTCAGTTCGAGCATCACCGTGGTGCTGGCGGTCAGGTCGCTTGCTCGGGGTGCGATGGGCGCGTTCCGGCTCTGGTTGGCCGTGACCATCCTGCTCGGTCTGGAGTTTCTCCTTGGCACGGGCTACGAGTGGTGGGGGCTTATCGAGGACAAAGGGCTGACGATCCAGTCGAACGCCTTCGGGACGAATTTTTACTCGCTCGTCGGCTTTCATGCGTTCCATGTTGTGGTCGGACTTGTGCTGCTGATCGGCGTGTTCATCCTCTCGCTCTTCGGCTGTATCAACCCGGCACGTGACCATCGGCGAGTGGACGTCGCAACGTGGTACTGGCACTTCGTGGACGTGATCTGGATCCTCGTGTTCACGCTCGTGTACATCGTCGGGCGCGTCCCGCAGGGAGCCGCGGCATGACGACTTCTCATGATGATTCAAAGGCCCAACGGCTCGCCGAACGAGCAGCGCTGGCACCACGCGAACCGATGGAGATGCCGTATCTCCGCGCCATTCCGCAGCCAACGCCATGGCCGATCCTCGCCGCGTTCGGTTTGACGTTTATCTTCGCCGGCCTGGTCACCAACTGGGTGGTCAGCGTGGTCGGAGCGAGCTTTGCGCTGGTCGGCATGATCGGCTGGTTTCGGGAGGTCTTCCCGCACGAGAACGTCGAGGCCATTCCGGTCGCGGACTGCGAAGAGGTACTTCCACCGCCCGTCTTCGAACCCCGCCCGGCGAAGTCGCCTCGGCACATGGTTCCTGAAGAGATTCATCCGTATCGAAGCGGTCTCAAGGGTGCGTTGGCCGGAGCCGTCGCGATGGCGGTGGTCGCCGCGGGTTGGGGTCTGATCGACGAAGGCAGTCTTTGGATGCCGATCAATCTTCTCGCCGGCACGGTGCTTCCTTCGGTAGGCGATGCAACGCTTGAGCAGCTTCGGCTCTTCAACGGGAGCTGGTTTGCCACCGCAGTGGGAGTGCACGTCTGTCTGAGCCTCGCAGTTGGCATGGTCTTCGTGTTTTCGCTTCCGATGATGCCCCGCCGGCCGCTGCTGGCCGGTGGCTTGATCGCCCCGATCATTTGGACGGGCATCGCCTGGGCCACGATGCGAGTCATCAATCCGACCCTTGAGCAGTACATCTCGTGGCCATGGTTCCTGGGAAGTCAGTTCGCCTTCGGGCTCGCGTGTGCGATGGTGATTTCCAGAACCGCCAAGGTGCACCTTCAGGTCGGTCGTTCGTTCGAGGATCGAATGGGCTTCGAGCAGACCGAGGGAGATAAATCTTGAACCGGTCCGATTCCAGTCATCCTCATCAACTTCATCATCCACGAGCGTCCGCATCCAAGGTCTTTCGCCTTCTGATCGCGGCGTCGCTCACCGGAGGAGTGGTCGCGTGCGACGACCTTCCAGGGAAGCCACCGCCCAATCCGGCGCCGGTGATCTCCGTGGCGACCACCGCGGGATTCGAGGGGATGTGGGCGGAACGATGTTCCGGATGCCACGGAGCCGATGGACAACTTGGTGCCGGCCTCCCGATGCGGAACGCTGAGTACCTGAACGCGGTTCCGGACGACGACATGTTCTCGATGATCCGCAACGGCGTTCCGAGCAGTCGGATGCCAGGTTTCGGCGGCGATGCGATCGGCGGGGTCTCCGACGAGATCATCCGCGATTTCATCAAGGGGATGCATTTGACTTGGGGAGAGGGTGAAGCATCAGATGATTCACGCGGTTTCCCGTGGAGATCAACGGGTACAGGGGGTGACGTCGCCAGCGGCGCCACCGTCTTCGCGGCGAAGTGTGCCGCGTGTCACCCCGGCGAACAGGTTGCGCCGACGCAGGCTGGGACGATGCCGGATCAACTGATCGCAGGGAGCGTGACCGATCCCTTCTACCTTCGTCTGATCAGCGACCAGCATCTGCGATCGAACATCGTCTTCGGCCGCAAGGATCTCGGCATGCCCGGGGCCGCTGGGCCTTTCCGCGGGCCGGATGGTGGCGAGGTTACGACGCCGCTCACGGCGACCGACGTCGCCGACCTCGTGGCGTTCCTCGCCTCGAAGCGAAACACCTGGCCATCGGGACCGGAAGTGGAGGATGGTGAACCATGAGTGAACGACCCAACGAAGATTCGACAGGAACCGATCCGGGTTCGACGCTCCCGTCGGAAGCCGGCGGTTGCGAAGGATGCGAACCCGCCAAGGGCGGAGGGCGTCGTGGATTCCTGTTCGCGGCCGGGACCACCTTGCTTACCGTGGGCGGTGGGCTCGCGGCGGTTCCGATCGTGGGCGTGGCGATTGGCCCCGCGGAGGCCGGTGATCCGAATCGCTGGATCTCGCTCGGCAAGGCGACGGACTTCAAAGTTGGCCAGACGGTCCTCGTGAAATTCACGAACCCTTGGGACTCGCCGACCGACGGTGATTCCAATCTGAACGTGTGCTACGTTCGGTGCCTCGACCATAAGAAATTCCAGGTGTTCGCGATCACCTGCGCTCACCTCGGCTGCCCGGTCGAGTGGTTCGCCCAGTCGCGGCTCTTCATGTGTCCGTGCCATGGCGGCGTCTATTACGAGGACGGCGCTCGGGCCTCAGGTCCACCGCCCCGCGGCCTCTACGAGTACGTCTGGCGGATCGAAGACGGCAGTTTCGAAATTCTAGGCGGACGCCTGGCTGGTCTTCAGGAGAGCACCTGAAATGAAGAGCCCAGGTGCCATCGAACGAACCCTCGGATGGGTCGACGACCGGACCGGTCTGGTCGCGGTGACCGAGCATGCGATGTTCCACAAGGTTCCTCGCAGCGCGAAGTGGTGGTACGTCTTCGGCAGCGCCACGCTGATGTTCTTCATCGTGCAGTTGGTGACCGGGGTCCTGCTGACGACCTTGTTCGTGCCGAGTGCCGCCGAGGCGTATCAGAGCCTCGTCTACATCGACGAGAAGATCCCAATGGGATGGATGCTCCGAGCCCTTCACGGCTGGAGCTCGAACGCCATGTGCATCATGATGTTGATCCACATGACGCAGATCTTCCTGCACGGGACCTACAAGTTTCCACGGGAACTGACCTGGGTGGCCGGCGTCGCCTTGTGCGTCACCACGCTCGGGCTCGCATTCACCGGTCAGATCATGCGCTGGGATGCCAACGCCTACTGGGGCCTCGGCATCGGCGCCGCGATCGTGGATCGGGTTCCCTTCGCCGGCAACTGGTTGCGATCGGTGGTCCTCGGCGGTCCGGATATCTCTGGTGCGACGCTCAGCCGATTCTTCGCCCTGCACGTCTTCGTGCTTCCCGGCACCGCGATCGGCCTGATCGGACTCCACCTGATCTTGGTGCTCAAGGGCGGCATCAGCGAGATGCCCAAGGTCGGGCAGCCGATCGAGCCCGAGACCTATCGCAAAGAATATGAAAGTCGAGTCAAGAAGACCGGCGTACCGTTCTTTCCTGATGCGGCGCGACGGGACATGGTCTTCTGCGGTGCGGCGCTGATCGGATTGATTGGACTGGCGGCCTGGTACGGCCCCTTCGGGCCCGGCCCGGTCCCCAACCCGACGATCATCGAAGTCGCCCCGAGGCCGGACGGTCTCTTCCTCTGGTTGTTTGCGGTGCTCGCGCTGCTTCCTCCGTACACCGAGACCTTCCTGATCCTCGTCGGTCCGCCGGTCGGCATCGCCTTCTTGGCGGCGCTTCCGTTCATCTCTCCCCGAGGTGAGCGAGCCCCGTCGCGGCGGCCGATCTCCGTGATCATTCTCTGCATCATCGTGACGGCGTTGGCGGTCCTGACCTGGCTCGGTGAGACCTCGCCTTGGAGTCCGGTGATGAAGGCGTGGACGTCGATTCCGACACCGATCGAGTACGTCCGTGATCGCTCTCCACTCGAACTTCAGGGAGCGATCCAGTTGCAGTACGCCCAGTGCCGGAACTGTCACTCCATCGGTGGTGAGGGTGGCAAACGAGGTCCGGCGCTCGACGACGTCGCAACTCGTCTGAGTTGGGATCAACTGGTCCGGCAGATCCAGCAGGGCGGAGGCAACATGCCGGCCTATGGCAAGAGTCTCAGTAGCGCGGAGACGGAGGCGCTGGCCGCCTTCCTTTCGACTCTGGATGGAGGCCATCTTCCGGCACGCATTCCCGGCGCGATGGAACATCAGCCGGGGCGGGATCAATCGCCGACCGCCGATCCTCGCGCCGAGATCGACGCCGAAACCGACGCCAACTCGGATACCGTTGCCGCTCGCTGACCGGAGCCGAATCACCTCATGAACCTCGGCTTGGCCACCTCGGTCGAAACGCTCGGGGCCGCCGTCTCCGGTGCGCCCTGGACCGCGGTGGCGGCGCTGGTCTCGATCGCCGTGTACTCCGTCGGACGTCGTCGCCTGCTCCGCGCAGGACGTCGTACCGCCGCGAGATTCCCGCGTTGGAGACAACTGTCGTTCGTGTTTGGCTGGCTGGGATTGCTGGTCGCCATCGCGACGCCATTGGACGCAGCGGCCGAGCGTTCGTTGTCGGCGCACATGATCCAGCACATGCTCCTCGCACTGGTGGTGCCGCCGCTTTGGTGGTTCGGCGCCCCCGCGATGCCGATGCTGATGGGTCTTCCTCGTTCGTGGCGGTCGGGCGTCGTGGGGCCGATCTTTGCGGCGCCGTGGTTTCGCGCGGCGTTGCGGCGAGCAATCCACCCCGTGGTGGGGTGGGTATTGATGGCCGTGACGACCCTGGGCTGGCACGTTCCGGCCGCGTACGAGCTGGCGATTCAGAATCCAACCTGGCATCTCATTGAGCACGTGAGCATGTTGGGTGCCGGGCTCGTCTTCTGGCTTCCCGTGGTCGCACCATTTCCGTATCGGTCGCCGTGGCCGCGAATCGCGCTGATTCCCTACCTCGTCTCGGCGGATCTCGTGAACACGGTGGTGAGTGCGGCGCTCGCGTTCGCCGACACGCCGGTCTATTCGTGGTACGGAAAACTCGCGGCGGCGCGAGGCGTCGACGCGGTGCTCGATCAGCAACTCGCCGCGGGTCTGATGTGGGTTCCCGGAAACCTGGTCTATCTGATTCCCGCGATGGTCATCACCGCACGTTGGATGCTTGGGACCCGGTCGTCCCAGCAGGGTTCGAACGACTCGAAGCCGCCGAAAACGGTTTCACTTCCCGTGCTTTCCCCGCATCGTGATCGGGGTGACCTGCTCCGCATACCGATGCTTGGTCGGTTGCTCCGATCGTCCGGCTTCCGGATCGGAATTCGGCTTACCACGCTTGCGGGTGCCGCGGTCATCGTGCTTGATGGGTTGCTCGGTCCCGACGAATCGCCGATGAATCTTGCCGGCACGCTTCCGTGGACGCATTGGCGGGGGTTGGCGGTGGTGTTGCTGATCGCATTGGGGAACGTTGCGTGTTTCGCCTGCCCGCTCATCGCCCCGCGTTCGGTGCTCCGACGATGGGTGTCGCCGCGATGGCGTTGGCCGAAAAAGTTTCGCTCCAAATGGATCGCCGTCGGATTGGTGGTGATCTGGCTGGTCGCCTACGAGGCCTTTGATCTCTGGGCGAGTCCACTGGCGACCGCGATCCTGATCATCGGGCTCGTCGGCGCGGCGACGGCCATCGATCTGTTGTTCGAAGGCGCGTCTTTCTGTCGTTACGTCTGTCCCGTGGGGCAGTACCAAATGGCGATCTCCACAATTTCGACGAGAACGGTCGCCGCGATCGACGCCGATCGGTGTGAGACCTGTACCACCCACGATTGTCTGGTGGGGGGACCGGGCGGACCGGGGTGCGGTCTCGACCTGTTGATCCCCAGCAAGGCTGGCAATCTCGATTGCACCTTTTGCCTCGACTGCGTGAGCGCATGTCCGCACGACAACGTCGGGCTGGTTCGTCAGGTACCGGGATTCGATCTGGCCGACGCGGGATGGCGCAGCGGTATTGGACGCCTTTCGCGTCGACTAGATATCGGGGTGCTGCTCGCGGTGCTGGCCATCGGGGGAATCGCGAACGCCGCGGGAATGACTGGGCCGGTGGTCGAGGTGCTTGAGGAAATCTCTGGAGACGGTTCAGGCGTGTTGGTCGCGGCAGCATTCGTGGTGCTTTCGATCCTCGTCGGCCTCGGGATTCTCGCACTGGCGGCGATCGGTGATTCGTCGGCACCCCGACGGGAGCGACTGACCCGTGCGGGATTGGCGGCGGCGCCACTCGGCGCGGCGATGTGGATGGTGCACTTCGGATTTCATCTGGTCACCGGCTGGCCGACCGCGGAAGCTTCCGTGGTCCGGGTGGCGCACGATCTCGGATTGAGCGAACGCCTGCCCGATCGAATCATGAGTTGCTGCGTGCCGCCGCCGGATTGGATGCTCCCGGCCGAGTTGCTCATCCTCTCCCTCGGCGTCGCGGGAAGTATGGGCGTCGCCTGGTGGGGGTGGCGAGCGATCGCGGTCCAACAGAACGACCGGCCCACACCGGGAAGCATCACTCGTCGCTGGCTTCCATCCGCGATGGTGTTCATCGCCTTGTGGGCGGTGACCGCCTGGATCGTGTTCCAGCCGATGGAGATGCGGGGCACTTCGGGGTTCATGCCATGAGTCGACACTGCGGACCGATCGATCGACGTTGGAAATCCGGGTGGTGGCGCTGTGGCATCGTCTTGGCGTTGTTCCTGTCGATGCCGGTGAATCAAGCCACCGCCGACGGAGGGGTGGTGGTCTGGACGGGAACCCGATTGGAACGCCCCGCGGCGGTGGTGGTCTCACCACCTGCACCGCGGGTCGGTCTGATCGAGATCGCCTGGATCGGCGAGCGCGATTCCGCCGCCGAAGTGATCGTCCGGCATGCCGATGGGACCCTGATGCGCTCGGGTTTCGGGGATGCGAGGATCGATGGCGAATTCAAGGCGGACTTCGAAATCGACCTGCCGGGGACATGGTCGGTCGAGATCGATCCCGACGGGGATGGTGCGGCGCGTCCAGTTCGCTTCGACGTCGTGGTGGGTGGTCCGATCCCACCGTGGCGTTCGCTCTGGATGCCGCTCTTTGCATGGATCCCGCTGGTCGGGATCGGTCTGGTCGCGGCATGGCGGAGGACCGCCTGAACGTTGACTCGAGCGGGACGGATTGTTGGGGTCAGAGCACGCCGCGTTGTTCGAGTGCGGCACGGATCTGCGGCGCCGTCTCGCTGGCATGGTCGATCTTGATGGCATCCCAGCCGACGGCGCGAGCGGCGGTGATATTTTCCTCGAGGTCGTCGAAGAACACGATGTCTTCTCCGGGGATGCCGGCCGCGTTCTCGAATGCCCGGTAGATGGCGGCATCTGGTTTGTGCAGGCCCATGAGATGGGATGCATGTTGCGTGCCGATTGCCGCGATGGCCGGTATCTGGAGCAGAGGCCCCCAGTGGGAGTGGCTGGTGTTCGAGAGGCAGGCGGTCGGGAATCCGGCGCCCCGGATCTCTTCGATCAGTGCGGCGGTTCCGGCGTATGGTTCGAGAATCCAAGCGTGATGGACCTTGGCGACTTCCTCGGGGGACCAGACACCGTCGAAGATCCCGCTCAGCTCGCGAAAGAAGTCGTCGCATTCCACGCGGCCAGTCTGATATCGGGTGATCAATTCGGTCCGCCGGACTTGGTGATCCGGGCGCGGGTGATGTTCGCGTTCCGGAACGCCGGCGGCGCGGCATCCTTCCGGCCAGGACCGACAGATACGGACGAGTACGCCACCGAGATCGAAGCAGATCAGCACGGGAGCAGCCTATCTTGAATGATGACGTTCGCCGTCTGGGTCATGGGTCGATTCTCAGTTGGCTTGGCGCTTCTCGGCCCGACGTCGGCGGAAGAAGGCCTTGAGTAGTTCCGCGCAACGAGTCTCCTCGATGCCGCCGATCATTTCCACCCGGTGATTGAGTCGGCGGTCGCCGGGAATGTCAAAGAGCGAGGTGCACGCACCGGCCTTCGGATCGAACGCTCCGTACACGAGTCGTTTGAGTCTTGCGTTCACCAGAGCACCCGCGCACATCGGACATGGCTCCAGGGTCACCGCCATGCTGCAGCCTTGGAGTCGCCAGCTTCCGAGTCGATTCCCAGCTTCTCGTAAGGCCACCATTTCCGCGTGGCCGGTCGGGTCGCAGCAGGTCTCGCGGTTGTTCGCGGCTTCGCCGAGGATCTCTGCGCCTCGATAGACGACTGCACCCACGGGCACTTCGCCGTTGGCGCCCGCGGCTCGGGCGAGTTCGATCGCACGTTCCATCATGCGGACGTCGACATCTTCGATTCCTGGATGACCGTTGCATGCAATGCGAAGCCGGGACATCCAACGTCTCCTGCGAACGCGGATTCGGCGAATAGGGTCGCCGGCACCGATGCCCCGAGTACTTCTCACGATGGATCCTCGGTTCGACGTGGTCCGATGGCGCCACCTCACGGTCGCGGATCCTCGGAGCCACTCTGGTCATCGGTCGAGTCGGCGTCCGGCGTCTCTGGGCCGTCGGAATCAGGCTTGGACCCGGAATCGGAGACGTCGGGTTCTGCCGGATCCGCGGGCTGGACCGTTGGCTCATCTTCGCCATCCGCAGAGTCTTCCTGGTCGGACGTTCGGGAATCGTCGCCGCTGCGACCGAGAACGTCGCCCAACGTGGAGGAGACGATCCTGCCACCGGCCACGCGATCCGCGGGAGCCACCAGAAGCAGAAGGATGCCGAGTTCGTAGAGAAGGTAGAGAGGGATGAAGAGCAGAATCATGCTCACCACGTCCGCCGGCGTGAGAATCGCACCGAGGACGGCGCAGACGAGAACGGCGTAACGACGATTGGAAGTGAGGAACTTTCGATCCGCGATTCCGGCCCAGCCGAGAAGGAGAATCACCAGCGGCATTTGGAAGGCCACGGTGACCGCCAGTGCGAGGGTCAGCACGAAGCCGATGTACTCGCCGAGACGAAACTCCTGAGAGATCGTGCCCGCGCGGCTGAGCGGTACGGAGAGCAGTTCGAAGGTTGTGGCGTCGAGATTGGTCGGTACCACGACGACCAACGTGCGGGTCGAAGGTTCGATCCAAGCCTGCCCCGGTGCGGGATTCGTCGGGGGATCCTCGAGGACGGGGAAGACCGGGAATCCTTCACTGCTGGATTCGACGATGCGGGCGCCGGAGTCGGGAATTCCGAACGCGTCCGCCGGTCCGGGGACGCCGAAGGAGATCAGCACCTGCAGCATGAGTGGGAGCATCACCCAGTACAGAAGGGCGAGTCCGGACGCGGTCAGGATGGCGCTTCCTGGAATCAGGAAGTAGACAAAGCGTTTTTCTTGGTTGTACAGCCCGGGCTCTACGAACTTCCAGCTCTGCCAGAGAATCCAGGGCGCGGAGATGACCGCGGCGAAGATAAAACTCAGTTTCAAATCGGTGGTCAGGACCTCGGCCGGTCCGAGTGCCTGAAGTCTTGCGGGGAGTCCATTTGCTTCCATGGCCGCCAGGGCTGGCAGGAGCAGGATGCTCCGGATCGAGGCGGCGAAGAAGAACAGCAGCACCGACAGCGGCAGCGGGACGATCGCCGCGAGGATCAGCCGCTTTCGAAGCTCCTCGAGATGATCACCGAAGCTCATCAGTCCCTGAAGATGTTGCGGCAGCGGCATGTTTTGTGATTCTAGTGCGACAGGCCCCGGAGGCGAGGCCTTAGGCGGTGAGAATCAGGGGATGTCGATATCGAAGAACCGGGCCGCGTTCTGGTCCAGCAGCGATTCGAAGGCCTCGGGGTCCCGGCCCCGCCGTGCGGCGAGGAACGCCGCCGTGCAACCCACGAATTTCGGCTCATTCGGGCGAGTGGTTCGATGGGGTTCAGGGGTGAGAAACGGCGAGTCGGTCTCCACCATGATCCGGTCGTCGGGGACCAGATCGCTCGCGGCGGCGACCTCGGCGGCATTCGCGAAGGTGACGATGCCGGTGAAGGAGATCCAGCCACCGAAGTCGAGGACCGCTCGAGCGTCTGATTCGTCCCCAGTGAAACAATGGAAGACGAAGCGGTCGTTGGGGAGGGATGACGCCTCCAGCACCGGGAGAAGATCCGCGAATGCCTTGCGACAGTGGATGACCACCGGTTTTCGGAGGCCCTCGGAGGACCAGGTCTCGATATTGGCGATCTGATCTTCAAGGACCTGCCGCTGCAGGCCGCGATCGGGTTGGTCGTAGTGGTGGTCGAGACCGAGTTCGCCCCAGGCCACGCACTTTGGATGGCGGGCCGCGACCAGCATTGCATTCCAGTCGATGGGTCGATCGCTGTAGAGAGGATGGACGCCGGAGGAACACCAGATCTCGGGATGGGCGTCCGCGAGGGCGGTGAGTTCGGGGAGACCGTCCGTGGTGGTCGCGATCGAGATGCAGCCCCGGACGCCGGCGTCCTTTGCATCGGCGAGCACACGATCGATCTTTCCTTCGAAGCAATCGAAGGTGAGATGGCAATGGGTATCGAACATGAGTTGCTGAGGATACGTAGGAGGCACGAGGTTTGTCGATGGGGTCACGGCGAGGCGACTGCTGGCCCGCCTCGGCGAGTATCCGATTGAGGATTCGATCGAGGTCCTCTCGATGATCCCGGGTTCAGGTAGAATCGACTCGATGCGGTCCGGGCCGCGTCATCGATCGAGCACCCCTCGGAAACTGATTCGATGTCAGAAACCCAGACCGCCCAGAGCAGCCAACCGAAACTCAAGAAGGAACTGAATCTGTTCGGCGTCTTCGCCGTGGCGATCGGAACCACGCTGAGTGCGGGATTCTTCCTTCTGCCGGGACTCGCGTACCAGCAGGCAGGACCAGCGGTCATCCTGAGCTACATGATCGCGGCCGCGATCATGGTGGCGCCGACGCTCTGCATCGTGGAACTCGCGACCGCCATGCCCAAGGCAGGCGGAACCTACTTCTTTCTCGACCGCAGTCTCGGCCCGCTCTGGGGCACGATCGGCGGGATCGGGACTTGGCTCGCACTCACCCTGAAGTCTGCGTTCGCGTTGATCGGCATGGGCGCGTACATCTCGCTTTACGTCGACCTTGGAGAGCACGGAATCGTCTTGGTCGCGATCGGTCTCGCGGTACTTTTCGGGGCCATCAACTTCTTCGGCGCCAAGGCGTCGACCCGGTTTCAAGTGGTGATGGTGATCGGGCTGCTGGCCATCCTCACTTGGTTCTTGGCGCAGGGTGTGCCGAGCATCGACACCACTCGATTCAAAGACTTTTTCGCGAAAGGCTTTGATTCCATCCTCTCCACCGCGGGGCTCGTCTTCATCTCCTACGTCGGCGTGACGAAGGTCGCGAGCATCGCCGAGGAAGTTAAGAATCCGGAACGAAATCTGCCGCGGGGCATCCTTCTGGCCCTCGGATCCGCGGTGATCGTCTACATGCTTGGACTCGCGGTGATGGTCGGCCTCAACGATCCGGAAGTGTTCGCCGCGCCGAGCCTCACGCCAGTCGCGGAGGCGGGCAAGGCCATGGCAGGCCGGGTCGGACAGATTCTGGTGACCTGCGCGGCGCTCTTCGCCTTCATGGCGGTTGCGAACGCAGGCATTCTTAGTTCGTCCCGGTATCCGCTGGCCATGAGCCGGGATCATCTGCTTCCGAGTGGCTTCCGAAACCTGAACCGATTTGGCGCCCCCGGCCTGGCGTTGTTGCTGACCGTCGGTTCCATCGTGTTCTATCTGCTCGCCCTCGACATCATGTCGATTGCGAAGTACGCGAGCGCCTTCCAACTGCTCATGTTCGCGATGCTCTCCATGGCGGTCGTGGTGATGCGGGAGAGCGGTCTGAAGTCGTACGACCCGAGTTTTCGAACGCCTCTGTATCCATGGCTTCCGCTTCTCGGGTTGCTGGGCCCGTGCTGGCTCATCCTGCAGATGGGCCCGACGCCGAGCATCTTCGCATTCGGGTTGGTGATCGTTGGCGTGGTCTGGTTCTTCGGATACGCGGCGCCACGAGTTCGTCGAGGCGGTGCGATCTATCACGTCTTTGAACGGTTGGGCCAACGACGCTTCGACGGCCTAGATATCGAACTCCGCGGCATCATGAAGGATCGTGGACTTCGTGCCAGCGATCCGTTCGATGAAGTCGTCGTGACTTCGGAGATCATGGAAGCGGGCGAGGATGCCGACTTCGAGTCCATCACCCAGCGGGCCGCCGAACGTTTCGCACCTTTGGTCGATCTGGATGTCACCAAGATCGCCACGCAGTTCCTTGAGGGCACTCGAGTCGGCGCGACGCCCGTGACTCGCGGGGTGGCGCTCCCGCACCTTCGGCTTCCGGGGATCTCCCGTCCGTACCTGGTCGTGGCACGTTCTCGGCGCGGGCTGGATATCAACGTCGGGGATGCGATGCCGTCGTCGACGACTCATCGCGATGTGCATGCGGTGTTCTTCCTGATCAGCCCGACCGCGGACCCGGCATTGCACCTCCGGATACTGGCCCAGTTGGCAGGGTGCGTCGAGCAGGAAGGATTCCAGGAGGAGTGGATCTCAGCGCGGAGTCATCAGGCTTTGAGAGAGGTTCTTCTTCGAGATGATCGCTATCTCTCGCTGGTGCTCGAACCTGGTTCCTCCGCCGCCACCCTCGCCGGGAAGAAAATTCGGGATATCGGTTTTCCCTCGGGCTCTCTGGTCGCGTTGGTTCGTCGGGGGAGCCGGACCCTGGTTCCGAGCGGTGATCTCGAACTGGAATCCGACGATCGGCTCACGGTGATCGGTGACGAGTCGGGCATTTCCCTGCTGAAGGCGACCTACCTTGATGTCCCCGACTCGGCTGATTCCTGATCGTTCAGAGGCGCTCGACACTCGTTCAAGAGGCCTCTCGCGACCATACACCGGGGCCGTTCTCGGAAGGGGGCGGCTCAAAAACGTCGATATCAGTCTAAAAAGGCCTATTCTTGGCGACGAAGACCAAGGTCGGCCCGATTTCTGCGGGCTGACCTCCTGGGCCATGAATCTAGATTGCGACGAAAGCGCACGTTTATATTTAGGCTCGGGTCGATGCTCCACCGGCCGAATCAAGGCCTCGGGCGTCGTGGATGGAGCCGCCGAACCGCCCGATCGAGCGACGCTGGGCCCGGCCGAAAATCGATCATCATTCGCGAGGCAAGCCACCGTGCACCGATATTGAGGGCCTTCGAACCGTCGATTTCAAGATCGATGGAGGCTCTGGATGGCCGGTCGGGGGATGCCGTCCGTTGACCTTGGATAACGGCTCTCGCTACCATGGTATGTCTGACTTCGTGAAAAAAGGAACGAAGTTCTTCGATCGTTCACCCATCTCCTTCTGGCAGCGCCTGCACTCGACCCACGGACTTCCCCTTCGATGAGCAGATTTCTCTTTCCCCGTTGGAGTAACGCACTCCTCCCAGCCCTAGCGGTGGTCGGTGCGCTGTTGCCGCTCTACGTCGTGATGTTTGTGGCCTACGGCTTCAGTCCGAAGACGCTTGAGGTCGGTTACCAACCGACGCAGCCTGTTCCATTTAGCCATGCGCTTCATGCCGGCGAACTCGGCATGGATTGTCGTTACTGCCACAACACGGTCGAGTCCGCGGCACACGCGGCGGTACCGCCCACGCAGACCTGCATGAACTGCCATACCTCGATTCGACCTGAGAGCAGGAAGCTGGCGCCGATCAAGCAGAGTTACGAGACTGGGCTTCCGGTCGAGTGGATCTGGGTGAACCGCATCGCCGACTACGCCTATTTCAACCACGCTGCCCACGTGAATCGTGGTGTCGGTTGCGTCGAGTGCCACGGAAGAATCGACCAGATGGAAGTCGTTACCCGGCATGAGATGCTTTCGATGGGGTGGTGCCTCGAATGCCATCGGAATCCCGTCGATAATCTTCGTCCGGTCTCCGAGATCACGAACCTTGCCTACGACCAACGGACTGAGCTGACCTACGAAGAACGGGTCGCGCTCAAGGATCTCTATCACATCAACCCCTCGGAAAATTGCTCGACATGTCATCGCTGAACCCTGGCGAGGAACGTCCCGAGATCTCCGGTTGCGGCGACCACCATCAGTCGGCTGAGCCGTCACGCCGCGCCTATTGGCGCAGCCTCGACGACCTTCAGGACACTGATGAGTTCAGGTCGTGGATGCACCGCGAATTCCCCACGGATGCCGACCTGCTCGAAGGCGAGGACCGCCGTCACTTCATGAAGGTGATGGGGGCATCGTTCGCGCTCGCCGGATTCGGCGTCGCGGCCTGTCGTCGGATTCCGGAGACCCACATTGTTCCCTACGCCGCGCGTCCGGCGGGGCGGATTCCCGGGAGTCCGGTCTACTTCGCGTCCGCGTGCGAGCGAGGCGGAGTGGCGCAGGGCCTGCTCATCAAGAGCATCGACGGACGCCCGATCAAACTCGAAGGGAATGCGGCGCACTCGACCAACATGGGTGCGTGCGATCCCATCACCCAGAGCGGGATCCTGCAGGCCTACGACCCGGAACGGAGTCGCGAGGTCCATCGGGACGGGAAACCCGCGGATGCCGCGGCGTTCAAGACCTGGTCGGACCAGCGATTCGGAATTGATCTTCGCAAGACCGGCGGCGCCGGCCTCGCGGTGCTTTCGGAAGCAAGCGGAAGTCCGAGCATGGTTCGCATGCGTGCGGAGTTCCAGTCGGCGTTTCCAAAGGCGACGTGGCACGAATGGGAACCGATCACCGGTGACGAGGAACGCGCCGGAACCGAACTCGCGTTCGGATCCCCGCACCGCGTCCATCCAATGCTCGATCGGGCAAACATCGTGGTGTGCCTCGATGCGGACCCGCTGTCCACCCATGCGGCCGCCAATCGACTCGCTCGCGACTGGGCATCCAAGCGTCGCCTCGACGCCTCGGATCCCGCGCATCAGGAAATGAGTCGCGTGTACGCCGTCGAAGGTGTCTTGTCGGTGACCGGCATGAACGCCGATGATCGACTGGTTGTCCGGAGCGGCGATGTCGGCGCAGTTGCCGCCTCGCTCGCCACCGCACTCGGTATCTCCCTGGATGGTCTGAGCGATCTCGCGGGAACCGTCTCGCTGGATGGCCGGAACGCCAAAGTCTTCGATGCGATGGTGTCTGATCTCAAGTCCAACGGAGGCGCCTGCGTAGTGATCGTCGGCGAGGGGCAGCCCCCCGCAGTCCACGCGATGGCTGCCGCGATCAATGCGGCACTGGGCAACGTCGGCAAGACCGTCCAGTACACCGAAGATCGACATCCGCGACGCATGTCGTCGATCTCGACGCTGGTGAAATCACTGAACGCGGGATCGGTCGAAACGCTCGTGGTGATCGGTGGTAACCCGATCTACGACGCGCCGGCTGACCTCGACTTCGCCGCGGCGATGAGCAAGGCGAAGGAATCGGTCCATCTCTCTCTCTATGCGAATGCGACCTCGAAGGCTTCGGTTTGGCAGCTCCCGCGGGCGCACTGGATCGAGAGTTGGGGCGACGCGAGGGCTTTCGACGGCACGATCTCGGTGGTTCAGCCACTGATCCAGCCGATGATGCCGCTCGAGCAGCAGGGTTGGAGTCCGATTGAACTCGTGGCCTCGCTCGCGGGTACGGAACCGAAGGAGGGGTACTCCATCGTCCGCGCCACCGAAGCAGCCCGATCGGGAACCACCGGCACGACGTTCGAAGCGCACTGGCGAACGGTGCTCGACACCGGCTTGATCGAAGGAACGACCACCAAGGTCTCCACGACCCGGCTGGAGAACGGTCGGATCGCAGGCGCGGTTGCGGGCTTCGCGAAGGACCGAAAAGCCGTCGCGGCCGACGATCTCGAGTTGGTCTTCAACACCGACGCCCGCGTCTATGACGGCCGCTTCGCGAATCTCGGCTGGCTGCAGGAACTCCCTGACAGCATCACCAAGATCACTTGGGACAACGCGGCCTTGATCAGCCCGTCGCTCTATAAGGCTCGTGGATTGAAGATCGGCGACGTCGTCTCCGTGAAGGTTGGCGGCCAAACCATCGAGGCTGCGGTGTTCCCGGTTCCGGGGATGAGCGCGCACACCATCGCGATCTCGCTCGGATGGGGGCAGGGCCCCGACTCGGGGTCGATCGCCGACGGTGCGGGATTCAACGCATATCCGATCCGAACCACCAAGAACGCCTGGATTGCGACGGGCGCGACCATGTCGCCGACCGGCGGCCGGTATGAGTTCGCTCAGACGCAGGATCACGGCGCGATGGACGCGCTGATCCCCGACGTGCCACTCGGCAGCATTCAGGAGCGGCTCCCCACCCTCGTGCGAGAGACCACGCTCGACGACTATCGAAGTCACCCCGACTTCGCGCAGCATCGGGTTCACATTGCTCACCGGCTCAGCCTCTGGGAAGAGACCAATCTCGACGGTGCGCGGTTCAAGTGGGGCATGTCGATCGACCTCAACACCTGCACGGGGTGCAGCGCGTGCGTCACGGCCTGTCAGGCCGAGAACAACGTGCCGGTGGTCGGTAAGGATCAGGTCGCCCGTGGCCGGGAGATGCATTGGATCCGCGTCGACCGCTACTTCAAGGGAGACGACCCCGCGGCCCCGGAAGCGGTCTTCGTACAGCCGGTCACCTGCATGCAGTGCGAGAACGCGCCGTGCGAGCAGGTTTGCCCGGTCGCGGCGACCGTCCATGACAAGGACGGATTGAACGTGATGGTCTACAACCGGTGCATCGGTACCCGGTACTGCAGCAACAACTGCCCCTACAAGGTGCGTCGGTTCAACTGGTTCGACTACTGGCGTCGCGAGCCCGTCCGCGAGCAGGAAGGCATGTTCGCGGTCAAGCCCGACTACTACATGTCGGACGGTCCGGACCAGTGGCGGCGGATGCAGATGAATCCCGAAGTGACGGTCCGCAACCGCGGCGTCATGGAGAAGTGCACCTTCTGCGTGCAGCGGATCAGCGCGGCCAAGATCGAATACAAGAACGAATGGGCGCAGGCCGGTGGCACGGCGTCCAGTCCCGACTGGTCGATTCCGGACGGGGTCATCAAGACGGCGTGCGAGCAAGCCTGCCCGACCGGGGCCATCGTGTTTGGCGACCTCGCCGACACCGGTTCCAAGGTGACCGAACTCCAGAAGAAGAAGGTCTCGTACCAGCTTCTGGAAGAACTCAATACCAAGACCAGACTCCGTTACCTCGCCAAGGTGACGAACCCCGGCGTACCCCGCGCCGGTGGGGGGGATGGTCATCACGACAGTCAATCGGACGCGGCTGCCGGCGCACACGCCGCCGCGTCGACCACCGCTGAGGAAGTTCGATCATGAGCTCGATCAGAGCCGACCAGGTCGGCGGACGTATCGTCGATAACACCACCGAAGTCCCCGGAACCCGGGCGCCGCTGGTGTTGAACATGACCACCTTCGGTCAGGTGACCGCCCAGGTGTCCAAGGTCAGTGAAGCCGGTCGCGCACCACTCGCGTGGTACGTGGCGTTCGCGGGGAGTCTCGGACTCCTCGGACTGCTCGGGGTCTGTGTGCTCTACCTCATCTTCACCGGAGTCGGTGTCTGGGGTCTGAACACGCCGGTCGCCTGGGCGTACGACATCACGAACTTCGTGTTCTGGGTGGGCATCGGTCACGCCGGAACGCTGATCTCCGCGATCCTCTTCCTCTTCCGTCAGAAGTGGCGAACGGGTATCAACCGGTTTGCGGAGGCGATGACCATCTTCGCCGTGATGTGCGCCGGCATCTTCCCGGGCATCCACGTCGGTCGCGTATGGGTGGTGTACTGGCTCTTCCCGCTGCCGAACCAGATGGAGATGTGGCCTCAGTTCCGCAGTCCGCTGCTCTGGGACGTGTTCGCGGTGGGAACCTACTTCACCGTCTCGTTGCTCTTTTGGTACACGGGCCTTATCCCCGACCTCGCCACGCTTCGTGATCGCGCCAAGGGTCGACTCCAACAGGTCGCCTACGGTCTCTTCGCCCTCGGATGGCGGGGAAGCAATCGCCACTGGCACCGGTACGAGCGGGCCTACCTGCTCCTCGCCGCGCTTTCGACGCCGCTGGTGCTTTCCGTTCACTCCGTGGTGTCCTTCGACTTCGCCGTGAGTCAGCTCCCCGGCTGGCATACCACCATCTTTCCGCCCTACTTCGTCGCGGGTGCGATCTTCTCCGGATTCGCGATGGTGGTGACCCTTGCGGTCCCCGCCCGCGAGATGTTCGGACTCAAGAACCTCATCACGCTTCGTCATCTCGACAACATGAACAAGGTCATCCTGGTGACTGGCAGCATGGTCGGGTACGCCTACGCGATGGAGTTCTTCATCGCTTGGTACTCGGGCGCTCTCTACGAGAAATTCGCGTTTGTGAATCGGGCGTTCGGTCAGTACTGGTGGGCCTACCTGCTGATGGTGAGTTGCAACGTCATCACGCCGCAGCTGTTCTGGTTCAAGGCCATTCGAACCAGCATCCCGCTGATGTTCTTCCTCAGCCTCGTGGTCAACGTAGGCATGTGGTTCGAACGATTCGTGATCATCGTGAGTTCGCTGGCCAACGACTTCCTTCCTAGTTCATGGGAATTCTTCACGCCGACCTGGGTGGACATCGGAACCATGGCCGGCGCGTTCGGTCTGTTCTTCACCCTGTTCCTGCTGTTCTGCCGCTTCCTTCCCATGATCGCCATGGCTGAAGTGAAGATGGTGATGCCCGCCGCCAACGCTCATCATGATGAGGACGGGAACCATCACGGCACTCCCGCGCCCGCGACTGGAGGCCCGTCGTGACCACGCTTGAAACACCAGTTCCAACCATCGAACCCGCGGACTCTCTTTCCGACTCGGTGAAAATCCACGGACTGCTGGCGGAATTCGAAACCCCCGGCGACATTCTGAAGGCCGCCGAGCAGGTTCGTCAGGCGGGATACCGCTGGTGGGACTGCTGCACGCCGTTCCCGGTGCACGGGCTCGACCGCGCCATGGGAATCAAGCCGACGATTCTGCCGATCATGGTCTTCTTCGCCGGGCTCACCGGTCTAATAGCCGCATTCGTGTTGCAGGCGTTCACCAACTCGAGCGGCATGTCGGTGTGGGCGATGGTCTGGGTGACGGGGTATCCCTATCTCATCTCGGGCAAGCCGCTGCTCTCGATTCCGGCATTCATCCCCGTGATCTTCGAGCTCACCATCCTGTTCGCAGCCCTGACCTGCGTGTTTGGCATGTTGACGATGAACGGTCTACCCCGACTGCATCATCCGCTGCTGGGCAATGATCGATTCCGGCGAGCCACCGACGATCGGTTTTACATCGTCATCGAGGCTCGTGATCCCAAGTTCTTCCGCACCCGGACCGAGGCATTCCTCGAATCGCTCGGGGCCGTCGCCGTCGAGGAGGTTCAGGACTGATGCCACGTCTCATCGTCTATAGCGTGATGGTTCTTCTGATGGTGGCGCTCATTCCGCCAGTGGTAGCCGCCCGCGTGCGTGCGACGCCATCGGAGGGTCGCCCCATCCATATCATCCAGGACATGGACATCCAGGCGAAGTTCAAGGCGCAATCGGAGAACCCGATCTACGCGGACCAGCGAGCGATGCGTCCAGAAGTCGTCGGCGCGGTCGCTCGCGGCGAGACCTTTCTCGATCCTCATCTTCGGAACGGCGTGGTCGACGGCGGGTGGGCGACCTCGCTTCCCGAGGCGATCAAGCTCGACCGGAAAACCGTCGAACGAGGCCGGCAACGATTCAACATCTATTGCGCACCGTGCCACGGTTGGAACGGCAGCGGACAAGGCCCCGTCAATCAGCGGGCGTTTAGTCTTATGAACAATGCCGACGGTCCTCCCGACGGGACCAGCTGGACGCAGGCTCGGAATCTCCATGATCCGGGCTGGAGCGAGCAGCCCATCGGCCAGATCTTCAACACGATCACCAACGGAAAGAACTCGATGGCGGGCTACGGCTCGCAGGTCACCGTCGAGGACCGCTGGGCGATCGCTCTCTACGTCAAAGCCCTGCAACGAAGTCAGAACGCGACGATGCAGGACGTCCCCGCCGATCAGCGGGCGGAGTTGAACCGATGAGCAGCATCCACGTCGCCAAACCGGACCTCTCCGAAGGCAACGTTCGTCTCGGCAACGCCGCCATGGGCGCTCAGCAGGCTGCCGGTCTGGTCGGCATCATCGGTCTGGTCGCCAGTGCGGTGATCGGATTCGGCGGAATGTTCGGCACCACGCCGACATTCCTCATGAAGAGCTGGACACAGAACTACATGTTCGTGCTCGCGATCTCGCTGGGCGCGCTCTTCTTCGTATTCATCCAGCATCTGACGCGGGCCGGGTGGAGCACCACCGTCCGCCGTCCCGCGGAGTTGATCGCGGCCAACCTGAAATGGGCGTGGGTCGGGCTCATCCCCTTTGCCGCACTCTGGCTCTCCGGTGGCGGCCATGTCGAAGGCGGCGACGGTTCCCAGTCAAACTGGGGTCCGGGCGTGCTCTTTCCCTGGGCGGATCTCGAGGCCCTCAAGGCGCATCACCCCGAGGAACACGCCATCGTCGCCGCGAAGTCGGCCTATCTGAACTCCACGTTCTTCTGGATCCGCGCGATCATCTACGTGACGTTCTGGGGCGTGGTCTCCACGTGGTTCCTCAGGACCAGCGTCGCTCAGGACGCCACTGGCGATATTCGGCTTACCGAGAAAATGCAGAAGTGGTCCGGACCGACCGCGATCGGATTCGGACTGACCATCACCTTTGCGGCCTTCGACTGGATCATGTCGTTGAGTCCAGCGTGGTTCAGCACGATGTTCGGCGTCTACTTCTTCTGTGGCTGCTGCACCTGTGGGTTCTCGGTCCTGATCATCGCGGTTCTCCGGCTCCAGTCCGTCGGTCGGTTGAAGCAAGTCGTGAATCGCGAGCACTACCAGGACATGGGCAAGCTGCTCTTCGCCTTCGGAATGATCTTCTGGGCGTACATCGGGTTCAGCCAGTACATGCTGATCTGGTACGCAAACATTCCCGAGGAGACGGGTTGGTTCCTCGGGCGTCAGATCGGTGGATGGGGGACTCTCTCCTTCGTCCTGCTCTTCGGTCACTTCGTCGTGCCGTTCGTCGCCCTGATCTCCAAGTGGACCAAGCGTCTTTCGTGGTACCTCCTCGCGGCGGCGATCTGGATGCTGTTCTTTGGGTGGTTCGACCTCTACTGGCTCATCATGCCAGAGGTGCCCGCGGACGCGATGACCGCAAAGACCTACATGGAGGTCGTTGAAGCCCACGCCGATGCCTCGACTCATATCTTCAATCCCCTCAACTTCACGATGCTCGCCGGAGTCGGCGGCATCTACCTCTGGATGACCATTCGTCGCATGCGGGCATCAACCTTGCTCGCTATTCGAGATCCACGACTCCACGAAGGCCTCTCCTTCGAAAACCAATGAGTCTCGCCGGCTCGATCGACTTTCCGGTCCGGAACCACTGACATGAGTGAACACAACACCGATCCCGAACTCCTGAATCCGGGTCTTCCCGAAGACGACCCCGAACCCGGGGTCACCTGGTTCATCTCGCTGGTCAGCGTGGTGGTCATGGTGGTCACGGTCCTCGCTTCGGTTGCGATGTACTTCGCCTTCGTCGAAGGAGAAGTCGACCGGAAGATCGTGAACCAGCCGGTCATTGCACTGCAGGAACTGCGGCTTGCCCAGCAGGAACAACTCACCGAATACCAGAACTACGAAGTCGAAGACGCCGAAGGCAACAAGTTGAGCCGAATCCGGATTCCCGTCAGTCGTGCGATGGAACTCGTGGTGGCCGACGCTCGTGCTTCGACGGACGCCACGGAGTCGGACGATTCAGGAGAGATCGCCAGCCGATGAACCAACGCCCCGTTCCATCCCGACGCACCCGCCTCGCGGCCGATTTCATCATCGGTTCTCGAATGTGGCGCAGCCTCTTCGGCCGTCTCGCGACGGTTGCGGCGCTGGCGTTGGTCGGAACGGTCGCATCGGCCCAAGACCCCGAATTCAATGCTGACGTCCCTCCTGAACTCGTCGGGGTGGACATCATCGAGCATCTCGACGAGACGCTTCCCCTCGACCTCGTGTTTACCGACGAGGATGGCCAGGAGATTCGGCTCGGGGATCTCCTCGACGGTGCGCGACCCGCGATCCTTCAGATGGGGTACTTCAAGTGCCCGATGCTCTGCAATCTCGTGCTTAACGAGACCATGGACGGGCTCACTGGAGTCGACGACCTGTCCGCGGGTACGGACTTCGATCTGATCGCAGTGAGCGTGAATCCTCGTGAGAGTCACGAACTCGCAAAGATTAAGAAGGAGGGGTACCTCCTGGAGTACGGCCGTCCTGGCGCATCGAGGGGATTCCACTTCCTGACTGGTTCGGCGGAGAACACGCGTGCCCTCGCCGATGCCGTCGGTTTCAAGTACCGACTTCAGGACGACGGCGAGTATGCCCATGCCGCCGCACTCTTCATCATCACTCCCGACGGGCGGATCTCCCGCTACCTCTACGGAGTTCGATACGAGCCGGACACGCTTCGATTCGCCTTGATGGAAGGTGCCGAAGGCCGCATCGGTTCGACATTGGAACGTTTTATTCTCTGGTGCCATGTCTACGACCCAGATTCGGGTTCCTACCATCTGCTCGCCTTCCGGGTGATGCAGTTGGGCGGACTGGTCACCTTGTTCGTGATGGTGGTCGGCGTCGGCCTGCTCTGGATCCGCGATCGCAGGAGCACGCAAGCCGCCGGTTCGATTGATCAGATCGCTTCGACGGGAGCCGCTCCTTGATTGATCTCTCCTCGCAGTTCCGCCGGTCCTTCCGACCGGATTCCATGATCTCACGTCGCGTCGAACTTCTTCGACCCGGCAACGTCCCGAGCCAGCCATGATCGACTTTTCCTCGACTCTTGCCAACCTCCTCTCGAACACGGTCCTCGCCCTGCAGGATGTGGCGACGTCTGCGGCGCCCGCTGCGGCGCCCGCCGCGGCGACCTTTGTGGAGCCCGTCGTCGAGCAACGTGAATGGTTTCTTAATGGCCTGTGTGATTGTACCCGGTGAAGCTTGGTCGTGGTTTGGGG